>JAEZDP010000251.1 GCA_023418055.1 Acidobacteriota bacterium
CCCCCCCCCCCCCGCGGGCCCCCCCGCCGCGGGGCCGGCGGCGGGGGGCGACGCGCCGCATCCCCGTCGGCCGCCTCCATCGCCTCCGCCTCGGCCAGTACCGGCTCGTGCTCGGCCATCACCTCGCGCCAGTGCGCGATGACCTCGGGACGACGGCCGTGGATGTCGAGCCACGTCAGCGTCTCGCGGAACGCCGGGCGCGAGAGCAGCGCCCGTTGCGCCCGCGCCGGCGCCTCGATGTCGAGCAGGCGCCGCTGCAGGCCGAGAATCTGCCGCAGCCTGTCGATGTCGCGGCGCGCCACCTGCATCACCCCCAGCTGCGTCGGCGCCTCGCGCACCACGTCGTCGGCGTCCCGGCGCGTCCGCCGGCGCAAGAGCCCGAGCGGCACCAGCAGCGTGCCGGCCAGGACGGCGTTGGTCATCGCCTCGGGTGCCGCATCGAAGCGCCGCCGGTAGGCGTCCACGGCTTCGAACGCCTCGGTCAACTGTCCCTCGTCGTTCATCAGCTCCGGCGACATGTGTTCGAGCAGGCCGCTGTCGGCCAGGTGGTCGAAGCACTCACGCGCCGATCCGCTGCGCAGGATCTTGTAGTACTCCTCCATCAGGCGCGCCGGCGCCGCCTGCGTGATGAGCGCGGCCTTCCGTCCGATGGTCTCGAGGCTGTCCTCGTCCACGGTGAAGCCGAGTCTGGCGGCAAGCACCAGGGCGCGCAGCATGCGCACCGGGTCTTCCTGAAAGCGCACGTCCGGGTCGCCGATGCAGCGCAGCACGCGGCCGCGAAGATCGTCGAGCCCCCCGGTGTAGTCGATGATCGACAACGTGCCGATGTCGTAGAAGAGCGCGTTGACCGTGAAATCACGGCGAAACGCGTCCTCCTCGGGCGTGCCGAACTCGTTGTCGCGCTCGATGGGCCGCGCCTCCACGACCGGCTCGGCGCCTTCGACCCCCTCGACGTCCTGCTCCGGCGACAACGGCTCGGCCGGCTCCGCGGCGCCGAGCGGCACCTGGCGGCGGAACGTGGCCACTTCAATCGTCTTGGTCCCGAACTTCACGTGGGCCAGCCGGAAGCGCCGGCCGATGATCCAGCAGTTCCGGAACAGCCGCTTCACCTGATACGGGTGGGCGCTCGTGCCGATGTCGAAGTCCTTGGGCCGCCGCCCGAGCAACAGATCCCGCACGCTGCCGCCGACAAGATAGGCAACAAACCCCTCGCTGTGCAGACGGTGCAGCACCTTCAGCGCGTCGGCATCGATATCTCTCCGAGACAGCGTATGCTCAGGGCGGGGAAGGATGACAGGCTCGACCACGGTGCCGGATTATACCAGAGGCCTTCCATCTCATGGCGGGAACTGATTGATATGAAAGTGCTTAGCCTCAAGCATGCCACCGCGGCGCTCGCAGCGGCTCTCTGGCTCGGCTCGGTGCCAACCCTCGCACAGGCCCCCGTCGAGCCCCTCGAACGCGCCCGACAGCTGTACAACGAGGCGGACTACGACGCGGCCATCGCCGAAGCCCGCGAGGTGGCGGGCCGCCCGGGCGACCACCCCGAGGCGCACCTCCTCATCGGGCGGGCGCTGCTCGAGCGCCACCGCGCGTCGGCCGAGCAGGAAGACCTCGCCGAGGCCCGGCAGGCACTGCGACGCGTGGATGCCACCGGCCTCTCGGACCGCGGCAAGGTCGATCTCATCGTCGGCCTCGGGGAGGCGCTGTACCTCGACGGCGATTACCGTGCCGCCGCCGCGCTGCTCGAGTCGGCCCTGGCCCAGGTGACGTGGCTCTCGCCTGCCGGACGCGAACAGCTGGCCGACTGGTGGGCGACCGCGATGGACCGCCACGCGCAGACCCGTCCGACCGACGAGCGCGAGGCGCTCTATCGCGCCATCGACCTTCGCATGACCAGCCATCTCGGGCAGTTTCCCGACTCGTCGGCCGCACCCTACTGGATTGCGGCTGCCGCGCTGGCACGCGGCGATCTCGACCTGGCCTGGGACCTTGCGGTGGCCGCCTGGGTCCGCGCGCCGATGACCCTCGACAAGGGCGCCGCGCTGCGCGCTGACATCGACCGTCTCGTCGTCCGCGCGATCGTGCCGGAACGTGTCAAGCGGCTGCCAGGCGACCCCGACACGCAGGATGCCGCCAACAGCCTGCTGGCGGAGTGGGAGCTCACGAAGGAGAAGTGGTCGAATCGTTGAGTGCCAGCGTGACCGGAGCCGCGGGCCGCGTGTCGTCACGCCCCCGCCGGCGCATCCACCAGGCACTGGCCGCGCTCACGACGCTCAGCAGTCCCCACGCCACGAACATCGGCAGGCGTGGCGGCCGGAGCGTGTAGCCAGGTCCGATCGCGAGCAGGCACGCGAGCAGGACGAACCCGAAGGCCGCGCCGGCGATGAGCAGCAGCCGGGCGAGGCGTGGCCGCGGACGCCCCACGAGCATGGCCACCGCGCCAAGCAGGGCCCAGACCGGCACGCTGAGGGCCAGCCAGAGCCGCAGTTCCAGCGTCTGCGCGACTCTCACCGAGAACCCGCCGGCTCCCCGGAACGCCCGCTGAACCTCGAAAAGTTCAGGGCTGGTGAGCAGGAACGGGTGGACCTCCAGCGCCTGCGTTGACGACGGGCCTGCCGGAAACAGCGGCGCACGCAGCGCGAGTGGCATCGCCCACCCCAACACGGCGTAGGTCGCCAGCCCCAGGGCGCTACCGAGGACCAGGCACGCCCACATTGCGCGCCGTTGATGCTGCCGCGACGTCGTTCGCCAGCGCTCGCCACAGCTGACGATCGCACCCGCGAGGCCCGCGCCTGTCAGGGCCGTCAGCAGCGGCGTCAGGAAGATGTCGAGGTTTGCGTTCACGCGCGGATCGTTCATCGACAGCAGGGTCGCGAAGAACGCCGGCAGGATTCCCACCGCGGCCAGAGGCACGCTCACCACGAGCATGACCATCGTCCGCGCCACGAACGCCACCACTCCGCCTCCGGCCGCAACCGGATCAGCAGGCGACGACGAGCGACTGGTCTCGACAGAGGCGGGCACGCGACCGGGATCCGAGGGGTGCTGCGAGCATACGCACGGCGCTACCGGTTGGCAACGTTGGCATCGCCGCGTCCGGGTACGGCGGCGTCTGGCGCGGTGCTAGACTGCCGCGCATCCCATGAAGACCTCCTTCGCTTCCGCCGCCCTCCTGCTGTCTGCCATCGTCCTGTCTGCCGCGCAGCCGCCGGGGGAGATCCGACTCATCGTCAAAGGCGACGACATGGGGGCCGCGCACGGCATCAACGTCGGCACCATCGAGGCGTTCACGCAGGGGGTGCTGACGACGACCAACGTGATCGTTCCGGGCCCCTGGATGCCCGAGGCCGCGCGTCTGCTCGCGCAACATCCCGACCTCGACGTCGGCGTGCACCTGGCGTTGACGAGCGAGTGGGAAGGCGTGAAGTGGCGCCCCCTCACCCATGCGCCGTCGCTCGTGGATGAGCACGGCTACTTCTTTCCGATCGTCGCACCGCGTCCGGGGTTCCCCTCCGGCCGGAGCATCCGTGAGGCCGGTCCGTCGCTACCCGAGGTCGAGCGCGAGATTCGGGCGCAGCTGGACCAGGCGAAGCGGATGATTCCGCGCATTTCCTATACCTGGGAGCACATGGGATTCGGGTCGGTCTCGCCCGAGGTCCGCGACATCGTCAAGCGCCTGTCGGCGGAGTACGGCCTCATCGTGCCGATGGACACCGGTCTGCAGTCGATCGGTCGCGTCTACGAGAGCAAGGATCCGGGGGCGGTCAAGGCCGAGAAGCTCGCCGCTCGGCTCGAGGCCCTCGAGCCCGGCCTCTGGCTGCACATCGACCACGCGTCGACCGACGATGCGGAGATGCAGGCCATCGGGCACGTGGGATACGA
>JAEZDP010000401.1 GCA_023418055.1 Acidobacteriota bacterium
GTCGTCACCATCGCGGCCCGGCGCCCCGATCAGGCGCGTGCCCTCGAGTCGCTCGGCGCCCGTCTCGTGGACTGGCTGCCTCAGCCGCGCGACTGGGACGTCCTCGTGAACACCACGCCGGTCGGCACGGCGCCGGCCCGCGAGGAATCGCCGGTGCCTGCCGCGGCCCTCGGTCCCGGCCTGGTCTACGACCTCGTCTACAACCCCGCCGACACGCGCCTGCTGCGCGACGCCCGTGCCGCGGGCGCGTCGACGCTCGGCGGCCTCGAGATGCTCGTCACGCAGGCCGCCCAGCAATGCGCCGGCTGGTTCGACGTACCTCCCCCTGTCGACGTGATGCGCGCGGCCGTCGCGCGCCACGCCCCACACCTCGTGTCCTGACGGAGTGCCGATGTCCGGAGTGATTCAGACCACCTACGACGAGTTCATCGAGCGCGCACGCCGCGGCACCTTCGTGCCCGTCTGCCGCGAGCTGCTGGCCGACCTGCTGACGCCGGTCTCCGCCTTCCTGCGGGTTGCGGAACATTCCGATTACGCGTTCCTGTTCGAGAGCGTCGAGGGCGGCGAGCAGGTGGCCCGCTATTCCTTCCTTGGGAAGGACCCGTTCCTCGTGCTGCGCGCCAGGGGCTCGCGAACCGTGCTCGAACGGGCGGGGCAGGTGGAGGAACTCGACGAGCCGTTCGTTCCCGTCCTCCGGCGGCTGATGGCCGAATACCGCGCGCCGTTCGTGCCGGGGCTGCCGCGGTTCACCGGCGGGGCCGTCGGCTTCGTGGGCTACGATGCCGCCCCCGTCTTCGAGCCCGCGCTCGACGAGGTCTGGACCCACTACCCGTCGGCCGACCCCGACGCCGACGATGCGGCGTTCATGCTGTTTGACACGATCCTGGCGTTCGACCACGTCAAGCACCGCATCCTGCTCATCGCCAACGCGCGCATCACGCCGGACGAGGACCTCGAGACGCTCTATCAATTCGCGGTGAACCGCCTCGACTTCCTCCAGCGCGAACTCGAGCGGCCCGGCACGCCGTCGGTCGCCACGCCCGGGGAGGGGGCGGCGCCGCTCGACATCCGGCCGCAGACCAGCCGCGAGGCCTTCGAGTCCGCCGTGCGCACGGCGCAGGAGTACATCGCGAAGGGCGACATCTACCAGGTGGTGTTGTCGCAGCGATTCGACGTGACCGTCACCGCCGACCCGTTCACCGTCTACCGGGCGCTGCGGCACGTGAACCCGTCGCCGTACATGTACTTCACCAGAATCGGGCGCCTGTCGATCGTCGGGTCGTCACCCGAGATGCTGGTGCGGGTCGAGGGACGCCACGCCGAGACGCATCCCATCGCCGGCACTCGCGGGCGAGGACGGACGCACGAGGACGACCTGCGCCTGGGTGAGGAACTCAAGCGCGACGAGAAGGAGCGCGCCGAACACGTCATGCTGGTGGACCTCGGTCGCAACGACCTTGGCCGTGTCTGTTCGTACGGCAGCGTCCGCGTGCCGCAGTTCATGACCCTCGAACGCTACTCGCACGTCATGCATCTGGTGTCGCGGGTGGTCGGCGAACTCGACGAGTCGGCCGACCGGCTCGACGCCCTCGTTTCGTGTTTCCCGGCCGGCACCGTGTCGGGCGCGCCGAAGATTCGTGCCATGGAGATCATCGCCGAGCTCGAGGGCCGCCGACGCGGCGTGTATGCCGGAGCGGTGGGGTACCTCGACTTCGCGGGCAATCTCGACTGCTGCATCGCGATCCGTACGGTCGCCATGCGCGACGGCGTGGCGCACGTGCAGGCCGGCGCCGGCATCGTCGCCGACTCCAACCCCGCCTCGGAGTACGAGGAGACCCGCGACAAGGCGCGTGCCGTCCTCGGGGCGCTCGAACTGGCCGAGAACCTCTTCCGGTAAGGACAGACCGACCGATGGTCCTGCTCATCGACAACTACGATTCGTTCACCTACAACCTCGCGCAGTACCTGGGCGAGTTGGGCGCCACGGTGCAGGTGCGACGCAATGACCACATCACCCTGGACGAGATTGCCGCGCTCGCCCCCACGCACATCGTGATCTCGCCGGGGCCGGGCCGGCCGGAGGCGGCGGGCGTGTCCGTGGACGTGATCCGGCAGTTCGGGCCGACCGTGCCGATGCTCGGCGTCTGTCTCGGCCACCAGGCCATGGGGTATGCCTGCGGCGGGCAAGTGGTGCCGGCGCCCGTACTGATGCACGGCAAGACCTCGGTCGTGGAACACGACGGACAGGGCGTCTTTGCCGGCCTCGAGCAGGGCTTCACCGCCGGGCGCTACCACAGCCTCGTCGTCGCGCCGGAGACGTGGCCCGAGGAACTCGTCATCACCGCGCGCACGCCCGAAGGCATCGTGATGGGGCTGCGGCACCGCACCCATCCGATGCATGGCGTGCAGTTCCATCCCGAGTCGGTGCTGACCGGTCCCGGTCACGCGCTGCTGCGCAACTTCCTGGAGCTGTAGCCGTGTTTCCTGCGCTGCTCGAACAACTGCAACG
>JAEZDP010000412.1 GCA_023418055.1 Acidobacteriota bacterium
GCCCCGGCGGCGGCGGGTTCGGCGGCCCTGGCGGGCCCGGCGGGCCTGGCGGTCCCGGGGGCGGCGAGCAGCGGGCCGTGCGCCTCGAGGTGTACGTCCAGACCTTCAACCTGCTGAACACGGTGAACTACAACCGGTACTCGGCCGTGCTCTCGTCGTCGACCTTCGGGCTGCCCATCAATGCGATGCCCGGGCGACGTCTCGAGATGGGCATGCGCGTCGGGTTCTGAAGGAACGAAGGAAAGAAGGAACGAAGGAACGAAGGAACGAAGGAACGAAGGACATCCCTTCGCCGAGCGTGCGGGCGGACTGGACAGGGGGTTCACGACGACCGCGGGAGAGGGCCCGGAGCAATCCGGGCCCTTTCTTTTGATGGCGTACCGGCATGGCCGCGCGTGTCCCGCATCCGCCCAACCTGTGGACCGAGGGCCGTAGACCGTGGACCGTGAAGTATCTTCATCTCATGTCCGACCCCGTTGCCCGCTTCGAGACCGTCTTTGCGCGTGCGGCGCAGGCGGCGCCGTTCGACCCGATTGCGATGGCACTGGCCACGAGTACGCCCGACGGCCGCCCCTCCTGCCGCATCGTCCTGCTGCATGGCGTCGATGCGCGCGGCTTCGTCTTCTACACGAACTACGACGGCCGGAAGGCGCGCGAACTCGACGCCAACCCGCAGGCCGCCCTTTGCTTCTACTGGCCGTGGACCGAGGAACAGGTCCGCGTCGAAGGGCGGGTGACCCGGGTGAGTGCCGAGGAGTCGGATGTGTACTTCGCCACGCGGCCGCGCGGCAGCCAGGTGGGCGCGTGGGCGTCGCGGCAGAGCGAGCGGCTGGCGTCGCGCGAGGAGTTGGTGGCCCGGGTGGCCGAGGTCGAGGCCAGGTTCGAGGGGCGCGACGTCCCGCGTCCTGCACACTGGGGCGGCTATCGGCTCTCGCCCGACCGCCTCGAGTTCTGGAAGGCGGAGGCCTTCCGGCTGCACCATCGTGAGGTCTACGAGAGGACGGAGCGGGGCTGGCAGCAATCCTTGCTCTCGCCCTGAGCCGGCAGCGCTCACCGAGACCGCCGGACGCGGCCATCCGCATGGTATGGTTGCGTTTTCGAGACCACAGGCGCGTTTCCGGACGCGCGGCGTCAGAAAAGGAACGTGCGACATGGCCAGGCTACACTCGTCGTCCCGCAGGCGGATGCTCCAACTCGCTGGCGCGGCAGCAGCGCTCCCGTTGCTGCCGGCGTCGCGGCTGATGGCCACCGGTGCGCCACCGGTCGCGCAGGGCGCAGCGCCGCCCGCCAATCCGAACACGCCGGGCGGCCGTCCGCTGCCGCTGAAGATCGGCGTGGCGTCCTACTCGCTCCGATCGTTCTCGCGTGAGCGGGCCATCGCCGCGCTCAAGGACATGGGGGTCCAGTACGTCACCATCAAGGACGTGCACCTCTCCCGCACCGACTCGCCCGAGGCCATCAGGGCCGGCCGGAAGGCGTTCGAGGATGCCGGCATCACCATCATGGGCGGCGGCACGTTGACCTGGAAGCAGGACGTCGAGGCCGACATCCGCAAGGACTTCGAGTACGCCAGACATGCGGGGTTCCCGTTGATGGTCTGCTCGCCGGCGCCCGAGACGCTCGACACGGTCGAGAAGCTCGCCAGGGAATACGACATCAAGATCGCCATCCACAACCACGGTACCGAGGACAAGTGGTGGCCGGCGCCCTCCGACGTGCTGAAGCGCCTCGAAGGACGCGACCCCCGGATGGGCGTGTGCATGGACATCGGCCATGCCGTGCGCGCGGGCGCCGACGTCGTGAAGGCGGTCGGGCAGGCCGGGCCGCGCCTCCTCGACCTGCACATCAAGGACCTGGCCGACAAGACCAGCCGCGACAGCCAGGTGGAAGTGGGCAAGGGCGTCCTCGACGTCGCGGGCGTCTTCAGGGAGCTCGTGCGCACGAAGTTCGACGGGCACGTCTCGCTCGAGTACGAGATCAACGCCAAGGACCCGGTCGTCGGCATGAAGGAGTCGCTGGCCTACATGCGCGGGCTGACCGCAGCGCTGGCGCAGGCCTGACGAGGCGGCGACCGGCCCTGCCCGGCCGTCACCTGGAGTAGTGTGTCGGCAGTGATCCGCTCGCCCGTGCTGTGGCTCGTCGCCGGCCTGCTGTTGACCGTGGCCACCGTCATCGGCGCCTCGGCCTACGCGCGTCGGGAAATCACGCGCTTACGTGACGAGCAGGTGGCGCTCACCGAGCGCCATCGGCTCGACTCCCTCCAGCTCATACGCATCCAGACGAACCTGTCGACGCTGGCCGACACGCTGCGCGACATGACCGGCAACGTCGAGCCGTACCCACTGGCCGCCTGGCGGGGGCCCTTCGACCGCCTGCGGTTCGACCTCGAGCAGGCGCTCGCCCGCGAGCGTGATCTCGCACCCGTGACGCGCCCCGCCGAACAGGCCGCGCAGCTCGACGCCGCCGTGGACCGTTTCTGGGCCACGCTCTCGCGCGGTTTCGACGCGGCTGATGCTGGACGCGAGGCTGAGGCGAGGGCCATCCTCACCGACGAGGCCACGGCACGCCATGCCGAGTTGTCTCATCTGGTCTCGCAGTTGCTCATCGCCAACACGCAGGCCGATGACGCGGCCACGGCGCGGGCACGTGCCGTGTACGACGCCGTCGAGCGGCAGATCCTGTGGCTGAACCTCGGGCTGGTCGCCGCGCTGGTGGTGGCCGGCGGCGTGGTCATCGCCGCCATCCGCCGCAGCATCCGTGAAATGCAGCGGGTATCGGCCGAGCGGCGGGCGCTGTCGTGGCGCATGATTCGCCTGCAGGAAGACGTCCAGGCGTCGCTCGCGCGCGAGTTGCACGACGACTTCGGACAGCTGCTGACGGCCACCGGGTTCGGCCTGGCCCGCATCCGGCGGCACGTCGAGCGCGACGCCGTGCCCGCCGCCACCATCGCCACGGAGATCGGCGAGGTGCAGGCGCTGGCCCAGCAGGTGCTCGACGGCATCCGCCACCGGTCGCGGGCGCTGCACCCCGTCGTGCTCGACGACTTTGGGCTCGAGCACGCCGTGCAGGCCCACGTGGATCTGGTGCGCCGTCAGTACGGGCTGCAGGTCGAGGTCGTCACCACCGGCAGCTTCGAGCACCTGCCGCGCGACATCGCCACGCACCTCTATCGCATCGTCCAGGAGGCCCTGACCAACATCGTGAAGCACGCCGGCGCGTCGGAGGTGCGTGTGTCGCTGGCCTCGACGGCCGACGGTCTCTCCGTGGAGATCGACGACGATGGGCAGGGGCTGCCCCCTGGCAGCGAAGACGTCGAGGCGCTGCGGACGGGGCTCGGCCTCACGAGCATGCGGGAACGCGCCGCACTGATGGGCGGACGCCTCGTCCTGGGTCGTGCGGATCTCGGCGGCCTGCGGGTGGCCGTGCGGGTGCCGCCTCAGCCGCCCGGCGCATAATACGCCCATGCCTCCCATCATCAGGATCGTCCTCGTCGATGACCATGCGCTCGTGCGTCAGGGCTTCAGGCGCATCCTCGAGGAGGACCCCGGACTGCAGGTGGCCGGAGAGGCCGGCAGCGCGGAAGAAGGCGTCGCACTCGTGAAGCAGCAGCGTCCCGACGTGGTGCTGATGGACATGGCCATGCCGGATGCCAACGGCATCCAGGCGGCCCGCGAGATTCTGCGCGAGCGGCCCGACACCAAGGTGCTCGTGCTCAGCATGTACTCGGATGCGCAGTACGTGCGCAGCGCGCTCGACGCCGGCGTCTCGGGCTACATCCTGAAGAGCGCCCTCGAGACCGACCTCACGCGGGCGGTGCGCGCCGTCGCCCAGGGCCAGCAGTATCTGAGCCCCGAGTTGTCGGGCGTGCTCATCAAGGCGCTGCGCGACCGCGACGAGCCCGACGATGACACGTTCGACAAGCTGACAGAGCGTGAGAAGCAGGTGCTGCAGTACATCGCCCACGGGAAGTCGAACAAGGAGATCGCCGCGATCCTGGGCTTGAGCGTCAACACGATCGCCGTCCATCGTGCCAACCTGATGAGCACCCTGGGCGTGCACAAGGCCGCCGAACTGGTGCTCTATGCCGTGCGCAAGGGCCTTGTCATCCGGTAGGGACGGCTCTCCGAGCCGTCCATCTGCCGCTCCGCCGGCCGGCGCGGAGAGCCGGCCCTACCTTACCCTCGTCGTCGTACTCGCCTGCGTGTGTGCCGTGACGCTCACGCTCCAGGCGCAGCGCGGCTCCGACGTGCGGATGAGCGACGTCACGGCCGCTGCGGGTGTGACCTTCGTGCACCACAACGGCGCGGCCGGCGCCAAACTGCTGCCCGAGACGCTGGGTGCCGGTGCCGCCTTCGTGGACATCGACAACGACGGCCGCGAAGACCTGGTGCTGGTCGAAGGGTTGCTGCCTGGCAGCGGAGACGCCCGCCGCTGGGCGACGGTCTACCGCAACCTCGGGAGTGGACGCTACGAGGACGCGACTGCGGCGCTCGGCCTCGAGGTGTCGGCCTCGGAGGCGGCCGCGGCGACACGAGGCATCGAGGGCCTGCGCTACGGCATGGGCATCGCCGCCGCTGATGCCGACAACGACGGCTTCACCGACCTGGCGGTGACGTCGGTCGGCGGCGTGCGGTTGTTCCGGAACGTCAGGGGCACGAGGTTCGAGGACATCACCGCGCTCAGCGGCCTGGGCGACCGCCGCGGTTTCAGCACGTGTGCGATGTGGGTGGACTACGACCGCGACGGACTCGTGGACCTGTTCGTCTGCAACTACGTGCAGTGGTCGCCGCGCACCGACCTGTTCTGCAGCGCCGAGAGCGGTGAGAAGGCCTATTGCACGCCGCAGGCCTATCGGGGCAGTACCTCGTGGCTCTTCCGCAACCGGGGTGGCGGCCGCTTCGAAGACGTCACGGCCACGTCGGGGTTGTTCGACGTGACCGGGAAGGCGCTGGGGGTGACCCTGCTCGACTACGACCAGGACGGCTGGCCCGATCTGTTCGTGGCCAACGACACCGTCCCCAACCGGCTCTACCGCAACACCGGGTCGGGCACGTTCACCGAACTCGGGATGCAGAGCGGGCTCGCCTTCAGCGCTGACGGACGGGCCCGGGCTGGCATGGGCGTGGATGCCGCCGAGATCGATGGCAGCGGGCGGCCCTCGGTGGCGGTGACGAACTTCTCGAACGAGATGGTGGGCCTCTACATGCCGCGCGACGAGGGGTTCTACGTGGACACGGCGCCGCAGGGCGACATCGGCCGCGTCACGCGCCAGACGCTCGGGTGGGGGTGCTTCTTCTTCGACGTGAACCTCGACGGCGCGCTCGACCTCCTCGTGGTCAACGGCCATCTCGACGCGGCGCTGGCCCGCGGCCAGGGCCAGCCGACACACGCGCTGCCGCCGCATCTGTTCGTGAACCGAGGCGGGCGTTTCGAAGACATCGCGCCCCAGGTGGGCGGCGGCTTTGCCGACCCCAAGATCGGGCGCGGCGCGTCGTTTGCCGACATCGACGGCGACGGTGATCTCGATGTGCTCGTGACCACCAACGGTGGGCCGGCACGGCTGTATCGCAACGACACGCCCGGCGGATCCGGTGCGGTGCGCCTGCGGCTGCGGGGGGTGCGCGCCAACCAGGATGCCATTGGCGCACGCGTATCGGCGACGGTGGCGGGACGCCGCGTCTCGCGTCATGTGCGCTCCGGCTCGAGTTATCTGTCGCAGTCGGAACTGACCCTCACCTTCGGCCTTGGCCCAGCCGCCGCGCTGGAGGACGTCGTCGTATGGTGGCCGAGCGGCGCAGAGGAGCGGGTGGGCACCCTGGCGGCCGGTACGAAGTACCAGATCACCGAAGGGCAGGGGGTCACGGGACGCCGCGCCTTCGTGCCCCGGTAACCTCTTCCTTTCTCCTTCGTTCCTTCGTTCCTTGGTTCCTTGGTTCCTTGGTTCCTTGGTTCCTTGCTTCCTGATAGGATCGAGGTTTGGGCGCTCCCGGGTGGGCGCCGGCAAAGGACGCATGAACCTCGACGAGCGCATCTCGGTCCGCGGCGCCCGTGTGCACAACCTGAAGAACATCGACGTCGATCTGCCACGCGATCGGCTCGTCGTCATCACCGGCCTCTCGGGCTCCGGGAAGTCGTCGCTGGCCTTCGACACCATCTACGCCGAGGGACAGCGGCGGTACGTCGAGTCGATGTCGGCCTACGCCCGGCAGTTCCTCGAGCAGATGGAGAAGCCCGACGTCGACCTCATCGACGGGCTGTCGCCGGCGATCTCCATCGAGCAGAAGACCACGGCCTCGAACCCCCGGTCGACCGTGGGCACGGTCACCGAGATCTACGACTACCTCCGCCTGCTGTTTGCCAACCTCGGGCATGCGCACTGCCCGAAGTGTGGGCAGCCCATCGCGAGCCAGTCGGTGGACCGCATCCTCGACCTCGCACGCCAGTTTCCGGGGGACGAGCGGCTCAACGTGCTGGCGCCCATCGTGCGCGGGCGCAAGGGCGAGTTCAAGAAGGAGCTGGCGGCGCTGCGGCAGAAGGGGTTCACCCGTGCCCGCATCGACGGCGAGACCCGTGCGCTCGAAGACGAGATCGTCCTCGACAAGCGCCGCAACCACACGATCGAGGTCGTGGTGGATCGCCTGCTCGTGAAGCCTGGCATGGAGCGCCGGCTGAGCGAGTCGATCGAGACGGCACTGCAGTTGACCGACGGCCTCGTCGTCATCAACACGTGGGACGGTGGGGATCGCCTGTTCTCGCGCAAGCTGGCCTGCGCCGATTGCGGCATCAGCGTGCCGGAACTCACGCCACGCGCCTTCTCGTTCAACTCGCCCCACGGCGCGTGCCAGACGTGTCAGGGGCTGGGGGCGGTGTACGACTTCGACCCCGGACGCATCATCCCTGACTCATCGAAGTCTCTGGCCGACGGCGCGGTGGAGCCGTGGGCGCGGGGCGACACGGCCCTGCTGGCCGAGGCCCTCACGCGCCTGCGTGACGTACACGGCATCGACCCTGACGTGCCCATCAGGAAGCTGACGAAGAAGCAGCGCACGGTGCTGCTCGAGGGCGCCGGCACGGCTGCACCCGTCGCCAAGCGCAAGAAGGGCGCCCGCAACGACCCGTTCGGGGTCGACTTCGAAGGGCTCGTGCCCAACCTGCGACGCCGCTATGACGACGGATCGTGGGCGGAGCGCGAGGCCCTCGAGGCGTACCGCAGCCTTTCGACGTGTCCCTCCTGTCGGGGCGCTCGCCTGAAGGCCGAAAGTCTCGCCGTACGCGTGAAGGGACACACCATCGACACGCTGACCGAGTTGCCGGTCAGTGAAGCCGTGGACGTGTTCGACGCGATGGAACTCACGGCGCGGGAGGCGCTCATCGCGAGCCGCATCCTGAAGGAGATTCGCGAACGCCTGCGCTTCCTCAACGACGTGGGCGTCGGCTACCTCACGCTGAGCCGATCGGCGGCCACGCTCTCTGGTGGGGAAGGGCAACGCATCCGCCTCGCCACGCAGATTGGCTCGAGCCTCAGCGGCGTGCTGTACGTGCTCGACGAGCCGTCCATCGGGCTGCACCAGCGTGACAACCGGCAGCTCATCGCGACGCTCGAGCGGCTGCGCGACCTCGGCAACACGGTGCTGGTCGTGGAACACGACGAAGAGACCATCCGCAAGGCCGACTACGTCGTCGACCTCGGCCCCGGCGCCGGGGAACATGGCGGCGAGCTGCTTTTCGAAGGGACGCCAGCGGACCTCATCGCCGGTGCGCCGGCGTCGATCACCGGACGGTATCTGCGCGGCGAACGCAGCGTCGAGCCGCGGGACGAGGCACGGCGCGTGAGCAGCGCCGCACTGCGCATCGTCGGCGCCCGGCACAACAACCTGCAGGACGTCGATGTGACGTTCCCGCTGGGGGTCTTCATCGCCGTGACCGGCGTCAGCGGGTCGGGCAAGTCGACGCTCGTCAACGAGATCCTCTACAAGCGGTTGGCGCGCGACCTGTATCGGGCAGGTGACGACCCCGGTGTGCACGACCGCATCGAGGGCTTGCAGCACGTCGACAAGGTGATCCAGATCGACCAGTCGCCGATCGGACGCACGCCCCGTAGCAACCCCGCGACCTACATCGGCCTTTTCACGTTCATTCGCGACCTCTTTGCGATGCTGCCCGAGTCGCGGGCCCGGGGTTACAAGCCAGGCCGCTTCTCGTTCAACGTGAAGGGCGGCCGCTGCGAGGGGTGCCAGGGCGATGGCGTCACGGCCATCGAGATGCACTTCCTGCCCAACGTGTACGTGACGTGCGAACAGTGCAAGGGACGTCGCTACAACCGCGAGACGCTCGACGTGCGCTACCGCGGCAAGTCGATTGCCGACATCCTCGACCTCGACGTCGAGCAGGCGCTGCCCCTGCTCGAAAGCTTTCCGGCCATCGCCAACAAGCTGCGCACGCTCGAGCAGGTCGGGCTCGGCTACATCGAACTCGGCCAGTCGGCGACCACACTGAGCGGCGGTGAAGCGCAGCGGGTCAAGCTGGCCAAGGAGCTGTCGCGGCGCAGCACGGGACGCACCCTGTACATCCTCGATGAGCCGACGACGGGGCTGCACTTCGAAGACGTATCCAAGTTGTTGGAGGTGCTGCACCAATTGGTGGATCAGGGCAACACGGTTGTCGTGATCGAGCACAACCTCGACGTGGTGCGGTCGGCCGACCACGTCATCGACCTCGGCCCTGAAGGGGGACGCGGCGGCGGGCGGGTCGTGGCACAAGGAACCCCTGAGCAGGTCGCCCGGGCGAAGGGGTCGCACACCGGACGTTTTCTCGCGGAAATTCTGGAGTCGGGGACGACTCCGGCCCGTCGCGTGAAGAAAGCCCCTCGAGCAGCAGCCCGTCGCGCATGACGTGCGACTGGCGCGAAACCGTGCGATGCCCTACAGTCTCTTGGGCGCCGCGCCGAGACACCTGTGGTAAGGAAGCCACACTGCGTCCACTGAAGAGCGTGTCATCGAGACTACAGTCGCTCTGCAGGCGAGATGCGTGCGAAACCGGCCTTTCGAGGTCAAGTCGTTATTGGAGAGCGATTTGTGAGCTTTCGCCGAAATTTCACGCAAACGGAACACGGTTTGCTTGCCTGATGCCCGGCGGCACGAATCGAGACCAATGACCACGAGAGCTGAATGACATCGCAGCGGACCCTTCGTCGTTCCATCACCTGTGCCGGTATCGGCCTCCACTCCGGCAATCGTGTCACCCTCACGCTGCGCCCCGCGCCCGCTGACTTCGGCATCCGCTTCCGGCGCGCCGACCTTGGCGGCCTCGAGATTCCTGCCCGCATCGAACACGTCGCGAGCCTGAACTACGCAACCGGATTGTCGTTTGCCGGTGCGACGGTCGAGACGGTCGAACACCTGCTCGCCGCGCTCGTCACGCAGGGCGTCGACAATGTCGCCATCGAGTTGACGACCCCTGAGGTGCCCATCATGGACGGCAGCGCGTCGCCGTTCGTATATCTCATCCAGGAAGCGGGCATTCGCAAGCTGCACACGCCGCGGCGCTACCTGAAGGTTCTCCGGCCTCTCAGTCTGGCGCGCGGTGACAAGCACATCGCGATCTATCCCTCCGACGACTTCCGCGTGAGCTACACCATCAGCTTCGACCACCCGCTGCTGCGCCATCAGACGCGCTCGGTGGTGGTGGACCCCGACTCGTTTGCCGAGGAACTGGCGCCGGCCCGCACGTTCGGCTTCCTCAAGGACCTCGAGATGCTGCGTCAGCAAGGGCTCACGCTTGGCGGGTCGCTCGACAACGCCATCGTCCTCGGCGAGACCGGCATCCTCAACAACACCCTGCGCTTCGACGACGAGTTCGTGCGCCACAAGATTCTGGATGCCATCGGCGACCTGGCGCTCGTCGGGCATCCGATCATCGGCCACGTCGTCGCCAACCGCGGCGGACACGCCCTGCACACCGCGCTCGGGGCGCAACTGCTCGAGCAGCGTGACGCGTGGGCCTTTGTCGAGGCCCCCGAGGCGGCGACCGACATCGTCGGCGTGCCGGTGACGGTCACGAGCTAGGCGGTCGTCCCGGCCACAGGGCGGAGGTCGCAGGTCACCCGCAGGACACGGGAGGCCTGCTAACACGTACGCCGTCATGTCCGTCCATGCTGAGAGCGCGTGGACCACTTCCTCCAACTCGTCGCACCTGGCACACCGGCGGCGGTCGTCGCGCGTGAAGCCGACCTGCGCCATGTCGTCGAGGCTGCCCGACGCGGCGATGCGGCGGCGTTCGACGAGTTGTACCGCCGCTACGCCCGGATGGTGCACGGCATCCTCCTGACCCGGGTGTCTCCTGCCGACGCCGACGATCTGCAGCAGGACGTCTTCTTCAAGGCGTGGCGGCTGCTCGGCACGTTGCACGAGCCGGCCGCGTTCGGCAGCTGGCTGGCCACCATGGCGCGCCATGTCGCGGTGGACCACCTGCGGGCCCGCCCGATGCACGAAGCGCTGGAGGAGGCGAGTGCCGACGCGTCGGCCGAGGCCGACTACCGCGCGGCGCAGGCACTGGCGGCCATCCGACGGCTGCCGGCGCCATATCGCGAACCTCTCATGTTGCGTCTGGTGGAAGGCATGACCGGACCCGAAATCGCCGAGCGCACGGGACTCACCCCTGGGTCGGTGCGCGTCAACCTGTGCCGGGGCATGAAGCTGCTGCGCGGCCTGCTGGACGGTGGAGGTCTTCATGTCTGACGAGTACCTCTGGAACCGGGAGGGACCGGTCGACCGGGACGTCGAGGCGCTCGAGCAGTTGCTGGCACGTTACGCGGTGCATCGGCGGAGCGACGTGGGGCCGCCTGTGTCACCGGCGTCCGTCGACGCTGCCCCGGTGCTGCCCGGCTGGTCGTCGACGGTGACCGCAGCGGCAGCAGTCGGACTGCTCGCCCTCGGCGTGGCCTGGATGGGCCCTGTGGAGCCGACCGACTCGCGAAGTCATGCAGAGGGCTGGGCGCTCGTGCCGCTGACGGGTGCCCCGACCGTGGAGGCGAGACCACTCCAGGCGCCGCTCACCGTGTCGCCCGGCCGCTGGATCGAAACCGACGACGTCTCGTCCGCGCGACTCGACGTGGGCGAGGCCGGTCGGGTGGTCATCGCCCCGCGGTCGCGCGTGCGCGTCACGCGCGCCGACGCCGCGGCGCAGCACCTGCACCTGGCATCGGGCACGCTCGACGCGATGATCTGGGCACCGCCCGGGCAGGTGGTCGTGACCACTCCGGTCGCGACGGCCGTCGATCTCGGCTGTGCGTACACGCTGACACTGGACGAGGCGGGCCGGGGCCACCTGCGCGTGACCTCGGGCTGGGTGGGGCTCATCGACGCTGAAGCGCGGGAGGCTTTCGTGCCCGCCGGCGCACGTGTCGGCCTGCATGCCGAGGCGGGTCCGGGAATTCCGGTGCTCGTGTCGGCCACGCCCGACCTCGCCTCGGCCGTCGAGGCCTTCGAGACGGCACGCCACGCCGGATCGCGCCGTGCCGCGCTGGAGGCCATCCTGGCGCATGCGTCCCCAGGCGACGCGTTGACGCTGTGGCACCTGCTGTCGCGTGTCGATGCCGCCGACCGCACCCGCGTCTTCGACGCCCTTGCCGCGCGCCTCGCGCCGCCGGACGAGGTCACGCGCGACGGCATCATTGCCGGCAACCGCGCGATGCTCGACGCCTGGTGGGAGACGTTGGGCTACGGCTCGCGTGACTGGTGGCGCCTCTGGCTGCGCGACTGGCGCCGCGTGCGCTGACGGGATGACCAGGGCGTCAGGTTCGGCGCCGGTTAACGGACCCGCGCTGGTCACGTCCCTCCTGCAGACGCACGCCTGTCGTGCGCAGGAGGTTCATGATGCGAGTTCCGTCTCTTCACTCCCTTGCGCTGTCCACCGTCATCCTGCTGCTGCCGTCGGCGGCTGCCGCGGGACCTCCGCTCATCTGCCATCCCTTCGACATCGGCACCGCACGATCGCTGCCGATCGGACCGGCCGACGGCGGGTGGTCGTCCATCGACCCGTCGTACGACAGGTCGCGGCTCGTCGCCGACACGCTGGCGCTCCTGACGCCCGCCACGCCAACGCTCGTCAGGATGGAGACGCTTCGCCGCGCCACCGTATACGTTGCCGACGATGCGGCCGCCGCGCGGGCCTTGCTGCAGGCCCTGCGCGCCCGGACGTCGAAGGCGCCGGAGACCCGCACCGAGGCGATGGCGCTCTTCGACGTCGGCTACCTGGCCGAGACCTACCGGCAGCTCGGCACGCACAAGCGGGCACTCTCGACGGCGGCGGGCGATCTCGACGGCTACACCCTGCTGACCGCCGTGCTGCGCGTCGTGAACGACGACCCCGCGCTGCACTTTGCCGCGGCCCTGATGACGACGGATGGCGCACACGCGGCCGCGCATCGTGGACACGTCCAGCAGGCGCGTGTCAGCACGCGCGACACGCTGCTGGCGAAGAACGTGCGCACGCACTTACGCGATGCGGCGTGAGTGGCGCCACACGCCACACGCCATACGCCATACGCCATACGCCACACGCCACACGCCACACGCCGGACGCTAGGCGACGGTCAACGGCACGACGGTGGGCTCGGAGCCGCAGGCTTCGAACCAATCGATGCCCTCGGACACGAGG
>JAEZDP010000409.1 GCA_023418055.1 Acidobacteriota bacterium
GCCCGGGTCTTCAGGACCTCGGTCTCGCTGGCCGTGCACACGACCCGTGTCCCGCGCGCCGGCACACACGCGGTCGACGTGCTGGTGAACGGCGTGGCGATGCCGGCCGGGGCCTTCGTCGTGTTGCCTTCACACTGACGGCCTGGCCCACGTCTCGCAACCCCGAGGACCTCCCCTTGAGCACGGCCCATCTCTTCACGCCCTTCTCGGTTGGCGCACTCACCCTGCCCAACCGCATCGTCATCGCGCCGATGTGCCAGTATTCGGCCGACGACGGGAAGGCCACCGACTGGCATCTGATTCACCTCGGCCATCTCGCGCTCTCTGGCGCCGGACTGCTCACGCTGGAAGCGACCGCGGTCGTGCCGGAGGGGCGCATCTCGGCGCGCGACCTTGGGCTCTGGTCGGATGAGACCGAAGCGGCGCTGGGGCGAGTCCTCGACAGCGTCCGTCGCTGGTCGGCCATGCCACTGGCCATCCAACTCGCACACGCGGGCCGGAAGGCCTCCACCCACGTTCCCTGGCTCGGGCGTACGCAGATTCACCCGACCGAGCCTGACGGCTGGCAGACCGTGGCACCATCGGCCGCGCCGTTCAACGACACCGATCACCCGCCGGTCGCCCTCGACCGCGAAGGGCTTGCGCACCTTCGCGAGGCGTTTGCCGCCGCCGCCGTTCGAGCCTCCCGTCTGGGCTTCGAGGCAATCCAGCTGCACGGGGCGCACGGCTACCTGCTGCACGAGTTCCTGTCGCCGTTGTCCAATCGGCGCGACGACGAGTACGGGGGCAGCCTCGAGAATCGGATGCGGTTTCCGCTGGAGGTCTTCGACGCCGTGCGTGCGGTCGTGCCCGCCGACCGACCGGTGACCATGCGCGTCTCGGGCACCGACTGGGTGCCTGGAGGCTGGGACGTCGAGCAGACCATCGCATTTGCGTCGGCGCTCGAGCACCGCGGGTGTGGCGGCATCCATGTGTCGAGCGGTGGCCTGTCGCCCGCCCAGCAGATTCCCGTGGGCCCGGGCTATCAGGTGCCGCTCGCCCGCGCGGTCAAGCAGACGACGACGATGCCGGTGGTGGCGGTGGGCCTCATCACCGAGTTCGAGCAGGCCGACGCCGTGATTGCGAACGGCGATGCCGACCTTGTCGCCCTTGCGCGGGCCATCCTCTACAATCCCCGCTGGCCATGGCATGCCGCCGCCCACTTCGGCGCGCGGGTGCAGGCGCCGAACCAGTACCTGCGGTCGCAGCCGGCCCACCTTCGCGACCTGCTGGTCGGACCAGACCGGCGCTCATAGGCGGTGCGACAGTAGGCGGCCGTGCGGGCCTGGGCGGCGGCCGCACTCGTGGATGGAGGAGCAATTGATCACGGTCACGCGTCTCGTCGTCGTCCTGTGCACGTGGGTGCTGTCCGCATCGCCGCTTGCCGCCGATCAGCTCAGAGCTGGTGTCGCACGTGTGGACATCACGCCGGTCGAGTCGATGCCCATGTACGGCTACGCCAACCGGAAATGCGGTCCCTCGAATGGCACGCATGACCCGCTGATGGCGAAGGTGCTGGTGCTCGAAGGCGGCGGTACCCGCATCGCCCTCGTCACGGCGGACCTCGGAAGCCTGGTGTCGGACACGCTGCGCCGTGAGGTGGCCGACAGGCTCGGCATTCCCACGCTGCTGCTCGCGGCCTCGCACACCCATTCGGCGCCGTCGTTCCTGCCCTTCGGCAGCGCACCGGCGGCCAGCGACCAGGCGCGCACGTACCTGGCAGAGGTCGAACGCAAGATCTTCGACGCGATTGCACAGGCCAGCAGGACGATGTTCGACGCACGCCTCGGCGTGGCGCGCGGCGCCCTGCAACTGGGGTACAACCGGCTGCTCCTGCGTGAGGACGGACGGGCGAGGGCGTTGTTCGACAACCTCGAGCGCGTGCCCTACGGCCCGGTGGATCCCGAGGTCGTCCTGCTGCAGGTGGAGGACACGCAGGGCACGCCGAAGGCCCTGCTGGTGCACTACGCCATGCACGCCGTCGTGCTCGGCTCCACCAACTGCAAGGTGTCGGCCGATTTCCCCGGCGTAGTGCAGGCGACTGTGGAGGACGCACTGCCTGGCACGCAGGTGATGTTCGTGCAGGGCGGCGCCGGCGACATCAACCCGCTCTTTCAGGGGCGCTCCGGAGACGAGGCCGAGGATTTCGCCCAGGTGGACAGGATTGGACGACTGCTGGCTGGCGAGGTGATGCGCGCCCGCACGCAGGTGCAGCCCATCAACGCGAATGAGGACGCCGTCCGTAGCAAGAGTGACGTGCTGACGTTCGCCGATCGCTGGGACGCGTCGCGAACGATCGAGGTGGGCATCACCACGGTGCTCGTCGGTGGGCAGGTCGCGATTGCCGCCGTCCCCGGCGAGCCGATGCATCGGCTGCAGCGCATGTGGAAGGAGCAGGCCGACGTCGCGGTGCCGCTCTTCTGGGGCTACACCTGGAGCGCGGGCGGGACGTGGCCCGGCTACCTGCCCGACGTGCGGTCAGCAGCCTACGGCGGCTACGGTGCCGACGCCAGCACCCGCATCGAGGTGGGCGCCGGCGAGCAGCTGCTGCTGCGGCATCTCGTGCATCTCTTCGACCTGAAAGGCATGTGGAAGGATCAGCCGGGGCGCCCCTGACCGGGCGTACAGGCCGCAGTATCATGCGGGGCGTGCGTACTCCTACATTGCTGGGTCTGATGGTGCTTGCGGTGGCGTCCGGCTGTGCCGGCGGCGCCGACCAGTCGTCCGAACGTGAGGCGGGTGTCCTGCCGCTCACACAACTGCCGGCCATCGACGCCGCGCGCATCCTGGAGCACACGCGGACGCTGTCGTCCGATGCGTTCGAGGGGCGTGCGCCCGGCACCCCGGGTGAGGAGCGCACCGTCGAGTATCTGGTCAACCAGCTGAAGGCACTCGGCCTGCAGCCCGGCAACACCGACGGCACCTACGTGCAGGACGTCAAGCTGGTCGGCCTCACGCCATCCGAACGCCAGCCGCTGACCCTCACGAAGGGCGCCGAGCGACGCACGTTCGCCTGGAAGGACGAAGTGGTCGCCTGGAGTCGGCACGTTGCCGACGGCGCGAGCATCGACGACACGGAGGTGGTCTTTGTCGGCTACGGCGTCGACGCTCCGGAGTTCGACTGGAACGACTTCAAGGACGTCGACGTGAAAGGCAAGACGCTCGTCGTGCTCGTTAACGACCCGCAGGTGCCCAAGGCCTCCGACCCAGCGACGCTCGACGACGCGGTGTTCGGCGGGCGGGCGATGACCTACTACGGACGGTGGACCTACAAGTACGAGGAGGCGGCCCGTCGTGGCGCGGCGGGTGTGTTCATCGTGCACGAGACCGAGCCGGCGGGCTATCCCTTCTCGGTGGTGCAGGGCAATCTCGGTGAGCGCCTCGACCTGGTGACCGAGAACGGCAACAGGGACCGCGCAAACATCGAAGGGTGGCTGTCGCGCGACGCGGCGCGCGCGCTGCTCGCCATGGGCGGTCAGGATCTCGACGAACTGAAGCGGCGGGCGCTGTCACGCGACTTCACGCCGGTGCCGCTCGGCCTGTCGGCCTCGATGGCGGTGGCGAATGCCCAGCGCACCATGGCGT
>JAEZDP010000422.1 GCA_023418055.1 Acidobacteriota bacterium
GCAGCCGTGCTGATTCGCAGCCATGCGCAGAAGCTGCAGCAGCAACACCTCACACCCGACGCGACGATCCATTCAGTGAAGGAGACGGCACAGTGGCTGAAGAACGAAGCACGATGACGCCGCCGCGTACGCCGGTGCCTGCGCCGGCAGTGGCGTCGGACGACACGCAGGAGATCCGCGAGGCGATCGAGCGTACCCGTGAGGACATGGGCCGCACCATCGAGGAACTACAGGAGCGCCTGAGCCCGCAGCACGTCGTGCAACAGGCGAAGGACTCGGTGCACGAGGCCACCGTGGGTCGCGTGAAGGACCTGGTCGCATCGGCGGGCGACACGGCGTCTCAGGTGGCCGACCGCGCGGGTGACACCGCCAGCACCGTCGTGCGCGAGGTGCGCACGCATCCGGTCGTCAGCGCGCTCCTGGGCGCCGGCGTCGTCTGGCTGGTCGGCGCGACGACGTGGTTCAGGCGGCGCGAGCCGGCAGGCGACCTGCTCGATGGCAACGACTGGTATGCCGCCCCGAGACGCGATGCCGCCTTCGGCCCGTCGGGTCCGGGATCTGTCTATACGAACCGTGGCATCTCGTCGCGGGCGACCTCTTACCAAGGAGCACAGGACATGACCAACGGTCACAGCAACTGGACTGACGTCTTTCGCGCGCACCCGCTGCCGACGGCCATGGCCGCGGCCAGTCTCGGTTATCTGCTGATGCAGCGAGACAGCAGCTCACCCTCGTGGCGGAACCGCGGTCAGGCCTCGCGTCCCTATGCCGATGACTACACCCCTCGCTACCGCGATGGTGGCCGCGAAGCCAACGGCATGAGCGACACCGCCGGACGCACCATGGACGACGCCCGGCGCGCAGTGTCTGACCTCGGCGAACGCGCCGGCGAGTGGAGCGAGCAGTTGGGCGACAAGGCCCGGAGCGCCGGCACCCAGGCACGCGAGACCGCGCACGAGCTGACCGACCAGGTGCAGCAGCAGTGGCGGTCGGTTCGGCGTCGCACGACGAGCGAGTTCGACGAGTGGATGGACGACAACCCGCTCGCCGTCGGTGCCGCCGCCCTCGCGGTCGGTCTCGCACTCGGCTTCTCGACCCCTCGCACCCGGTTCGAGGACCAGACGATGGGGGCCACCCGCGACGCGCTGATCGAGCAGACCACTCACGCCGCCGAGGAAGCGGCTGGCGAGGTGAAGGAGCGCGTGCGTACTGCCGCGCAGAGTTTCGTGCAGGAAGTCGAGGGCACGGGCGCCGCGTCGAAGGGGTCCGAACCTCAGTCGCGCGCCAACGTCCTGTAGTCGCGGATGTTAGAGCACCTGCAGGCGCGGCTCCATGCCGCGTTCGCCGAGGAACGCCGGCGAGGCTTCGAAGGCCTCGCCGGTTCGCACGTCCACGCGACAGTGCCGGTGCGCCAGGTTCTCGTGGATACGGCCTTGGCCGAGTCGCGATGGCCGGCACCGCTCGAGACGGTCGGCGTGCGCATCCTCGCCGACAACGTGCTGGCCGTCTCGGCCGAGGTGCGCGTGTTCGGCTTCACCACACCGCTTCGCCTTCGTGTACACGTCTCTCCTTCGACCCCGGATGGCATCGTCGACGCAGCCCTCGACGAGGGATCCCTCGTGGCACGCGCCCTCTCGTGGCTGGCGCCGGTGTTTGCCACGCTCCCCCGAGGTGTCCGGATCGACGGCACGCGGATGCGGCTCGACTCCAAGCTGTTGCTGTCCGACCTCGGCCTGGCCGACGTCGCGTCGATGGTGACGGTGACGAGCGTGACGACCGAGGACGGCGTGGCCTGGGTGTCGTTCGAGGGCGCGGCGCCCGCAACCGCAGCCCCGGGTCACGTACGGTCCAGCGGTGACCGGCCTCCTGCCCTGAGTGCTGAAGCACTCGTCGGGTGGCTGGCGGGGGCACATATCGATGGGGAAGTCCGCGTGAGCGAGCGACTCGCCAACATGCTCGTCGCCGAGGCACACATGGCCGCAAAGGACGCACGGGCGACGGCCGCGAACGATGGGACCACCGGGGTTTCCGTGCGCGACGCGGCAATCGATGCCGTCGCGCAGCCGCCGGTGATTCGGTTCGAAGCGGGCGCCCTCGTCGTCAGTGGAGCGGCCCGGCTCGGTGCCGAACGCACGAGCCCCCGCGACCGCGAGCCTCCACAAGAGCCCTGAGCGGGCGGCGTGCTTGCTGCGTGCAGCGCAGCTACGTGAGAATACAGGCTCACGGACACCAGCCCTGCACTCGCCCAGCGCGTGCGGGCGAGGAGCACGCATGAAGAGCAAGACCAGAGACAGCCGGCAGACGCCCGGGATCTCACGACGAACGTTCGTGAGCGGCGCCATCGCCACCGGCGGACTGATGGCGGCAGCGCCCGCCATCCTCCGCGGCAGGAACCTCAACAGCAAACTGGACATCGCGTTCATCGGCGCCGGCGGCCGTGCCAACGCGAGCCTGAACGAGCTGACCATTCATCCGGACCGCCCACCGCGCAAGGGGCCTGAGTTGAGCCCGGCAGCGGCCGCCGCCGCGGGCCCGCACCCCGACGAGAACGTCGCCGTGCTGTGCGACATCAACAAGGAGACGCTCGACTCGGCGTCGGTGCGCTACCCGAAGGCGCGTGCCGTCACCGACTTCAGGCGGATCTTCGACCGTCCCAACGACTTCGACGCCGTGGTGGTGTCCACCGCCGAACACACGCACGTCTTCGCCACGTGGCTGGCGCTGACCCACGGCAAGCACGTGTACTGCGAGAAGCCGCTCACCTACAACATCTGGGAGGCGCGCCTCATCCGCGAGACGGCGGCGAGGTATCCGAAGCTGTCCACACAGATGGGCAATCAGGGCCATGCCCTCGAAGCGCGTCGCACCATCCGCGAGATTCTCGACACGGGCGTCATCGGGCCGGTGCGCGAGGTGCACGTGTGGGCCGACCGCGCCTGGGGCCTCCAGGGGGCCGAGTCGGCCGAGAAGTTCGACAGGCCGCACGGCTTCTACAACGACATTCAGATCGTCGATCGCTTTCCCGAGACGATGCCGGTGCCGCCGCACCTCGACTTCGACCTCTGGCTGGGGCCTGCACCGGCGCGTCCGTATCACGCCACCTACTTTCCCGGGCCCCGCTGGTACCGCTGGTGGGACTTCGGCAACGGCACGATGAGTGACCTGGGCTCGCACGACAACGATGTGCCCTACACAGTGCTCGATCTCTGGCGGCAGGATGGCAAGGCCGGCCGCTACCTGGCGCCGCTGACGGTGCAGGCCGAGTCGCCCAATGTGCCCAAGCCCCACAAGGAACTCGCTCCGGCCACGCTCAAGGCCACGTACGAGTACGCGGCTGTCGGCGATCAGCCGGCGTTGAAACTCGTGTGGCACCAGGGCGACAGCAAACCGCCCGGCTGGGTGGAGGCTTGGGGCGCGCGGTCGTGCATCTTCATCGGCGACAAGGGCATGCTGCTCGGCAACGGGAAGCTGCTGCCCGAGGATCGCTTCGTGGACTTCAAGATGCCGGCCGAG
>JAEZDP010000494.1 GCA_023418055.1 Acidobacteriota bacterium
AGCGGGCACAGATGCTGGAGCGGCACGTGGAAGTGCTGCAGGAAGAACTCGTCGCGCTCGGCCGGCTTCCCAGGCGCATCGTCGGCGAGGCACCCGCCTGGCGGAGCGTCATGGCCGACGCCGCCAAGGTCGCCCCGACGGACACCACGGTGCTGCTCACAGGGGCATCCGGGACCGGAAAGGAAGTCGTCGCCCGGTTCATCCACGGCGCGTCGCCCCGGGCGGCGGGTCCGTTCGTCGCCATCAACTGCGCGGCAATCCCGGAGGCGCTGATCGAGTCGGAGTTGTTCGGGTCCGAGCGGGGTGCCTACACCGGTGCGGCCCAATCCCGGCCCGGCCACATCGAGCGCGCGGCGGGCGGTGTGCTGTTTCTCGACGAGGTCGGCGAACTGTCGCCGGGCGCGCAGGCCAAGCTGCTGCGCGTGCTGCAGGAACGCGAGTTCCTCAGACTTGGCGGCACGCGGCCGCGACACGCCGACGTCCGCCTGGTGGCCGCCACCAATCAGGACCTGATGCGGCTGGTCACTGAGGGGCGCTTCCGCGACGATCTCTACTACCGCCTGGCGATCTTCGCGATCCACCTGCCCCTGCTGCAGGAACGCCGCGACGACATCGTGCCGCTCAGCCACGCCCTGCTCGAGGACATCGGCCGGCACCTGTCCCGCCCGGCGGCCGGGTTGTCACGCGATGCGCGACCCGTGCTGCTCGGGTATCACTGGCCCGGCAACGTCCGCGAACTGCGGAACGTGCTCGAGCGCGCGTCGATTCTCGCCGACGGGGGCCTGATCACGTCGGACCATCTCTCGCTGCAGCCCGCGCGCCGCGCCGACTCGACACCCGCCCCGATGAACGCCGCGAGCCTCCGTGCCACGGCCCTCCCGGAGATGGAGCGGCAGTTGATCGCGGAGGCCCTCCAGACGACCCGCTTCAACAAGACCCGCGCGGCGGCCCGACTTGGCCTGACCCGGTCGCAGTTGTATGTACGGCTGAGGCGCCACGGCCTCGACACCTGACGTCACCCGGCTGTTCCCCGCGTCCATTCAGCGCAGCCGAACCGGCTGAATCCGTGCACATTGCGCGGATCTGGGCAATGTGTGTACGCCTCCACGCCCCTGCTGCTGGCAGATGCAACGCTTTGGTCGCACGCAAGCTGTTGACCTGTAGGACGTTGGCGCCCTCGTGACCGTCGTCGGGCGTGAGGCCGGCAAGCGGCGCGGATCGTGAGTAGCTATCGGGCGGGAGGGCAGAGCCCAATGGCGCAGGGGACAGTTGAACAGTGCATCGGTCGGCTCCTGACGGATGAAGCGTCGCGCGTGCGCTTCGGCCTCGAGCCTGAGGCGACACTGGCTGACATCGCGCGTAGTGCAGGCGGGGCACTCACGGCCGCCGAACGAGCCGCCATCCGCCAGACCACGGTGGCCGAGTGGAACCGCATGGCGGACGCCATCGACCCACGGCTGCAGCGGCTTGCAGGCGCCGAGGAGCGTCAGACGTGAGCCGGGGGGCACGACGACTGCGCTGGACCGTGCTCTGGGCCGCGTTCTGGTGTCCGGTGTGGTCCAGCGAGGCCCAGACCCCTCTTCCGCTCACGCTCGACGACGCGCGGGCACGAGCGGTGGCCCTGGTCCCGGACATCTCGATTCAGCGTGATGCGGTACGGCTGGCGATCGAAGCGGAGCAGCGCGCGGCGGCCGCATTCGACCCAGTGGTGAGAATCGACAGTCGCGTCCGTTCGCGCACCGACCCGCTCAACACCCTGTTCTCCGGGGCACCCGCAGGCGCACTGGGGCCTCGCACGCCGGGAGTGAGCACATCGACGAGTTGGTCGAAGTTGCTGACGAGCGGTGGGTCGTTCACCGGTCACGTTGCGGCCTCGGTGGACAGGACCAACAACGTGCTCGCGCTCCTGACGCCGGCCTATCAGGCGGCGGCCGGGATCGAGATCAGGCAACCCCTCATGCAGGGTCGGCGGACGCACGCCGCGCGCCAGCGCCTGCGTCTGGCGGACATCGACACGACGCGCACGCGGGCGCAGTTGCGACAGACAGTCGCCGACGTCGTGGCCGCGGTCGAGCGGGCGTACTGGAGCGCCGCGGCGGCTCGCGGTGAGGTCGATGTCCGTGAGCGCGCGCTTGCGCTTGCCCGCGCACAGCGGCGCGACACGGCGGTGAGGATCGAGGCAGGCACGGCTGCGGAAGCCGACCTGGCGACCTCCGACGCCGCGGTCACCTCGAGACACATGGCCGTCGTCGCCGCACGAGAGGCCATGGCCCGAGCCGAACTGGCCCTCAAACTGCTCATGGCGCGCGATGTGGCCGACGCGCTGTGGTCGATGCCGCTGCAACTGCTGGACAACCCCGGGCCACCGCCGCCGCTCGAGGCGATCGACGTGCTCGTTGCCGAGGCCCTCGACAACAGGCCCGAACTGGCGGACGCCGACGCCCAGACGGCCCGTACCGCCCTGGACGTCGAACTGACGGCCGATCGGCTTCGACTTCAGGTGGACATCGTGGGTGGCTACACGCTGAGGGGACTGGCCGGCCGTGAGAACCCGAACCAGGTCGTGCCCTTTGCCGGCCTGACGGTGGGTGTGGCCGACGATCTGCAGGGCGTGTGGGGACAGACCTGGCGGAACGCCGCGGGCCACCGCTTCGTGGATGCGTCGCTGGGCCTCAGCGTCACGGTCCCCATGGGCAACCGAGCCGCGCGCGCGGACGCCACGGCGGCCGGCATCGCCGATGCCCAGGCG
>JAEZDP010000011.1 GCA_023418055.1 Acidobacteriota bacterium
GCCCCGGCGAGCCGCGGGGCCACCCCGTGCAGAACGCTGGGAATCGAGACCTGACCCCCAGCCCTAGAAGCTCACCCGCACACCGGCGCGCACCCGCCGCGGCAACCCCACCGTCCGCTGCGGCGTCCGCCCCGCATCGTAGTCCTCGTCGAGCAGGTTCTCCACCGCCACGAACAGACGCGACCGGGACGTCAGTCGCCGTTCGCCGAGCAGGTCCACCACCCACGCGTCCTCCAGCACGAACGCATTCTGGTCGTCGTCGAACTGCTCGCCGAACCAGCGCGCCTGCACCGACACCGCCGTGGCCGTGTCCACCTGATAGCGCACGTCCACCGCGCCCTGCACGGACGGCACCTGCGGCACTCGTCGCCCGGCCAGCCCAGGCTCGACCGCATCGCTGAACCGCGCACGCGTCAGCGTGAACGAGGCTCCCACCCGAACCGGCGCGTAGGGACGCCAACTGCCCTCCGCCTCCAGCCCTCGGGCCTCGATGGTGCCGGCATTGCGCCGCTGACGCGTGATGAGCGTCGGCGTGCGCGCAATGGTCACGTTGGTGATCGCCGAGTCGAGTTCCGTGACGAACCCGGTGACCCGGCCCGTCAGGGTTCGACGCTCGACCTGCAACGACACGTCGGCGCCGACGACGCTCTCGGCCTCGAGCGTGGGGTTGTTCTGGGTGATGACGTTGCCGACCCTGAACGAGCGCAGCCGCTCGTTGAGCGTGGGCACACGGAAGGCGCGATACACACTGCCCCGCAGCGTCGTGTCGCTACGCGGCACCCACGCCACGGACGCCTTGGGCGACAACGCGGTCTGCGTGACCTCGCCCACCAGGCTCGTGTCGGTAGCGATGCGATCGGCGCGGACCCCGCCCACCACCAGCCACTGCGCGGCCGGCGCCCACGTGGCCTGCCCGAACACGCCCGTCTGCGTCTGCGTGCCCTCGGCCTCGTTGACACCCCCCGCGGCTGGGCGTTCCGCGAGGTCGCCCTCCACACGCCGAAGGTCGATGCCGCCAATCCAGGTCACGCCCCCAGAGGCCCCGAGATACTCGGCGCTGCCACCGGACATCGTCGACTGCACCTGCTGACGCAGCGTGACGTTCTCGGACGTCCGCGTGGCGTTGACGGCCGAAAACGCCTGGTCGTATCCCTGCCCACCGAGGTAGGCCCGCACGCGCACGTCGCCCCCGCCCAACCGACCGGCGACGTCGCCGGCCAGCTGACGCTGGTTGGTGTCGTTGTCCTGCAGCGGCGTGCCGTTGGTGCGATCCTCCGAATGCACACTCCCCCGCACGGTCGCCTGCCACCCGCCAACGGCCGGTGGCAACGCCGACAGCGTGAGGATGCGCGAGGCGCTGCCTGCCGGTGTGTCGATCGGGCCCCGTACCTCTGGGGCGATGGGGATGCCGCCTTCGGTCGTGGCGCCCTCGACGGACGTCCCGAGGCGCCAACCGCCGACGCCGCCCGACGCCAGCGCCGACACCCGGCCAGTCTCCTGCGTCCCGACTTCCGCCAGGACCCGGGCCGACGGCGCGTACCCGGGCTGCACGGTGACCACCTGAATCACGCCGCCAGCGGCATCCGCGCCATACAGATCGCTGCTCCCGCCACGCACGATCTCCACCCGCTCGACGGCGGCAGCGGGCACCCGCGTCCAGCTCACCCACCCGCCAAACGGGTCGTTGAGCGGGACGCCGTCAGCCAATACCAGGGTGCGGCTCGCACCTGACGCCGACAGCCCGCGCAACGTGACGCCCTGCGTCGTGGGATTGGCGCTGCGTGACGAGTTGCGGCGGAACAGCGAGAACCCCGGCGTCAACCGCAGCACGTCGTCGAGGGTCGCGGAGGCCACGCCTTCGATGTCACGCGCCTGGACGATGGTGGCATCGGCAGGCAGGTCGGCCCCGCGGGCGGGGCGCCGGCCCGCGGTCACCGACACCTGCTCGACGAGCCCGGCCGGACGCAGCACCACCACCTGCGGCGACGCGCCTCCGGTCGCCCACGGCTCGGTCGCCTCGTCGAAGCCCGGAGCCGCGACGACCAGTGAGAGTCCTTGGCCGCCGGTGGCATCCGCCGGCAGCTGGGCGCGCCCGTCGTCGCGTGTACGTGCCTCGGCCACGGCGGGCCGGTCCGTCGTGCCCGCAGGGACGAGCTTCACCACTGCATCGGCAATGGGCGCCTGTTGCGGGTCGAGCACCAGCACGAGGCGCGTTCCGTCCGGCGTCTGTGCCAGCAGCTGCGCGGTGGCCGTCAGGGCCACGACCAACGCGACGATCGCGCGCGTGAGTGGGAGGGGCACGTGCACGCTACCCGTTCCTGCGCTCGAACTCGCGCATGAACTCGACCAGCGCGTCCACGCCGGCCTCCGGAAACGCGTTGTAGATTGAGGCGCGCAGCCCGCCCACCGACCGATGGCCCTTCAAGCCGTCGAGTCCAGCCGCCGTCGACTCCTTCACGAACGCCTTCTCGAGGTCTTCGCTGGGCAGCCGGAAGGTGATGTTCATCTTCGAGCGGGCATCGACCGCCGCGTGGCCTGTGTAGAAGCCCGTCCTGTCGATCTCGGCGTAGACCTTGGCGGCCTTGCGGGCGTTGCGTTCGGCGGCGGCGGCGAGTCCGCCTTCAGACTTCAGCCACTTGAGCACGAGGCCCAGGATGTAGATGCCGAAGGCGGGCGGCGTGTTGTAGAGCGACTCGTTCTCGGCATGCACCGCGTAGTTCAGCATCGTCGGCAGCGACGACGCGGACCGGGAGAGCAGGTCCTTCCTGATGATCACCACGGTGACCCCCGAGGGGCCCAGGTTCTTCTGCGCACCGGCGTAGATGAGCCCGAACTTCGAGACGTCGAGCGGGGCGCTGAGGATGTCCGACGAGGCGTCGGAGACCAGCGGGACGTTGCCGGTGTCGGGGAACGCGGGCCACTGGGTGCCGAAGATCGTGTTGTTGGACGTCACGTGCACATACGCGGCGGCAGGGTCGAACGACAACTCGTCGGCGCGGGGGATGCGCGCGAAATTCTCGGCCTCCGTCGTGCCCGCCACCCGAACGGTGCCGACACGTTTGGCCTCCTTGGCCGCTTTCTGCGACCAGCTGCCGGTGATGACGTAGTCGGCGCTGCCGCCAGCGGGCAGCAGGTTCATCGGGACCATGGAGAACTGCAGGCTCGCGCCGCCCTGGAGGAACAGGACCTCGTAGTCGTCTCTGATGCCCGCCACGTCGCGCAGGTCGGCCCTGGCCTCCTGGATGACGCGGTCGAAGGGCTTCGAGCGGTGGCTGATCTCGAGGATCGACATGCCGACGCCAGGGAGGGCATACAGGTCGCGTTGGGCCTCGAGCAGGACGGGCTCGGGCAGGACGGCAGGGCCGGAGCTGAAGTTGAAGACACGGGCGGTGGTGGGCATATCAGTCCTCTGGAGGGAAAGCACGGAATGAAGCCGGTCGCCGGACGGCGACAGCCTCGTATTATGTCGCGGATTTCGGGGTGGGGTCAGGTCTGACCCCAGTTCTACAGCGCCACCACGTCCGCGGTCAGGACGTCCTCGTGCCCCGTCCGAATCGCGTCCAGCACGGCCGCCCCGGGCGCCGCATCCAGGTTGATGCGCGCCACAGCGGCCTCCGCACCCGCGAACACCACGTTCTCCATCTCCTGCACGTTGATGGCGTGCGTCCGCAACTGCTCGAACACGTGGGCCAGCACGCCGGGACGGTCACGATGCCGCACGATGAGCCGGTGCGTCGCCGGAGACTGCCGGGCGAGGTTCACCACGTTGGGCACCTGGCCCGTCCGCGCGAACGTCGTCACGATTCGGACGGTCTCGGCGGCGATGGCCTCCTGCGCCTGCGACGTCGACGCGCCGATGTGGTGCGTGCCGTACACCAGGCCCTGCCCCACGATCGGGTCGTCGAAGGTGCCCTCGCTGCCCGCAGGCTCCTGCGCGAACACGTCGAGCGCGACGCGGAGGCCACGGTCGCGCACCGCGGCGGTGAGCGCCTCGGCGTCCACGACCTCGGCCCGCGACGTGTTGACGAACATCGCCCCCTCGCGCAGCGCCCCGAGCACTGCAGGCCCCACGAGCCCGCGCGTGCCCTCCGACAGGGCCAGGTGCACACTCAACACGTCGCTGCGGGCCGCCACCGCCTGCGGCGAGGCGGCACACGTCAGCGACACCTTACGTGCGGCCTCCTCGAGCCCGAGCGAACGCAGCGCGTCGGCCGTCAGCTCGCCCTCCTGCCCGTCGAACCGACGGCTCCAGAGCACCACGGCCATGTCGAACGCCGCTGCGCGCCTGATCACCTCGCAGGCGATGGCCCCGGCGCCGAGCACGCCCAACGTACGGCCGGCCAGCCCGTCGGCTCTGGCGTAGGTGGACTTCCGCCAGCGGCCTGCGCGCAGGTCCATCACGTTGTCGGGGATGCGCCGGTCGAGCGACAGGATGAGGCCCATCGTGAGTTCCGCGACGGCCACGGCATTGCGTCCGGGACAGTTCGACACATAGATGCCCAGCCGGCTGGCCGCTGGCACGTCGATGGTGTTCACCCCCGCGCCGGCCCGCACGACGAGGGCGAGCGACGATGCGGCCATCATCCCTTCGGTGACCTTCGTCGAACGGACGACCAGGACTTCTGCGCCGCTCTCACGCAACGCGGCCTCGAGCGCCGCCTCCTTCAGCGCCGGTTCGTAACGCACCGTACAACCGGCCTCGCGCAGCGCGGCAAGCCCCGAGTCTTCGAACGCATCGGCGACGAGCACGATCATGACGGTCCTTCCTCGAGAGCCTGTCGCGCGCCTGTCGGGCGCCGCGATGCCCTTCAGATCTCGCGCGACAGCAAGCCGTCGCGCAGCTTCGGCTCGAACCAGGTGGACTTGGGCGGCATCACCCCTCCGGCCTCGGCAATGGCCATCACCTCGCCCACGCTCACCGGATACATCGCAAAGGCCACGGCGGCCTCGCCCTGATCGACCAGGGTTGCGAGCGCCTCCGACCCGCGGATACCGCCCACGAAGTCGATGCGCGGGTCCGTCCGCAAGTCTTCGATGCCGAGCAGCGGACCCAGCACCTTCCGCGACAGCCTCGCGGCATCGAGCGACGCTGTCGGATCGCCCTGTCCCTCCACGGTGGCCTCGTCGCCGTCGAGCGTGAGCCGGTACCAGCGTCCCTTGATGTACATCGCACACTCGCCCTGCCGCGCAGGCTCCGCGCTGCCCGCTTCGACAGGCAGGCGCTGGCTCAGGGCGGTCAGGAACGCTTCGACGGTCTGGCCGTGCAGGTCCTTCACCACGCGGTGATAGGGAAGGATGCGCATCTGCACGTCTGGAAAGGCCACCGCGAGAAAGAACGCGGCCTCGTCCTCCGGGCCCGCGCCGAGCGCGTCGCTGGCCCTGGCGGCGCTGGCCGCGCGGTGATGGCCGTCGGCAATGAACAGCGACGGCACTCCGGCGAACCCCTCCACCAGCCCCGCGGTCTCCGCCTCATCGGCCTGCCACACCGTGTGCGCCACGCCATCGTCGGCGACGAAGTCGTACAGGGGCGGCCTCGCGGTGACGCTGGCAATCACCGAGTCCACGTGGGGCGACCGAACATAGGTGAGAAGCACAGGCCCTGTCTGCGCGCGCAGTTCGGTGATGTGGCGTGTCCGGTCGTCTTCCTTCGCCTTGCGGGTGGTCTCGTGTTTCAGGATCCGGTTGTCGCGGTATTCCTGCAGCGAGAACGCACCGGCCACCCCCGTCTGCACGTGTTCGCCCATCGTGAGCCGGTACACGTAGAGACGCGACAGCGGGTCTTCGATGAGGAACGACGACCTGAAGGCCTCGAACGTCTCCCAGGCACGCGTGTAGACGGCATCGGCCTCCGCCGCGACCGTATCGGGCAGATCGATGTCGGCGCGCGAGACGTGCAGGAAGCTGTGGGGATTGCCGTGTGCCAGCGCTCGTGCCTCGGCGCGGTTGACCACGTCGTAGGGGACGGCGGCGATGCGGGCGGCGAGGTCAGGACGAGGGCGCAGGGCGCGAAACGGGCGAATGAAAGCCATGTGGCTTCATTCTAGACGCCTCTGCGGAGGCGTGCC
>JAEZDP010000047.1 GCA_023418055.1 Acidobacteriota bacterium
GCCTCGAGCAGCGTCGCCTGCCGCTTACGCATGCCCACCGAGCCCACACAGACGGCTACGAGCCGGCCCTGTGCGCGCCATCCCTCGATGCGCGCACGCTCCGCAGCCTCGAGGCCGCGCACCACGGGAGGCGCGACACCATAGGGAATCACGCGCAGGCGCTCCGGCTCCACGCCGGCCGCACGCAGGTGCCGCGCGCTTGCCGACGACGGCACGACCACCACGGGCAGGCGATTGAACACCGCGACGTCGTGTGCGGCGTGTTCGACAGACTTCGCAGCGTTCCAGCCGTGCATCGTCGCGAGCACCGGCGGGCGTGCCGGCAATTGCAGCGCGAGCGAGGCCGGGACCGCCGCATGCGCATGCACGAGCGCGAACTCGCCCTGTGCATCGAGGCGTTCAAGGGCCGCACGTGCGCCCTCGGCGTGCGCAGGCGACCGCCGGAACGTGCAGGACACCGGGACCACGGGCACCTCGTGGTCGGCCAGTTGGTCGAGCCACTGCTGATAGTGCCCGTACCCTTCGACCGGCGCCGAGGCGCACGCGACGATCGGACGCCACCCGTCGGCACGCTGCCGACAGGCCAGGTCGGCCACGATGCGGCCCGCGCCACCCTGGAGGAACGTCGTGATGTGCAGGATGCGGCGCCGCGAGACGCCTACACCCATCGCCCTCTCGCGATGGGCATGCGCCAGCCGGTGCCAAAGGCCCTGGCCGAGACCTTCAGCGCCGGTGCGGCCTGTCGACGCTTGAACTCCGCCACGCGCACCAGGTGCAGCACGCGCGCCGCCACGGCCTCGTCGAAGCCTTCGGCCACGAGCGACGCCAGGTCTGCGTGCCCCTCGATGTGGCGCAGCAGCAGGCGGTCGAGCAGGTCGTAGGGCGGCAGGCTGTCCTGGTCGGTCTGGTCGTGACGCAGTTCGGCCGAGGGGGGCTTGGTCAGCGTGGAGACAGGGATGCGCTCGCCGCGCTCGTTGACCCAGCGCGACAAGGCGTAGACCTCGGTCTTGTACAGGTCGGCAAGCACGGCGAGCGCGCCGCACATGTCGCCGTAGAGCGTGCAGTAGCCGGTAGCCAACTCCGACTTGTTCCCTGTCGTCAGCAGCAGGGCGCCGGTCTTGTTGGACATCGCCATGAGCAGCGCGCCGCGTATGCGGGCCTGCAGGTTCTCTTCAGTGACGTCTGCCGGCAGGCCGGCAAACGGCGCCTGCAGCACCTCGTCGTAGGCGGCCATCATGGGAGCAATGGGCAGCGTTTGCGTGGGCATGCCGAGCGCATCGGCCAACGCCCGTGCATCGTCGATCGAGCCCGTGCTCGAGTAGGGCGATGGCATCAGCACGCCGGTGACCTGGCCGGCACCGAGCGCCTCGGCGGCAATCACGGCCGTGAGCGCCGAGTCGATGCCGCCCGAGAGGCCCAGGAGCGCGCGCGTGAAGCCGCACTTCCGCGCGTAGTCGCGCACGCCCAGGACGAGCGCGGCGAAGAGGTCGGCCTCGCGGCTCTCGTCGGCAGGCGTGGTGCCCAGCCACTCGCGTGGGCCGCCCGGGTTTGGCGGCGCCACGTCCACCACGAGCACGTCCTCGTCGAACGCGGCGGCCTGCCCGCGGCACCGGCCGTCAGGCGAAAACGCCAGGCTGCGCCCGTCGAAGACGAGATCGTCATTGGCGCCCACCTGATTGGCATAGAGCGTCCACGTGCCGTACTTGCGCGCCAGGTGGCCGAGCAGGCGGCGACGTTCCGCTGGCTTCCCCGCCGCAAAGGGCGAGGCCGACATGTTGACCATCACGGGCGCGCCCGTGGCACCGAGTGCGGCGATGGGATCGACTGCGTAGCGCGGCGTCGGCCACAGGTCCGCGTCGTTCCACACGTCTTCGCAGATGCTCACCGCCACGCGTGTGCCCGCCACGTCGATGACGCCGAGGCCGTCGCCCGCCTCGAAGTAGCGGTCCTCGTCGAACACGTCGTACGTGGGCAGCAGCGACTTGGCGTGGGTGGCGGCAATGCCGCCGTTGCGAAGCTCGACGGCCGCGTTGACGAGCGGCCGCCCCGTCGGCCGTCCCGACGGACGCGGTGCGCCGACGACGAACGTGGGACCGGAGGCAGCATGGCCTGCCAGGCGCAGGAGGCCCTGCTCGACTTCGCGCAGGAAACCAGGCTGCAACAGCAGGTCGCGGGGAGGATAACCCGTCACCGCCATCTCGGGCGTCACGACGAGATCGGTGCCCCGCGGCACCCGATCGAGCAGCGAGAGGAGCCGCGAGACGTTACCGTCGATGTCGCCGATGGTGGGATTGGCCTGCAAGAGAGCGATGCGCATGCGGCGCGTCGATCATACCAAGACGTCCAGGCCGTCGCGGCGGCTGCGAGGTCACCGGTCGGCCGGCAGCGGCTCTTCCTGCCGTGTCGTCTCGGCGTTCAGCACGACGATGTCCACGCGGCGGTTCCGGGCGCGGTTGGCGTCGGTGTCGTTGGGATTGCGCCCGCGGTACTCGCCGTACCCCGCGGCCGACAGGCGATCGGGACCGAGCCCGCCCACATTCACCAGGTGCTGCACCACGGCGGTCGCGCGCGCGGTGGACAACTCCCAGTTCGAGGCAAACGGCCCCCCGCGAATCGGCACGTCGTCGGTGTGCCCTTCGACACGCACGCCATTGGGCGCATCGGCCACGGTGGCGGCAATCCTGTCGAGCACGTCGCGGGCCACCGGCGAAAGGTCGGCACTGCCGGTGGTGAAGCTGCCGGCTTCCTTGATCGACACCACCACTCCACGCTCGTCCACGCTCACGTCGACGAGGTCGCCGCCGAGCGTGGTGGACAACTGGCGTGCGAGGGACGCTTCGAAGCTCTCGGGGGTGGCCAGGGTCGTGCCGTCGCCGGGCGACCCCGATCCGCTGGAAATGCGATCAGGCGTCCCGGAGGTGGCAAACGCCGTCTGCATCGACTCGACCATCTTGCTCATCTTCTGGGCGTCGACCGTCGAGATGGCGTACATCGTCGTGAAGAACGCAAACAGCAACGTGATGAAGTCGGCGTACGACACCAGCCATCGCTCGTGGTTGACGTGGGGCGCCGACGTGCGCCGGCGGCGCCGGCCGGAAGGCACACTCATCTCAGGCCGCTCGCCGGCGCTTGCTCTTGGCAGGGCCCGGCTCCTCGGCGGCCAGCAACCCGCGCATCTTCTGGTCGATGAGCCTGGGGTTCTGCCCCTCCTGGATGGCCAGCACGCCTTCGGTGACGAGGTCACGCCGCCTGGCGCGGCGCGCCGCGCGGGCGCGCAGCTTGGCGGCAATCGGCAGCAGCACCAGGTTGGCCGTGCCCACGCCGTAGACGGTCGCCACGAACGCCACCGCGATGCCGGCCCCGAGCCGCGACGGGTCCGACAGGTTCTCCATCACGTGGATCAGGCCCAGCACCGCACCGAGAATGCCGACGGTGGGCGCGTAGCCTCCGGCCGCCTCGTACACGCGCGCCGGCGCCTCCTCGCGTTCGGCGTGGGCGTCGGTCTCGGCCTCGAGCATGTGGCGGAGCGTCGTGGGGTTGGTGCCGTCGACGGCCAGGCGGAGGCCGCGTCGCAGGAACGGGTCGGCCACCGAGTCGAGTTCGTCCTCGAGCGACAGGATGCCGTGCTTGCGAGCCTTGATCGACAGGCTGCCGACGGCATCGAGCAACTGCGCCGGGGGCTCGAGGTCGTCCACGAAGACGAACCGCAGGCTGCGGCCCGCCTCGCGGACGTCGCGCATCGGAAAGCTGAGGAGCACCGCCCCGAGCGTGCCTCCGAAGACGATGACGGCCGCCGATCCCTGGAGCAGCGAGCCGAGATGTCCGTCCTCGAGAAGGTGTCCGGCGACGACGAGCGCCAGCCCGAGCGGCAGCCCGAGCAGCGACAGCAGGTCGTAGCGGGGACCGGGACGCTTTGCCACGGCTACTCCACGATCCTCAGGGAGACGCCCTCGGCGCGTCGCTCACGCACGGGCGTCTGCATGGCGCGCTTGAACTCGTGCGTGCGCGCGACGATCTCCTCGGCGCCATCGCGCACGAGCAGCTTCTCGCCGTTGGCCAGCGAAATGACCGTATCGGGCGTGAACTCCACCCACGTGATCTGATCCACGTTGACGAGCATGGGGGTGCCATCGAGGCGGGTCACGCGAATCACGCCACGTTCTCCGTCTGGGCCACGCGCGCACAGGTGATGACCTCGGCCATCGGTGCAAGCCGAGGGTCCCACCCCTGCCCCGCCAGGACGTCGGCCACGCGGCGCATCGCCTCGAGGTCGTCGAGCGTGTCCACCGTCAGGCGCAACTCGGGCGCCTGGCACTCTGTCGGCGCCGGCATCGACACGAGCCGCGACGGATCGCCGCGCTTGATCCACGGGGTGACGTGCTCGCGGTCGTACGCCGATTCCGCACGGGCATGCGCCTCGAGCAGCGCCCGACGCGACATCACCTCGACGGCTCCTCCCACGGGCAATCCCTCCTCCATGGCGTAATCGGCATCAGGAGGCAGACTCGTGAGCAGGCGCACGGCACTGGCGATGTCGGGGAACGGGTTATCGGCCGTCCAGCGGACGATCCAGTGCACCTCGGGATACGTCCGCGCGACCAGCGCGAAACGGCCCAGCACGTCCGACTCGGAGCCGCGCACGACGGCTACTCCCAACTGCGCCGCCATGAGCGCCACGGCATCGTCTTCGGGGGAGGTCGTGGTGGCCACGAGGACGTCGCCGAGCCCGGCCGCCATCGCGCGCCCCACCGTGTACTGCAGGAGGGGCCAGCTGGCAATCGGCGCCAGCACCTTGCCCGGCAGCCGCTGCGAGCCGAAGCGCGCCTGCACGACATGCAGGGTGCGAAGGCGCCGGCTCATGCGTCACTCCAGTCGATGGGCACAGTCCGGCGGCCCGGCGTCGTGACGAGCACGTCGTCTGGACGTCCGGCGAAGAACAACGAGGTTTCGTAGCTGCTCATGTACAGACCTTCGACAAAGGCGCCGATGCAGGGCTCGAGGTGCTCGCCCAGCGACAGCCTCACCAGCCAGTCTGCAAAGTTGGCGCCAGCGGCCATGGTCAGCTGAATACCGCCCGAGAAGCGGGGGTTGATTTCGAAGATCGTCGGAATCCCGTCAACGATGCGGCACTGGACGTTGGCCGCGCCCCGAAAGGGCAGGGCGGCCGCGCAGCGTTCGGCAAGGGCGATGAGCCGACCGTCGCTGACCGTGCACCCGCGGTCGGTGACACCGGCGCGGATGACCTGACGCTCACGGGGGACGACCGACAGCAGGCGGCCGTCCATGTCGCAGAACATGTCCACCGTGTACTCGGGCGGCGGCAGGTACTGCTGGATGACCGGGTCGGGGACGTACTTCAGGAAGAAGGCCAACTCTTCGCGCGTCTTGACCGGATAGGCGCCCACCGACCCGCGCCCTCGCCTGGGCTTGATGAACAGCGGCAGCGCCGCACGCTCGAGGTCGAGGCTGTCGGGGGTCCAGGTGGTGGCCACCGGTACGCCGTGCGCGGACAGGTGCGCCGCGGTCAGCGCCTTGTCCCGACAGATGCGCGTCGTCTCCAGCGGCGACACCGCCACGCAGACGCCGACGGCGTCGAACCGCTCGCGCGCCGCAGACAGGGCCGCCAGTTCATCGTCGATCGTCGGCACGAGCAGCCCGATGTCGTCGGCGTCGCAGATCGCGAGCAACGCGTCGATGTAGTCGCCGGCATCCGAGCGGGGCACCCGACGCGCGGCGTCGGCGACGTGTACGGCGGGCGACCATGGGCTGATGTCGGCCGCGATGACCAGGCCGCCCGGTGCATGCCGGCGCAGGGCGTCACGAAGGGCGGTGACGAGTGCGACACGGCGCGAGGCGGCGGTGACCAACACGTTCTGCTTCACGGCGTCGGCCCCTCGTCGGTTGTCGCCGCAGACGGAGAGGCCAGGTCGCGCGGGTCGAATGGCGAGCCGGCCTCGACACGCCGCCCGAGCCGACTTCCGATGAGCGTGTGCAGCCGGGACGCATCGAGGGTTCTCACAGGACGGAGAGCCACCACGTCGTCGGCCGTCACGACGTGGCCCGCCGCCAGGGAGCGCGTGGCATAGAGGCCTCGGCGGCTCGCCTCGAGATTCGGGAGTTCGGCGGGCATCGGCCGCCGCTGCCCCTCGCCGAGCGCTGCCCGGCCGCGCGCCACGGCGCGCACGATGTCAGCCAATTCGTCCGGCGAGGACGAGACGGCCGCGTCGATGGCGTCGGTGCCGGGCAGGTGCAGGTGCCGTTCGTAGAGCACGGCGCCGAGCGCACACGCCAGGAGCGCGGCATCGCGCCCCATCCCGTGATCCGACAAGCCCACCGGCACATCGAAGGTGCTTGCGAGCGTGGCCACGGCCCGCAGGTTCTGCTGGTCGTCGGGTGTGGGATAGGCCGAGACGCAGTGCAGCAGCGCCACGTCGTGCGCGCCAGCGCGACGAGCCCAGTCGAGGGCTCGCGTCACGTCGGGCTCGGTGGACAGGCCGGTCGAGAGGACCACAGGCAGCCCTGTCGCCGCCGCGGCCTCGATGAGGCCGACGTGGGTCAGGTCGCCACTGGCGATCTTCAAGGCGTCCACCCCGAGATCCACGCACTGCTGCACCGCACCCAGGTCGAAGGGCGTGACGATGACGGCCAGGCCGAGCGAGCGCGCCCGTGCGACGAGAGTGGCGCAGGCGGCCGCGTCGAGTTCGAAGCGACGGAACACCTCGCGCAACGACGCGTCCGCGACATGGGCCAGCGACGGCGACTCCGCGGCCACCAGCCGATCCGCCTCGAACAGCTGCAGCTTCACGGCGGACACCCCGGCGCGCGCCGCCGCGTCGACGAGTCGGAGAGCGAGGTCGACCTTGCCGTTGTGGTTCAGTCCGATTTCCGCGATGACGAACATGGGGGCGTCCGGGCCGACGCTGTGGCTCCTGACCCGGAACTCACGAGGCACGCGGGTCTCCTTCCGGTTCGCGCACGGCTCGAACCGCGCCGCCCACCCGTCCACCGCGGACGAGGGCCCTGAAGGCCCGGGCCACCCTGCCTGCCCCCTGCCCATCGACGCAGGCCGGGCCACGCGTCCGCATCGCACGGCGGCGTTCGAGGTCAGCGGCCAGTGCAGCCACGTGTCGGGCGACGCGCGCTGCACGCTGCGTATCGTCGCCACCGCCAGCCACCGCCACAGCGATGCCCCGTGCGGCGCAGGCCCGGACGGTCGGGCGTTGCGCGGGTACCACCGGGATGGCCACGGTCGGCACGCCGAGGGCGACCGCCTCGTACAGCGTGAGGCCGCCCGCCACCACCGCGACATCGGCGGTGGCGAGCCATCGCCCGGCACCGTCGGGCGCTGCCACCACCTCCGCCCCCGCCACGTCGGTCTCGAGGCGTGCTGCGACGTCCAGGCCCGCGGTGACGACGACATGAGCCCCAGGCAGCACTCGCCGCAGCGCCGTCACGATGGCGCGTGCCAGGCCACGCTGCCCTCCCCCACCGAGCGACACCACGATGCGGCTGACGCGTGGGGCCACTGCTCGCCGCCGCGGTCGCGGATGGGGCAGGTCCACGACGACGAACTCCGGCCCCGTGAGGGTTGCACCCGCGGGCCCGTGCCGGCCCGGGCACAGTCCGCCGTCCACGGCCAGGTCCGACGGCACGGGCGCCAGGCCCACGTCGTGCAGGCTCGCGCATGGCACGCCGGCTCGTGCGGCGGCACGCACCCAGGGCATCGCCTGTCGTGCGGATGGGTCGTCCACCACCAGCAGGTCAGGACGCGCGTCCCGCAGCGCGACGGTCGGCCGAGACGACGTCACGTCCCAACCGGCGGCAGGCGGCACGACGGCACCGCCGCGCAGACTCAGCCGGCATGGTCCGCCAAGGGCTCGAGCGAGGACCGTGGCGCGTCGAAGATGGCCATAGCCGACCCGCGGCCCTGCAGCCACGCGAAACAGGGTCACCACGCCGGTGCCTCAGGCATGCCGGGGGCCTCGTGCGAGGAGGCGCCCGAGCACCGCGACCACCCGCTCGGCATCCTCGTCGGCCATGCCGCTCCAGAGCGGCAGCGACAGCGACTGGTCGCTGAGCAGTTCCGCCACCGGGAACATGCCTCGCCGCAGGTGGTAGCGCTCGGCGTAGTACGAGTGCAGGTGCAGCGCACGAAAGTGCACGCTGGTGCCGATGCCCGCCGCCGCCAGCGCCTGCTGCAGTTCGTCGCGCTCCCACCCGCACAGCGCGGGATCGATGAGGATGGCGTACACATGCCGCGCGTGGGTCCACCCCGCGGGCACCGGTGCGGGACGATGGACCGGTAGCGAGGCGAGCGCCTCGTCATAGCGCCGCCAGACACTGGCGCGTCGTTCCTGCATGGCGTGCAATCGCTGCAGTTGTACGAGGCCCAGCGCGGCCTGCAGGTCCGTCATGTTGTACTTGTAGCCTGCCATCACGACGTCGTAGTGCGACGAACCGCCGGGCCCGTAGCGCCGCCACGCGTCGCGGCTCAGCCCGTGCAGGGCGGCCACACGCAACGCCGCCGCCTGCGCCGGGTCGCGCAGCGTCACCATGCCCCCCTCGCCGGTGGCCAGATTCTTGGTCGCGTAGAAGCTGAAGCAGGTGTAGTCGGCGATGGACCCGACGCGGCGTCCGTCCACAGTGGCATCGACACAGTGCGCCGCATCCTCGACCAGCGCCAGTCCGGCGCGGTCGGCCAGGGCACGAAACGTCAGTGGATCGGCAGGGCGGCCGGCGTGGTGCACGGGCAGGAGGGCGCGCGTCCGTGGCGTGAGGGCCGCCTCGGCGGCGGTTGGGTCGAGCGTGCCGCCCTCCCGCAGCACGTCGGCAAACACGGGACGTCCCCCGCAGTGGATGACGGTGTTGGCGGTCGCACAGAACGTGAACGGAGAGGTGACCACCTCGTCGCCGCTGCCCACCCCCGCCGCGAGCAGCGACAGATGCAGCCCCGCCGTGCACGAATTGACCGCGACGGCTTCCGGTGCGCCGACGGCGGCGGCAAACGCCTGTTCGAACGCATGCACGCGCGGACCGGTGGTCAGCCAGCCGGACTCGAGCACCTCGGCGACGGCCGCCAGTTCGGCGTCGGTCAGATCGGGACGTGCGAGTGGCAGGAAGACCTCGCCGTCAGCCCCTGGCTGCATCGGACTCCGGCGCCGGGGGGAAGGTGGCCGCGGCATCCGCGAGTCGTACGCGCCACGTCTCGAGCGCGGGGATGAGCGACGTCTCGAGCACGGAGGCTGTCTCGTGCCAGTCCTGTCGACGCTGCGCGGACTCGAGCGCGTCGATGC
>JAEZDP010000108.1 GCA_023418055.1 Acidobacteriota bacterium
ACACCAGGCCGCCAGGCCGTACACGGCCGACAGCGACACGACCAGCAGCACCCATCCCCCCGTCGTCATGACACCTCCTCAGGTGCGCTGGCGTCGGCCAGCGGCGCGACGCCGTCCAGGTCGCGTCCTTCCTTGCGCCACCGCGCCTCGCCTACCCGCACGACGGCCAGCAGACCCACCGCCACGGTCACGATGAGCAACAGCGCCAGCTGCGCGCTCGGCGTCTGCCCGATGGCCCGCAGCGAGTCGGGCAGGTTCTGCACGCAGAAGCCGACAAAGACGATGGCGAGATACGCTGGCGCCACGTACTTCATCACGAACCGGAACACGCGCGGGATGCGCATGCGTGCGCCTTCGTGGGCCGACGCCCATCCCCGATCGAGGCCGAACACCCAGCTGAAGCACACGATCTGGATGCCCGCCATCACAAACAGCAGGAACGTGCCCACCCAGAAGTCGAGGGTGTTCCAGAACACCCCGTCACGCGTGAACCACAACACGAACCCCGACCCGATGAGCGCCACGGTTGCCAAGAGCCCCGTGGCAGGCCGCCGCTCGAGGCCGAGCGCCTCCTGCAGGAAGGCCAGGGTCGGCTGGTACATCGACAGCGAACTCGTGATGGCCGCCAGGAACAACATGAAGAACCAGACGGCCCCGATGAACTGCCCTGCCGGCCCCATCTGCGCAAACACCACCGGCAGCGTCGTGAAGCCGAGGCCGAACGACCCGGTGGCCACCGCCGCAATCGTGCCCGACAGCCCCAGGAAGATGTAGGAGGCCGTCAGGGTGATGAGGCCGCCGAAGCCCACCTCGAACACCTCGTTGGTCGCCGAGGCCGTCAGCGCCGACAACACCACGTCGTCGCGGCGCCGCATGTAGGAGGCGTAGTTGATGATCACCCCGAAGCCCACCGAGAGGGTGAAGAACACCTGTCCGGCCGCGGCCAGCCACGTCTGGAAATTGCCGAGCGCCGCAAACGACGGGTTCCACATGTAGCCGAGCCCGTTGAGCACGTTCTGGTCGGGCCGCACGGGGTCGGGCGTGCCGAGCGTGAGCACGCGCACCAGCACGATGAGGGCGCACACGGCCATGGCCGGCATCGCCCAACTGCAGAAGGCCTCGATGCCCTTCGACAGCCCGCGGTAGACCAGCCACAGGTTCAGCGCGAACGCCCCGATCCAGAAGGGCAGCGTCGAGGACGTCGAGAGGTCGAAGAGCGCCCCATCGCGCGCCACGCCGGTGACGCTGGCGTAGAAGGCGGCCGAGTGCGCCGATTGGCTGGCAAAGTCGGCCCCGGCCGTCGTCACGTCGAAGCTGCCGGTGAGGAACGCCCAGAAGTACACCAGGCACCACGCCTCGATGAAGACGTAGTAGAACGACACCGCCAGCGGGATGAGCACGCCGATCGCGCCGAGGTAGCGCAGCCCGCGCCCGCCCATCACGCCGAGGATGCCCGGTGCCGAGTGGAAGCCGCGTTGCCCACCATAGCGCCCCATCGTCCACTCGGCCCAACCGATCGGGATGCCGAGGAGGATGAGCGCGCAGAAGTACGGGATCATGAAGGCGCCACCGCCATTGGCGGCCGCCTGACCCGGAAAGCGCAGGAAATTGCCGAGGCCTACGGCCGATCCTGCAACTGCCAGGATGACGCCGAGCCGTGATGCCCACTGCTCTGTTGTCGGGGATGTCGTCATGGAGGGCTGCCGGGCCTGCCGGCGGCTGACCGTCGACTATCAAGCCCGTCGGTCAGCGGCGTCAAGCGAAAAGTGTGCGCCCGGAGTACACTAGGGGATTGTCTTCCCCTGAGCAGGCCGTCCAGCGGCACCGCCTCAGGGCAGCGGTCGCTCGACCGCAAGCCTGCGGCGAGGCTCATGTTGCCGCGCTCTGTCGATAGGATTTCCGTGCCGTTCAGCAGTCTCCCGTTGCACCCGTCCCTCCTGAAGGGACTCAAGGAACTCGGCTTTCCGAGGCCCACCCCCATCCAGGCGGACGCCATCCCGCCCGCCCTCGAAGGCCGCGACGTGCTGGCCTGCGCCGCCACCGGCAGCGGCAAGACGGCGGCGTTCCTCCTGCCCATTCTTCACCACCTCATCGAGCGGCCCCGCGGCACCACGCGCGCGCTCGTGCTCACCCCAACACGCGAACTCGCGGCGCAGATTGTCGAAGACGTCAAGGACCTGGCGGTGCACACGCCGGTCAGCGCGGCCGCCGTTTTCGGCGGCGTCGGCATGGGCCCGCAGGAACATGCCTTCCGCAGCGGCATCGACATCATCGTCGCCACGCCGGGGCGCCTGCTCGATCATTTCCGGCAGCCGTATGCGAAGCTCGCGGGCCTCGAGTACCTCGTGTTCGACGAGGCCGACCGGATGCTCGACATGGGCTTCCTGCCAGAGATCCGCAAGATCCTGCGCCACCTGCCCACCAAGCGGCAGACGCTGTTCTTCAGCGCCACGATGCCGCCGCCCATCGCGACGCTGACGCGCGAGATGCTGCGCGACCCGGTGCTCATCAACCAGGAGCGACAGGCCGCGCCTGCCGTCGGCATCACGCAGGCCGTCTACCCCGTGTCGCACGAGCTCAAGTCGTCGCTGCTGCTCGAACTGCTCAAGCGAGGCGACATGACACAGGCGCTGGTGTTCACCCGCACCAAGCACCGCGCCGACCGCGTCGCGGCGTTCCTCGTGCGTAACGGCATCAAGGCCGAACGCATCCACGGCAACCGCTCGCAGGCGCAGCGGACGCAGGCGCTCGCGGGCTTCAAGTCGGGCACCTACACCGTGCTCGTGGCCACCGACATCGCGGCCCGCGGCATCGACGTCACGGCGCTCGGGCACGTGGTCAACTTCGACGTGCCGCTCGTGCCTGAAGACTACATCCACCGCGTCGGCCGCACCGGACGGGCCGAGTTGACGGGTGACGCGTACACCTTCGTGTCGAAGGCCGAAGAAGACGACCTCCGGCGCATCGAGAAGGCGGTAGGACGCCGGCTGCCGCGTGTGACGCTGGCCGACTTCGACTACGCCGCTCGCCCCGAGGTGCCGCTCGAGGTGCCGCATGCCGAACGGATTGCGGCCATTCGCAAGCAGAAGGCCGAGGAGCGCGCGCGCGCCAAGATCAACGCCGAGCGGCGTGCGGC
>JAEZDP010000156.1 GCA_023418055.1 Acidobacteriota bacterium
CAGACGACGGGCTCCGAGCGCCCCGCTGCGCTCAATCGCCTGGACTTCATGGAGGGTCGGTGGAAGGTGACCGGCGGAGGAGGGTCAGGGAAGGGCCGAGTGACCTTCGAGGGAATCAGCCGGTGCGAGTGGGTCTCGCGGGTCATGATGTGTCGGGATGAGGCTCTGCAGCAGGGCGAGTGGGGGACGATCTTTCTGTACTCGTACAACGACCGAAAAGGCCGGTACGAAGGGGCCTTCGTGGACGATCTGGGGCAGGTCGTGGCTCACCCCGTCAGATGGGAAGGCGAGCAGTTCATCTCCGAGTACGAGTATCACGTCGCAGGCGGGTACCACCGGGTTCGGCGCACGCTCTCGCCCAAAGGGCCGGATGTTCTTCAGCAACGAGCATACGACCTGGGAGATGAACGGATCGCGGTCGCGGTCGAACTGACGGCAACGCGCCTCGACAAGTAGGCGCTGTCAGCACGCGTCCGGCTTCACGCTGGCACATAGCCGCTGCCTGACGGGCTCGCGAGACCCTCGAGCCCGAGTCGTCGCAGTGCCCGGGTTGCCCATGGTCGGGCGCCGCTGGCCGCCGCGCTCAGGGGATGGAGGCGCCTGGCACGGGCACCTGACGCTGGAGATGGCCTGCCACGACCTGTTCGCGGCCATGAGGACGCTCGTTTCGGCAGGGTGCCCGTACGGGCATGGATGTCTCGGATCACGACCGTTTCATGTCACAGTCACACGGACCGTTCGGGCACAGCGGCGGCGAGACCGCCGGCCATCGACTCGGCCGGCCAGGATGGGAACACCGTCAGGCAAGAGAGGCGCACATGAGCAGCGACGCACGTGTCGGTCTCGACAAGGTCGTCTTCCCGGCGCCCGTCGCCGACGGGTCGATTCGTGGACGCACGGCGTTGGTGACTGGGGCGTCCTATGGCATCGGTGCGCAGATTGCCGCACACCTGGCTGCGCGGGGCCTGAACCTTGCGATCACGGCGAGATCGAAGGACAAACTGGGCGTCCTCGCGGGCGCGCTGCGGGAGCGGTATGCCGTGAGCATTGCGGTCATTGCCGCGGACCTCATGCGGGCGCAGGAGCGGGCCGCGATCGTCCCGGCGGCCAGGTCGGCCCTCGGCACCATCGACATCCTCGTCAACAACGCCGGCGTGCTTCGTGGCGGCCTGCATCATCGTCGTGACAAGCGCGACTTCACCCGCATGTTCGTGACCAACTGCATCGCAGGGGCGGAACTGACACACGACGTCCTGCCCGACATGCTCGAGAGAGGGAGTGGGCACATCGTGACGATCGGGTCGATCGCTGGACTGGCGCCGCTGCCGTACATGGCCGTCTACGCCGCCACGAAAGCCGCGAACGTGCTGTTCAACCTCACCTTGCAGAGCGAGCTCCGTGACACTGGTGTCTACGCCACCGCGATCCATCCCGGCTTCACCAAGGGCGATGGCCTGTGGGAACGCTTCGGCCTGCCCGGACACCCGGCCTTTGGCGAAACGACCACCGTCGACGTCGCGGAGAAGGTGGTCGAAGCCTTGCTCAACCCAGGTCAGATCTCGCGCATCTCCAACCCCAACGACGTGACGCCTGTGGCGGCCCTGTGGATTACCGACCCCGCGCAGGCACAGGGGCTCTACGGCGAGTTGCAGGTACCGGAGTTCATGGAGAACGTCGGCGCGCACGCCTTGTCGATGGATGTCGACAATTCGCCCGTCGAGGTGTGACGGCACGGAGGCCGGCGGAGACCCGAAGGATGGAACCCCGACGTCCGCCTCGTTCAGGAGAGATGCCGATGGCTGCCCAACTGCTCGTGATGTACAACCAGCCCGAAGACCCGCAGGCGTTCGAGTCGTACTACTACGGCACGCATGTGCCGATCTTCGCGGAGACGCCCGGCGTGCGAGCGGTCGTGTTCAGCCGCGGTCCGGTCACCAACATCGTCGGCAACGCGAACGTGTATCTCGTCGCTCAGGTCACTTTCGACTCCATGTCTGACCTGGAAGCTGGTCTCGCGTCTGAAGCCGCTCAGGCGGCGCTCGCCGACTTCCCGAACTTCGCCACTGCCGGAGTGTCCATCATGGCGTTCGAGACTCGCGAGTAGCACAGCGTCCAAACTCGCCCGCCTTCGCTTCGTGCATGATCCCGCACGTGTTTCGTCGCGACGGACTTCGCCGGTGATGCGGCTCGTGGCTGGCTGACGAAGCACGTCGCAGGCTCTTCCTCCACGCGCTCGACAGCGTCGCCACCGTGCACCGGTTGGTGGCGTTCTACGTCGATGCACACAACCGGCGCCGCGGTTGCTCGGCGTGGCACGTACCGGCTCGGCGCCGTTCCGCGTGAGCAGGTCCTCGCGCAACGACGGGCCGCGCGGTCGAGAACGGACGCTGGAGTGGCTGGCCAACTTTGGCCGTACTTGTCCATTGACGCCCGGTCCCCGTCGCTCCTAGCTTCTCGACATGACTACTACCCAGTATCAGACGGAGCACGACGGAATCGTCAGGACCATCCAGATGTACATCGACGGCAGCCGGCAAGGCAGAAGCGACGTGATGCGTCCGGCCTTCCATCCCGAGGCCTCCTTCTTCGGTTATGCAGGGGAACAACTGGCGGTGGGCACGACGTTCCTCTTCGACTGGATCGACAAGAATGGGCCCGCGCCTTCGATCGAGCCACGCGTGGCAAGCGTCGACATCCTCGACTCGATCGCTGTCGTTCGTGTCGAAGTGTCCGGGTGGTCGGGGGAACTGGCCGGTGCGGACGCTCGCATGTCCGATCTGTTCACGCTGCTCAAGACGCCCAATGGCTGGACGATCATTCAGAAGGCATTTCACTGGCACGCATAGGTCGCCTTGTTGGGGCGCGGCGTTTGGTGTAGTTTCCGCGTGGGAGCCATGCCATGCTCGAGCGGAACACCCCGCAGACGACCCTGGAGTCGTGGAAGCAGATTGCCGCCTATCTGGACCGCAGTGAGCGGACGGTGCGGCGATGGGAATCGAGCGAGGGACTTCCCGTCCATCGACGCGAGCACGAAAAGCAGGATACCGTCTTCGCGTACAAGCACGAGCTCGAGGTGTGGAGCCGCGAGCGCACGAAGTTCGCCGCCTCTCACGTCCGCGACCCGGACGCCGCCCTGTCGCCGCCGACACCCGCGGAGACCGCCTACCTCGCGGAGCACGAAGCGATAACGCGCACCATGCATCTCTACATCGCAGGCTGTCGCGCCGGCGATGGGGACCACATGCGCGCGGCCTTTCACCCAGCCGCGACGATCTCCGGCTACTGCCAGGGCGTCGAGTACAGCGGTCCGGTAGAGCACGTCTTTGCTTGGATCACGGCGAATGGCGCTGCTCCATACATCAATGCCCGCTTCGCTCGCATCGAGATCATCGAGAGCATCGCCGTCGTTCATCTGGAAGTGCAGCAATGGTCGGGCAAGCTGGCAGGCGCCGAGGCCCGCGCCTCCGACGTGTTCACGTTGCTGAAATGGCACGGCGACTGGAAGATCACGCACAAGCTGTTTCACTGGCACGACCATTGAGACGCGATGCGTGTCGCATCACGGTCAGAAGTACAGGGGCCCTAACCTACGATGTGAGCGGCCGGCTCGACTGCGCCAGACGCCTCGGTGCCTGCCGTATGCAGGTCAGGACGGCGCTTCGAGGTGACCCGTGACGATACACCGTCGAGACTTCATGCGCGGAGTGGTCGCAACGACGGGCTGTGCTGTCAGGACGACTGACCGCCGGGCCGAGACGGCGATTCACCGGCGGACTCATGGGGAGTAGTGCAGGCGGGGTACTCGATACGCCCCAGGGCATCGATACCCCCAAGTCGACAGATACCCCCGAAGTAACCTCACGAATCGGAGGTTGCCGGGCCGCGTTGCAGAGGTGGAGGGGTGAGTTCGGCCGTGCAGTTGCTTTGGCGGGTTGCGGCTGAGAAGCGGACTGCGGTCCTGATCTGACCGGAAAATGGCAAGAGAGGTCCACCTTCGCTCCTGCGGAGCTACGGCGGACAACCTTCGCGTGCCGCTCGCGTGACGCGGCCTGCCCACCGAAGCCGCGCGCGCAGCGAGCGGTTGGCGAAGGTTGGTGGTGGCGGCGGGAGTCGAACAGCACCAAGGAAGTGATTGACCTGTCATATCTTTACAGAGCTGTACGGTTGTGACTGTACCCCCTGTGGTACCCCACAGCTCGACGTGTGTCTCGAGCAGCGCACATCTGCCAAGCGCTACGCCGAACGCGCCCCCGCCATCGTGCTGTCTTCGAATCGTCACGCCGGGCGTGACGCTTTCCGGGGCCGACCACCCTTCCGGCCGTTGGCCCGCGCGCTCGCTGCCTTCCGCTCGATTGCGGCCGACCCTGCCCGCGCGGCTAAGCGCGTTCGCAAATATGGCTCGACGGCATCCATCACTCGGGCCAGCGCATGCCGCGCTTCCGCGACCTCGCTGCACTCGTCCGCCACGACGGGCAAGAACGTCTCCGCCGGCAGCGGCCGTCCCGCCACTGCCGCTGAGAGCAGGTCGAGGACACGGGGCGGCGCCCCGACTTCGCCGGCCAGTTGGTAGCACTGGCCCACGACGTCCTCGAGGAACTCGATGCGATCCTGCAGATCCTGGTTCGTCATGGTCACCCCATGGAGCTGTACGCATATGTGGTGGGCTGCGCGGCGCGTCGATCGGCTTCGCGCTAGCGGCGCGTCTGCCATGGCCATCCGGCCTGCCGAAAGATGTTGCGGAGCGTCCCAATCGGCACGTCCATGTTCGGCCCGATGAACGCTGACACATCGACACCACCGTGGTTCGCCTGCTTGATGGCACGCGCGCCGTACATCAAGACCATCCGCGGGACGATGACATCGTGGAAGAGCCGGCGCTCCGAGCTCGACGCGTGGGCGGCGGCCTTTCCGAAGCGGCCGCGCACACCCCTGACGCGGCTCGACCTCGCGACTCAGCTCGATCTCTGGGCGCGCCGCGGCGTTGCGGTGCGCACGCTGAACAAGCGACGCGACGCCCTGATCCAGCTGTACACCGCGCTGGACGGCCCGCCGCGCCGAACCTCGCGCGAGAGACGAAGTCGTTCCGGGAGCCCGATCGGGAGATCCGGGCCATCGCCTACGACGACCTAGCCGAGGTCCTGCGGGCGATGCCAGATCGCGGCCGGCCGAAGCGCGGTACCGCGAAGAAGGCGGGGAAGACGACCAGCGGACACCCACTCGTGAGTCTCACGAAGCTGCGCCTGGCAGTGACGCTCTACACTGGGCTGCCGCCGGTGTCGGATCGCGCGCATCCTGCCTGAGCATCTGGACCTGCCGCACGCGCGTGTGTGGCTCGTTGCGCGGTTGAAAGGGAAGGGGAGGCCGGGCAAGTGGCACCCGTTGACGCCGAAGGGCGTAGCGGCCCTTGAGGCGTTCAGAGCAGCCAAGGCCTTCGGCGCCTTCTCGACCAGCTCGGCGCGGAAGTCGCTCCACACGGCCATCGATGCCGTCAACGAGGAGCGACGCGCGAAGCGACGCCCGATCCTCCCGCGCTTCCGCCCGTATGACCTCCGCCACAGCTTCGCGTCGGAGGCCCCTGCGACGAAGTCAGAACCTTCGAGGCGTGCAAGCGCTCCTGGACCACCCGACCTGCGCACGACCTTGCAGTACGTTGAGGCGGCGGTCTCCGACCTCGAGCAAGCGACGTTGGCCGCGATGTCGGATCATCAGGGTCCGGACATCGCCCTCCCTAACGTCCGCAGATCACGCGCCATGCGTCGACCACTCCCCAGAGGCCAGTGACGCGGGGTAAGTCTTCTGATGTACACTACTCCTGCCCAACAGTGACGTCGAAAGGTTGCGAGAGCCGCAGCTTGGCTTGAGAGCGGCGAGAGCTGCTCATAGGCGCGAGCACCTGCTGGGCTGAGGGAGGAGCTATGTCGTTCACGAAGTCGTGCGTGGCCGCTGGCGTTGTCGCCTTCGCCTCTGGTTGGGGAGCCTCTCAGGAGGTTGCGGCCCAAGGCTGTTATACGGCTCAGTTCAGCTGCTACAACGTGTGCGACTACACGCCGGTGGGCAGCTATATCGAGTACGACTATGGCTGCATGATCAAGATGGGCGGATACTGCGTCAAGACCACCATCCACGTGTTCGGAGGTGCCATGCCTGGCTGTCCGCTGTGCGAGATCGTCTGGGATGGCTATTGCACGAACTATTAGGGAGGGGGTAGTCAATGGGTCGCATAGTCAAACCGACGGTTTTGTTTTTGACCATCGTGGCATGCGGTGCGGCTGGAGCCTTGGGAGGCAGCTACATCCCCGCCCTCGGCGCATCGAGACAGGCGGAACTGATTGAGCAGCCCCCGTACTGGGTTGCCATGACGGTTCGCTACCAGCTTCGGCATGAGAATCGCCCCGCTCCAGAAGAGTTCACCGAGTGGAGGTGGTCCGATGGGTCGACGCGGCTCGAGAGGTCGAGCGATGATGGGCCGCCTGACGTCTTCATCAAGAACAGGAGCGCGGGCAAGCTCTACACACGGGTGAGAGGTGAGTGGGCGGAGTCGCCGCTCCCACCGTTGCGGAACGGTGGCAATCCGGTAGGCACGCTACATCCGGACACGTTGGACGAGGTTGAGCCAGACGACCCACGACTCTCGGCGCTTCAGGGGCTACCCTATGTGCCAGACGTGTACATGTTTCGCTCCGCCAACGGCGCGAGATCAATCCTGGTGCCGTCCCTCAACATCCTGGAGCTCTGGACACAGTACGCTGAGGGGCCGGAGCGACTCGTCACCGAGATTCAACTCGGCGAACCGTCGGCAGAACTCCTACCTCCGCCTGACGCGAACGTTCGTGTAAGGGGAGAGGCGCTGGATATCAGCCCAGACGCACGACGGCGTTTGGAGAGCGGGGCCAAGCAATAATGTCCGGTCCAGCCGCCGCGGTCGTGCTGGTGAGCGCGTGGGCCGGCATCGTCGCCCCTTTGGCGCCACCCCGTGAGACACCGCCTGACGAGGCGGCTGGCGTCTCGTGTCCTGTGGCGATGCAGCGACCGCCCGAGGTTGATCCCCTTATGGTGCGGCGGTCCGATGAGAAGCTCGCGACGACGTCCGGGCCATGGGCAATATTGCCTGAGTGCCGACCTCGCGCTGCAGTTCGGGAGTGGGATTCGATAGTGCAGGACGACCCGCCAGCCCGCAGTTCTGGAGACGCGATCTCAAAGATTGACCTGCCACCGCTTCAAAGGTGACGTGCTCGGCAGGGCGTGCCTCACGGCCGGGAAGCACGCCCTGCGTTCTGCCGTTGGGTCTGTCGGCTGTGCCCCCTCCAACTCAAGCAGGTCACGTCTTGAGCGGCCGTACCCTCTCCGTCAGGCTAGGCAATGCGCCGGGTGAAGTCGGTATGGGCGCCAAGCCGATCGCCGGCTTGCAGTCCGGAAGACACGCAAGGACCACCTGCAGGCCGGCGCGCCGCGCGTATTTCATGGCAGGAATACAGTCGGTGTCGTTCGAGCAGAGGGCCAATGCGTCGACGGAGCGGTTCACGGCGTTGCTCGGCGACGCCGTTTTCATGGGCCCGCCCCGGCATGAACCGACTGGAGCGGATCCCGTAGTGCTCGAGCACCGGCCGAAGCGCGGCGTCAACGCGCGGCCGCCACCGGCTTTCAATTCGTGCGTCGCCGCTGACAGATTGTCACTCACGAAGGGGACCCCACCCAAGGCCCACAGCGCGCCCTGGACGCCCGTGACGAGGGCCTCGAAGGTCTCGCCGAACGCGACCGTCACCCCCGTCCAGTCGCTGTAGCTGAGCACGAACTCGAACAGCAGATGCGGGAACGGCTCGCCGCCCACCGTCACTCCCAAGTCGGTGCCATGGGTGAAATCGATCGCCGCCTCACGCCCCGGACGGCCACCTGCTGGAAGAACACCTCGGGCTCCACGCCATGGCGCGCGCGCCTGCCCGGCGTGAAACTGGTCCGGGTAGCGCGTGCGCAACACCTCCAGCACCAGCTTGGCCTCGAGCCACGCCTTTGACGTCACGGCACAACAGCGGCTCGACGTCGGTCGGCCAGACCGCTGCGAACGGATCTGGTCGCGTCCGCCAGTCCCGGACCTGTGTCGTCGCGCTCGGTAACAGGCCGGTGTCCACTCCCGTGCGGTCCGGAGACTCATGTCGCTGGCGGCCGCTGCGGCCGCCTGGCTCTTTCCATCCATACGCTTCTGCCTCAAGGGCCGAACCTGCGCATCCGTGACCATGGGTCAGGCTGACACGGTCGGCGGGCTGGCCCCCAACCGGCAGATCTAATCGTCGCTGGCCGGCAGATCTAATTGTCGCCGCGCACGCGGTCAGCTCCTGATTCGGGGCTTCACTCCGCACGGCATCACCTTAACGCCAAGGGGTGTGCAGATGGCCGGAGACTGTGTCACTGAGAAAACCTCGCCTAATTGTCAAGATTCTACTCGTGCAGCGCGTGCTTCGGTGCTTGCGGCGGCAGCCGAGATACTCGGCCGCTCAGGCTTTCGACGAAAGGTGCTCATGTGGCTAACCCAGACGATGGGAGTATCCACTGTCGACCCAGTAGGTAGCCGAAGTGCGCAGAGGCGTGCCCTCGCCTCTGCGCTCAATAGCGACGTCACGGTTTACGTCCTCGATCCGCGAGAGAACCCCGGCACTGACGATCCCCTGACACCGCTCGTACTGGTGGGTCCTTGCAGATCATAGGAAGCGAAATGGAGCTCGATGTCGACGATATGGTTGCAGTTCCCTTAACCCAACAGACAAGGGAGACGGGTGAACGGTACGTTACGATGGCAAATAACCTCGGTGCGTTAATGGACCGAATAATCGAGCAGGCCTATGAGGGCGTACTGTTTGAGTTCGGTTTGTTCCATGGACGTCGAGTCTATCGCAGGCGTTGGAGTGGCGGTCTTATGACTCTCACAGAACGAATCAAGGCCCTACAGGGCACGCACTGGGCCATCACCGACGCGGAGGACGGAAACGGTCCTACCACGATTCGGTGGGGCGATTCCGCGCGGCACAGCTCTGTCGACCGTCTGCCCAGCCGTTCAGAGGCGGCGTCAACCCGGATCTGAGACAGGCTCCTGAATAGAGCGGGCCACGTCGACGAGCACAACCGCGCGATTCCGTACCGGCGTTAGGTGGACGTACACACGGCGAGATGTACGTCGGCGTCGCTGGGGAGCGGCGTCAGACCTGTCGTCGCCAGGCCACCGCACAGAGCGCGCCGCCCGAGGCCAGTGGTGCGGCCTGTTGCCGTCTGTACTGCGCTCGGCGGCTGAGCTGAGGAACGGGCATGTTCGGCCGATGTCGCGCTGAGAGGCCGAGAACTCGGCGCAACAAGCTATGCAATGTTGCAGCCTGCAACGCCGCGGCGCGAAGCGGAGGAGGGACAGGCACCTCGCGGCACAGCGCTAGCTGGAATGAGCCCGGCTCAGTCGTAGTTTGCACCGGCAGCCAAGCTGTGCTAGATAGCCCTCCTTGTCGTCTTCAGATGCCCACCCGTCCCCTGCGGAGACTGCTGATGCTCGCACACCTGCTCGTGCTCATATCGTTGCTAGCCCCAATACAGTCCAGGCAGTCGCCTGTTCCCTCTGAACGTGGTGCTCCACCGTTGATGCAAAGAACGCTGGCCGACGCCCCCCCGTATCCTTGGACAACCGATCCGAAGCAGATCTTGGCCAATCTCCAGCACGCTATTCGTGTGATCGGATTGAACCGAGACTTCAAGTCCTATGAGGCGATGCTGCACGCGCCTACGTTCAGGCGCGTTCTGGACGTCACGAGTGAAAGGCGCGATGACTATTATCTTGTTGAGTTGACTGACGGTGAAGGCACACTACTCGGCGTCGCGGCGCTCAAGAAGAATGGCACGCTTCTCGGTTCGTGGCCTGCGGAGGGCACGACACCGTTACAGTCAGTTCCTGACCTGCCGGCGGTATCACGCGCTCTGTCGATGCGGTTTGGCGCCTCACGCTGTTACTACTACCACACCCAACCGACTAATATCGCTGGTGCTTCTGATCCATTCTTGCCGCTGATTGCCGCGAACGGTCCCGATGGCCGATTGTTCGTGGACGTACGTCTCAATGTGTATCGAGAATCAGGACTCACAGATCCGAAGCGCGTCCAAGTCAAGGGTGAGCCACCACTGATGCTTGCCGACGTCGCTCCGGATGGCTTCTTCACGATGACCAAGAGCGGGCAATTCAGGACGCTAGAGCTGATCGGTGACATTCGCGAGGACGTCCATAAGTAGGAACTAGATGTGCCCAAGTATGCATCCACCGAGAGGCTGGTCATCCATGAGTTCGTTACGGTTGTCTCGACTTCCTCGATTTGCAATGTTGGCTCTTGCTGTCGCTTTGTCGATGGGAGCCTATCAGTGCCGAATTGGGCCGACGCCTCCTGTTGGCACCCAGGGGTTACCGGTTCCGTACCACCCGCAGTTCTTTGACGCGACGTCTCAGACCCGGAACTACTGTGTACCAGCAAGTCTACTCATGGTACGTGACTTCTATCAGGGCACGTACACTAGTAACGCGGCCCAACATCAGTTGTGGACGGACATGACGCTGGCGGGGTGGACTACACTAAGCTCGCTGTTTCCAGGCGTCTTAACACAATACTTGGATGACGCATTTGCGTGGCAGATAGGGTTGCCGTATCAGCTGCACGTCTATCAGGGAGCAGACAGAGCGCAGGCGTTGGCCGACGCAGAGAAGAGCATCTCTTTGAACCATCCTGTCCCAGCCATAACGTTTGCCGGAACTCACCTAAGAGTTTGCTGAAGAACCGGTCATGACGGCTGACTCTCTCTGTCAGACGGTGCGACACGCGATCTTCGACGGTCGGTGCGCAGGCGCCCAGCGACCGCGGCGACCCGTGGCCGCGCGGTCGGCGGCCGCCTCACGCGGTCCTGGGGCACGGCGTCATCAGCTTGGGCAGTCGCCGCAGGTTGAAGGCCGCACACGCGAACACGAAGAGACTGTCGACCTTCGCCAGTCCGCGGAGCTTCACCTTGCGAAGCCCCGCCAGCGGTTTCATCCAGCCGAACACGCGCTCGATGCGAGGCCGACACGCCTGGCTGGTGGTGTACCCCGCATGCCGGGTGGTGCGCCGATCAATCGCGCTGCCGCCGGGCCGCTTCAGGTTCTGGCTCACGTGCGGCGTGTATCCGAGTTGCCGCGTGACGTCGACGAAGTCGCGCGTGTCGTAGTGCTTGTCGGCCCCCACGGTGCGAGGACGGGGCCTCCGCGCGTGGGCCTGCAGCAGAAGCAGCGCGGCGTCCCGTTCGGCATGGCCGTCCGCCGTCGTGGCCATGCCGTCGACGATCAGCCCGTGGCGATTCTCCATCAGCACGTGCCCGAGGTACGCCAGGCGCGCCTCGCCCTGGAAGGTCTTGCGATACAGGCGGGCATCGGGATCGGTCTTCGAGGCGTGCGTGTCGTTGGTGCGCGTCTGGCCGCGGAAGTTCCGCCCATCGCCGTCGGGCGGCCCGTCCTTCGGCTGGAAGCT
>JAEZDP010000165.1 GCA_023418055.1 Acidobacteriota bacterium
GACCTGTATCGCTCGCACCTGCCTGCCGTCCCGGACGGCATCCACGGACGTCTCCGGAGGGTGCCGCGTGAGTGTGTGGGTCGGAGTGCCCACCGTCGCCGTGAGCGTCACGAACCGGACGGACCGGTGGATGGGGAAGATGCGTTGGCGATTGTCGAAGACCGCCACATGGTCGACGTCGGCGGTGGTGAACAGCACGCCACGGCTGCCGGCACTGCCAACCTCCGACAGCAGCCCCCACGGGGCGATGATCCCGAGGCGCCCCCCGCGGCGACACACCTGCAGCATCCGTTCCACGAAGAGCTGATACAGGTTGCGATGTCCCGTGGTCCCCCGTGTGTAGAAACCGCTCCGCGCCAGGAAGCGATGCGCCTGCTGCACTCGTCGGCGGGCCTGCACACGGTCGTCGGCCGACCCGAGATCGGCCCGCATCACCTCCCACGGCGGGTTCGCCAGCACGGCATCGAAGCCTGGTGTCTCGCGCCCGTGGAAGATGTCGGGGAACTCGAGAGGCCAGTGGAAGCACCGCGCATCCTGCGCGGCAGCTTCGAGTGACGACACGACGGAGGCGAGCCGGGCTGGGGTCGCCGTGGTCCGCTGTCCCTGCGCGAAGCGGTCGATGTCGTTCCAGAGCCCGTCGCCGATCGCGGAGTCGTGCATCCATGCGGCGCACCACAGGTCGGCACGACGCCTCCATCGCCGCAGGCCTTCGTCCTCGTGCAGGCTGCGGAAGGCGCGCGCCTTCACCCGAACGGCTTCGGCGGTGTCCGACGGCGGGGCCAGCATGTGGTGCATGGCCATTGCCAACGCGCCCGCCTGGCGGTCCCACGCGGCAAGGTCGAAGAGCGCGGGCTGGCGTGCGTCTTCTCCGCGGCGTCCCCCTCGCCCCGCAGCCGGCGCAGGCCGTCTCGAGACGACGTCCGCAGGCGTGGTGCCGATGAGGCTGTTGCCCACCCGCAGGTGATGGTCGAGAAAGGTCAGCGGACGCTCACGCGTCATCGACTCGAGCCAGAGCGATAGCCGCGCGACCTGCACCGCACGCCCGTGCACGTCCACACCGTAGAGGCAGTGCTCGACGATTCGCCGCATGGCGCCGTCCCGCTCCTCGGGCGACACGTCGAGTGGGCCGCCGCGCCCTTCGCGTACCCACGCGGCCTCGACCGCCGCCAGAAGGAAACGCGCGGCGCTCGCCAGCAGCGCCCCGCTGCCTGCCGCTGGATCGACGATGCGAAGCGCCAGCACGGCGTCGGCGCCGCACGTCGCCACGAGGGGCCCGAGGGTGCGGGCGACGAGATGGTCGGCCAGGTCGCGAGGCGTGTAGAACGTTCCCGTCTCCTTGCGCGTCAGCTGGACGGCCGTGCGTGATGTTCGGGGCGTGCTGCGATCGCTGGACGGTCCCTGCCGTCCAGCGAGCACGTCCTCGTAGATCGTGCCCAGATGCTCCACGCCCAGATCGGCGAACGACACGGCCATCCGCCTCCCGTGACGCGCCATCGTCGTCAGCGACTGCAGCATCGGCGCCACGGCGGTGTCGGGCAGGTGGCGGCGAGGGCCGCGAGGCGTGGCCGCGGGCTCGAACAGCGATCCGTTGAGCGCCGAGACCGCCATCATCGGGTGGCTGCTGCCGGTGTGCGCGAGTGCAGCGCTCGCCTGCAGGGCATCCCACAGGTTGAAGGGCACCCACCCCTCTCGTGCGTGTGCGGCGAGCGTCGAGAGCGCATACGCCTGGCGATACACGGGGTTGTCCATCGGCAGAAGGCCTCGGCCTTCGGCAAAGAGCAGGAACAGCCACCGGAAGACGTGCGTCAGCACCTCGTGCTCGTCGGCGCGCAGTCGATGGGTCAGCTGCGTGCGGACGTCGGCCACGGCGTCGCGCACGGCACGTGTCGCGCCGGCCTCGAGGTACACGGTGAGCCGCTCGAGCGCCTCGAGGCTGCCGGCACGTGGGCGTCCGAGCAGCCAGAAGGCCTCCCAGACCCGCTCGTCGGTATACGCGGCGGTGAGTACGAGGCCGACGAAACGCCGGCCGAGAGGCCGCTGCGCGTCCAGCCACCGCCAGACCACGCCGTTGGTGACCATCGCCCACCGCACGTCCGCTTCGAGCGCGAGACGCGACACGGCGCGGGCAAGGGGACCCGGCAGCAGGCCCCACGGCGCCGCCACCAGCAGCACCGGCTCGCTGCGTGGCGCTTCGAGGCGAGCCACGGTCACAGGAACCGAGCCGACCGCCCTGGTCGTGACTGCTCGCGGACGCCATCCGATGGCGCTGGCGAGGGGCTCGCCGAGGACGCGCCATACCGCTGAGGCCCCACATGCAGGGCCGAGCCGAACGGCTGCGTGCCGCTGCACCGTCCGGCACCGGCGCACGGCACGCCCGAGTGCTTCCTCCTGGGGGCCGAGCGCGCACTCGATGAGCTGCTGGTGCAGCGCGGTGCTCGAGACGAGTGTGCCTTCGAGCCATCCTGTGGTCACCGCGGCCACGACAGCACCTCGAGCGCCAGGAGCTGCAGCTGGATGTCCACCGCCGGCGTCCCGTGCAACTCCCGGGTGACGGGATGTGCGCGTCCGAAGAGGTCTGGCGGCGGTTCTGTCGCCGCGGCGCCCATCGCCGACATGTCCTGCACGGCGAGCAGGCGCGAGCGGAGGTCGGCCCGCCGCATGAACCGTCGCACCATCGCGACGTCGCTCAGGCTCCTCCAGCCGTCATCACTCGCGTGACCGGGAAGGCCGTCGGACCAGGCCACCCACCGTGCCGGCCGTACCAGCGGATGTGACCCTGTGACTCCGACACGCGCGGTCAAGACCCTCACGTGGTGCTCAGGCAGGCCGAGTCTGCGCGCGACGCGTCGCCCTCTTGCCCGGCTGACGGTCGTCCAGGTATGGGCGCGCGCCTTCAGGGACCGGCCCGTGCCTGCGTGTTCGCACGCGCGGGCCATGGCAAGGGC
>JAEZDP010000203.1 GCA_023418055.1 Acidobacteriota bacterium
GGAGTGGGGCGGCCGCGGTGTTGCGGCGTGCGCTGACGCTGCGGCCCGACGAGGCCGCGACACACGACACGCTGGCCCGCGTCCTGCGTGCATCGGGCGACGACGAGGGGGCGGCGCGGCATGCGGCGGAGGGCATGCGCCTGCGGCAGCTGTCGGATCGTGAGCAGGAGGCCCGTGTGTGGACCTCGCTCGGCACCGCACGGCTCGAACAGGGTGACGCCGTTGCGGCGCTCGACGCGCTGCGGCGTGCGCTGGCCATCGACGAGGCGTACGCCGCCGCACACTTCCAGATGGGACGCGCCTTCGACCGCCTGGGCGAACGCGCTGCCGCGGAGGGCGCCTACGGTCGCGCGCGTGCGCTCAACCCGTATCTCGTGCCTCCCGACCGCCCGTGACGCGCCAGGCCCGGGGGCCAGCTCGACCACAGGATTCGTGTTGTCTAACCACCCGGTCCTGATGTATGACAGTGGGCGCTCATTACAGGTCCACGACAAAGTCTGCGCGGCGCGGGGCCGCCCGTCGTGGTTGACGTGCATCGGGTGCTCTCGGGGGAGGGACGCCATGTCGAGTGCGCAATGCGTTAGGGCCCTGCTCTGTGCGACAGCTGTGGTCGCACTGGCTGCCACGAGTACCGCGCAGGAGTTCCGCGCGACGGTCAGAGGACAGGTGGTGGATGCCAGCGGCGGACGGCTGCCCGGCGCCACCGTGTCGGTGCAGAATACCGAGACCAACGAACTGGCCACGGCCACGACCAACGACCAGGGCACCTACAACATCCCGTTCCTGCGGCCGGGGCCGTACACGGTGACCGTGGAGCTGGCGGGCTTCCAGCGCTACGTGCGCAGCGGGCTGCAACTCGAGGTCGGCCAGACGGCGACCATCGACGCGACGCTGGGCGTGGGCGACCAGACCGAAGAGGTGACGGTGACGGCGCAGGCCGTGCTCGAGACGAGCAACGCCAACCGCGGCGACGTCATCGACAACCGCCGCATCGCCGAGTTGCCGCTGCAATCGCGCAGCCCGATGGCGCTGGCCGCGCTGGTGGCCGGGGTCAACTACAACGCGCAGGCCATCTACCTGCGGCCCTTCGACAACGGCGCGCTGGCCGACTTCTCGATGAACGGCGGCGCCAACCGCAACAACGAGTTCCTGCTCGACGGCGCCCCGAACAACGCCAACCAGGGCGGCAACAACATCGCCTATGTGCCGCCGGCCGAAGCGGTGCAGGAGTTCAAGATCGCCACCAACACCTACGACGCGCAGTACGGGCGTACCGCGGGCGGCGTCGTGAACATGACGCTCAAGTCGGGCACCAACAGCTTCCACGGCGTGGGCTACGAGTTCATGCGGCGCAAGTGGCTCGACTCGAACTCGTTCCTGCTCAACTCGCGCAACGCGCCGAAGACCGACCACTACCTCGACCAGTACGGGTTCAGCGTGGATGGCCCGGTGCGCATTCCCGGCCTCTACAACGGGCAGAACAAGACGTTCTTCCTCTTCACCGGCGAGCGGTACCGCGAGGGCACGCCGGCCCCGCTGTTCAACACCACGCCGACCGAGGCCATGCGTCGCGGTGACTTCAGCGACTATCGCGACGTCAATGGCAACCTGATTCAGATCTTCGACCCGGCCACCGGACGCGAGGTCAACGGCAATTGGGTGCGCGACCCGTTCCCCGGCAACATCATTCCGCAGGACCGCATCGACCCGATCGCGCGGCAGATGCTCGAGTACTACCCGCTGCCGAACAACACCACGGCGGGCGTCGCGCCCTGGCAGCAGAACCTGGCCTTCGCCGAACACATCAACAAGGACGTGTTCTGGAACTGGGTAGCGAAGGTCGACCACAATATCGGCAGCAACAACCGCACGTTCTTCCGGTGGGCGGAGAACGAGCGCAACGAGTTGCGCAACACCTCGCCCATTCGCAGCGGGCCGGCGCAGGATGGCCAGCTGCCCCTGATTCGCGCCAACCGCGCGATCGTCGGTGACTGGGTACGCATCATGGGCGGTAACGCCGTGCTCAACATGCGCGCCAGCTACACGTACTTCCTCGAACTGAGCCGGTCCGACGAGGGCTTCGGCTTCGATGCCACGCAGCTCGGGTTCCCCTCCGATCTCGTCAACCAGTTGCCGCAGCGCATCTTCCCGCGGGTGAACATGGCCGAATACGTCCAGCTCTCGCGCGGTGCCGGAGAGAACCGCAACTACATCTGGTCGTTCCAGCCGAACGTGTCGATCACGCGAGGCCGCCACAACATCCGCGCGGGCCTCGACTTCCGCAGCACCCACGTGGCGGGCCGCGGGGTCGGCGAGGCCGGCATGCGCTTCGACTTCAACCGCGGGTTCACGCAGCGCGAGTTCAACCGCGCGGACGTGCTCTCGGGTAGCTCGTTTGCCTCGTTCCTGCTCGGCGCGCCCTCCGGGGGCGCCGTGGACAACAACCTGCTGCCGGACTTCCGCTGGACCTACTACGCGCCGTGGATCCACGACGACTGGAAGATCAACGATCGCTGGACGGTGAATGCCGGCCTGCGCTGGGACTTCAACAGCTCGGTCCGCGAGGACGAGAATCGCCTGAACTACATCTTCGACCCCACGATCGTCAACCCTGTGACCGGGGCCATCGACCGGTCGAGGTTCCCCGGCTTCGGCGACGTCCGCGGCGGGCTGACCTTCGCCGGCGTCGACGGCAACCCCGAGACGCCCTGGGCCTTCGATGGCAACAACGTCCAGCTGCGGTTCGGCACCGCCTATCAACTCGACGACAAGACCGTGCTGCGCGGCGGCTACGGTCGCTATTACCTCAACCCGACGGGGCAGGGCCACATCCAGGGCTTCAGCATCCAGTCCATCCTCGTCTCGTCGCTCGACGAGGGCCGCACGCCGACCTACGCCCTCGGCAACCCGTTCCCGTCGGGCGTGGACCAGCCGCCAGGCAGTTCGCTCGGCGCGCGCACGTTCCTCGGGCGCAACATCTCGTACGCCAACCCCGACTTCGTGGTGCCCAAGGCCGATCACTTCTCGTTCGGCATCCAGCGCCAGCTGCCGTGGGGTGTGACGCTCGATGCCAGCTACGCGGGCAGCCGGTCGACGCAGCAGGAGAGCGAGTTCCGTGGCATCAACGAGCCCAGCCGCGAGTTGCAGGATCGCTGTGACGTCACGCAGGGCGGCTCGCGTGCCTTCTGCGACGAGCAGCTGCCGAACCCGTTCTATCAGGTACCCGGCTTCGAAGGCACCGCGCGATTCACGAGCCCGACGCTGTCGCGGTTCGAGTTGAGCCGGCCCTTCCCGGCTTTTGGCACCATCACCGAGACGCAGCGCAACGACGGCACCATCAACTACCACTCGTTGCAGCTCGTCGGGAACAAGCGCTGGGGCCGTGGCCTGGTGGTCAACGCCAACTACACGTTCGTGCCGAAGTACGAGCAGATCGGCGCCTCATCGGGATGGACGCAGGCGGCGCCAGAGATCGGCGGCCTCAACGCGTTCATCGACCCCGCGACGAGGGAACTCGTGCGCGGGCCCTACTGGACGCACCGGCGGCACCGCATCTCGGTGTCGGGCGTGTACGAGTTCCCGTTCGGCGAGTACCGCACGGGTCTGGTCAAGGCGCTGCTGCACGGATGGTCGGTCGCGCCGATGTTCCTCTACCAGTCCGGGCAGCCGTGGCGCATTCCCCAGAACACGGAACTCGTCGGTGACCCGTCGCTCGACCCCACGAAGGACGGGCAGTTCATCTACGGGATGCAGCCCTGCGTGGGCCAGCGCAACGCCTCGGGCGGCTACACGCTGTTTGCCTACTCGGCCAACTTCGGCTGCACCCAGCCGTTCTTCCTGGTCCGCGAGCCCTACCAGGCACGCACCACCCAGGTGCTCGACGACCGCCTGCGGCGTCCGGGCTACTGGCAGCTCGACCTCAACTTCGCCAAGACCACGCAGATCACCGACCGCGTGCGCTTCCAGCTGCGCGTGGAGGCGTTCAACGTGTTCAACAGCCCCATGTACGACGAGCGTGACTTCGAGCGCAACACGGCATCCGACAACTTCGGTCGGATCAACCGGAACATCACCGGCCAGTCGAACTTCCAGCGGTTCGTGCAGCTGGGGTTCCGCCTGATCTTCTGATGTCCTGCAGGCTGCCCGGCACATCGTCGGGCAGCCTGTGCCTCCGCTACCGCTCTGCCGTGGACGGCCAGGACAGCCGTCCTGGCGTCCAGTGCCGGCGCGTCAGGCCTCTCGCGTGAGAGTCAGCTGCGGGGCCCTCCTCTCGGTGCTGCTCGTTGCCGGCGTGCCGGCAGTGCAGCCGGAGGCCGGTGCGCGACGCATCACGTGGCCGGATGTCGCGCCGGTGCACGCACGCCTCGAAGCCGCCGGCTTCACCGAAGCCGACTTCGCTGCCCGAATCGACGCGCTGGCGCGCGACAACGCCAGACGCGTGCGCCTGGGCGATCTCGATCACCTCGTCTTCTACCTCCTCCAGTCCACACGGTTCACCACCCAGCCCGCGATCGAGCCGGCCCTGAGCGCGAAGGTGCTCGTCGACGCCCTCGACGCGCCAGCGCGCGTGGCCTTCTTTGACGATCCCGCGACCGCCCGCGGCCGCGTGCCGCCGGACGTTCGCGCACGCATGGCGACGTTCATGCGTGCCGTGGACTCGCCCGACGACGATGTGCGGCTGGCGTACTTCGGCCGCCTTCTTGCCGACGCGGCGCCAGAGACGCGGCACCGCGAGGACGTGCTCGTCGGCGAATACTTTCGCGTGATGCGGTTCGTCCACGAGAAGGAATTCGGCGCAGGCCGGGCGGACGCCGCCGCTGCCGCCACCCTGTACCGCACGCGAGGGCTCAGCACCGACACCGCTGTCGAAGCCGGCTTCCTCGTGGCGCAGGGCCTGGGCGTGCTGCACGCGCTCGAGCCGCCGCGCCGCGTACGCCGCGTGCTCATCGTGGGAGCAGGACTCGACCTGGCCCCGCGCACCGCGCTGCTCGAAGCCGCACCACCCCAGAGTAACCACCCGTGGGCCGTCGGCGACGCGCTCGGCGGATGGGGATTGTCACGACTCGACGACCTCGACGTCGTCGCGGCCGACATCAACCCGCGTGTCGTCCACCACCTGCGGACGACAGACGTCGGGATGCGTCCGCTCGTGCTGCTGACGGGCATCGGCGATCAGGGACCCGTCGCCCTGGCGCCAGACTACCGCGACTACTTCAGGACGCTCGGGCGAGCGATCGGGCAGGTCGAGGACGCGACGCCGTCGAGCGGGCGCCTGCACAAGCGTCTCCGGATCTCGCCCGACGCCACGCGCGTCGTCCGCGCCGAGCCGCTCGACGTGGTGACCGAGCGCCTCGTGCGCCGCAACGCGGGGGGAGGCGGGCTCGCCACCGACGCTTTCGACCTCGTGGTCGCCACCAACGTGTTCCCGTACTTCGATGCCGACGCCCTCGTGCTGGCCATGGCAAACATCGCCAGCATGCTCGCGCCCGACGGCGTGCTGCTGCACAACGAGGCGCGGCCAGCGCTGCACGAGATTGCTGCCGAACTCGGCCTGCCGGCGGCGCACTCGCGGCATGCCGTGATTGCCACCGTGCAGGGCGCAGCGCCGCTCGGCGACAGCGTCTGGCTGCACACGCGGCAGGCGTCGACTGCGCACTAGGACCGGGCGGCGTCCATCCGCACCTACGGCCGCGGCGCGCCCCGCCCCTCGACGAGCGTGACCAGGCGGTCGATTCCTTCGACGCCGAACACCTCCTCACGCCCGTTCGGCCACCGCACGACCACGCGGTCGACGGTGGACACGCGGCCAAAGCCGAAGTGCAGGCGGAAGTCGTTCTGCGCGTAGTAGCTGCCTCCGCCGCGAACCTCGTCGACCAACGTCCGCCCGCCCGCGCCAACGGTGACGCGTGCGCCTATCGCGTTGCGGTGCGACACCGTGCCGACGAGCGCCACGCTCAGCCAGTGCCCCGCGTCCGGTGCGAGATCCAGGCGAAAGAGATCTGGCGCCGCGTGCATGTTGTTCACCACGACATCCACGTCGCCGTCGTTGTCGATGTCGCCAAAGGCCGCCCCACGACTTGCTGCCGGCGTCGTCAGCGGCGCGCCAAGGCGGCCCGTGACGTCTTCGAAGCTGCCGGTGCCGCGGTTGCGGTAGACCACCTTCGGTTGGGCGTACCCGGCCTCGCCGTCAAGCGTGGCCACCTCGGGATAGACGTGGCCGTTGACGAGGAAGAGGTCGGGCCATCCATCGCGCTCGAGGTCGAGGAACCCCACGCCCCAGCCCAGCCAGCGCGTGTTGATGCCGATGCCAGCGGCAAACGTCCGGTCCTCGCAATCGCCATCGCCCCTGTTGGCATAGAGCGTGGACGTGTCGCCCGCGAAGTTCGTGCGGAAGATGTCCATCGTCCCGTTGCGGTCGAAGTCGCCGGTTGCAATGCCCATGCCGGCCTGCGCTCGTCCGTCCTGGCTGAACGCGCAGCCCGCCTGGATGCCGATGTCCAGGAACGTGCCGTCGCGGTTGTTGCGGTAGAGCGTGCTCGGCTTCGAGTCGTTGGCCACGTAGATGTCTGTCCAGCCATCGGCGTCGAAGTCGAGCGTCGAGACCCCGAGTCCATAGGTGCCGTCGGACCGCGTGACACCCGACGCCTCAGAGACGTCCTCGAACCGTCCGTCGCCGAGGTTGCGGTAGAGCGCGTTGGTGGCCCCAGGCAGCCCGGGGGGGCCGCACGCCACCGGCAGGCCCTTGTAGCGGCAGAGGCCCGATTCCGGAAGGGGCGTGGCGTCGAGATCGAGGTCGATGTAGTTGGCGACGAAGAGGTCGAGATGCCCGTCGCGGTCGTAGTCCAGAAATGCGCAGCCCGATCCCCAGCGCCTCGCCGTGGTCAGGCCCACGCGGGCCGTCACGTCCTCGAACGTGCCGTCGGGCCGGTTGCGGAACAGCCTGTTCTGTCCCCAGTAGGTCACGAGCAGGTCGTCGCGGCCGTCGGCGTCGTAATCGCCGACACAGGCGGCCTGCCCCCATCCCGACTGCCGCAGGCCGGCGCGGTCGGTGATGTCGTCGAAGGTCCCATCCTGGCGATTGCGGTACAGGCGGGCCGTGGGTGCCTCACCGGTCGGGAAGCCTTCGAGCGTGGTCCCGTTGACGATGAACACGTCGAGCCAGCCGTCCTGGTCCACGTCGATGAGGGCGACGCCGCTCCCTGTGGTTTCCAGCAGGTACCGGTTGCGCTCGCGACCACCGTACACGGTGACGCCGTGCAGGCCAGCCTCATGGCCCACGTTCACGAACGCGAACGGTAGCGACGCTGGCGCCGGCGCCGTGGCGCCGAGACCGGCGGCCACCGCTGCAGCCACGACGGCGGACATGAACGCGACCCCGGAGACTTGCATGCGCCGCTCCTGGCGAGGCCCTGAAGCCCCGGAGGTTACCGTGAGACTACCGCGCCGTGCCCCCCGATGCCTCGAGCCGGGCGAGCAGGTCGTCAGTGGCGACCGAATCGCCCTTCTTGACCAGGATCTCCGTGACCGTGCCGTCGGTGCTCGCCGAGATCGTCGTGAGCATCTTCATGGCCTCGAGCGTGATGACCGGGTCGCCGGCCTTCACTCTCGTGCCGACGCCCACGGCGATGTCGGTGATCATCCCCGGCATGGGCGCCACGGCCTGCAACGGGTCGGACGGATCGCCCTTCGGCTTGGTCACGGCGTTTCTGGGTGCCAGCGCCTTGTCCACGACCTGCGACTCGCGCGGCATGCCGTTGAGTTCGTAGAAGACGCTCCGGCGTCCCTGCTCGTCGGCCTCGCCGATGCTGATCAACTTCACGAACAGCACCTTGCCGCGGTCGATCTCGACCTCGATCTCCTCGCCGATCGACAGCCCGTAGAAGAAGGCCGGTGTGGGAAGGCTCGACACTTCGCCGTAGGTGGCCACGAACTGGTCGAAGTCGGCAAACACCTGGGGATACATCAGGTGGCTGTACAGGTCGTCGTCGGTCGCCGGACGGCCGAGCGCCTTCCGCAGCGTGGCGCGCGTCTCGTCGAGATCGACGGGCACGGCGCGTTCGCCGGGGCGGGCCGTGGTCGGCACGCGGTCGCCGAGCACCACCTTCTGCACGTCAGCGGGCCAGCCGCCATCGGGTTGGCCGAGTCCGCCCTGCAGCATGTCGATGACTGATGCGGGGAAGTCGTGCGACCCCGGGGTCAGCGTCCGCACGTCCTCGGGGCGGATGCCTCGGGTGATGAGGTACATGCACATGTCGCCGACGACCTTCGAGCTCGGCGTCACCTTGATGATGTCGCCAAAGAGCTGGTTGACCTCGGCGTAGGTGCGCGCAATCTCCGGCCAGCGGTGGCCCAGCCCCATGGCGGCGGCCTGCTCCTTGAGGTTGGTGAACTGTCCACCAGGCATCTCGTGCACGTACACCTCGGCCGACCCTGCGCGGGGCGCCGTGTTGAACGGGCGGTAGTAGTCGAGCACTTCCTCCCAGTAGTCGGACATCTCGTTGAGCGCGTCGAGGTCGATGCCCGGGTCACGCTCGTGCCCGCGCAGCGCGGCGCAGACCGAATTGAGGTTCGGCTGGCTGGTCGAACCCGACATCGACGCGATGGCGAGATCCACGATGTCCACGCCGGCCTCGGCGGCCGAGAGCACCGACGCGGCGTTGATGCCCGAGCTGTCGTGCGTGTGGAAGTGGATGGGCAGCCCAATCTCATCTCGCAGGGCGGCCACGAGTTTCCGTGCGGCAAATGGGCGGCACAAGCCGGCCATGTCCTTGATCGCGAGGATGTGCGCGCCCATCTTCTCGAGTTCACGCGCCTTGGCGACGTAGTACTTCAGCGAGTACTTGTCGCGGCGCGGGTCGTCGATGTCGCCGGTGTAGCAGATGGCCGCTTCACACAGGGCATAGGGCTGCTTGCGCACCGCCTCCATCGCCACGGTCATGTTGGGCAGGTAGTTGAGCGAGTCGAAGATGCGGAAGATGTCCATGCCCGACTCGGCCGCATGCTTCACGAACCCGGCCACCACCGCGTCGGGGTAGTTCGAATAGCCGACGGCGTTCGACCCGCGGAAGAGCATCTGGAAGCAGATGTTGGGCACCTTGGCGCGGAGGTCGCGCAGGCGGTCCCACGGCGACTCGCGCAGGAAGCGCATGGCCGTGTCGAACGTCGCGCCGCCCCACATCTCGAGGCTGAAGATGTTCGGCGTCCGGTGCGCGACGGCGTCGCCGACGTTGAGCATGTCGATCGAGCGCATGCGCGTGGCGATGAGCGACTGGTGCGCATCGCGCATGGTCGTGTCGGTGACGAGCAGCGGACGGTTTTCGCGGATCCAGGCGGCGAACTGCTCGGGCCCCAGCTCGCGCAGCCTGTCGCGCGAGCCCTTCGGAATGCCGGCCTTGAGATCGAACGCGGGCACCCGGGCCGGCGGCAGGACCTCCGGCGGGCGGTACCCCTTCGCCGTCGCGTTGCCGTTGACCGTGACGTCGCTGAGGTAGGCCAGCACCTTCGTCGCCCGGTCGCGGCGCGGCTGGAACTTGAACAGGTCGGGGTTGGTGTCGATGAGCCCCGTCGTCGCCTGTCCCGACCTGAACGTGTCGTCGAGGACGACGTTCTCGAGGAAGGGGATGTTGGTCTTCACGCCGCGGATGCGGAACTCGCGGAGGGCGCGATGCATGCGCTGCAGGGCGATGTCGAAGCGCGGGCCGAAGGCCGTCAACTTCACGAGCATCGAGTCGTAGTAGGGCGTCACGACCGAGCCTGCGTCGCCCGTGGCGGCGTCGAGGCGGATGCCGAACCCGGCGGCCGACCGGTAGTTGATGATCTTCCCGTAATCGGGGGCGAACCCGTTGGCCGGGTCTTCGGTCGTGATGCGCGCCTGCACGGCGTAGCCGTTGCGCTGGATGTCTTCCTGCTTCGGGATGTCGATCTCGTGGCTGAAGAGCGAGTGCCCCTGCGCGACGAGGATCTGCGAGCGGACGAGGTCAATGCCCGTGATGACCTCGGTCACCGTGTGCTCGACCTGGATGCGCGGGTTCATCTCGATGAAGAACCACTCGCGCGAATCGACGTCGTAGAGGAACTCGACCGTGCCGGCATTGCTGTAGCCGACGGCGCGGGCGAGGCGCACGGCGGCGTCGCACAACTCTCGGCGCACCGACGCATCGAGACCGACTGCCGGCGCCACCTCGATTACCTTCTGGTGCCGCCGTTGCACAGAGCAGTCGCGCTCGTGCAGGTGCACCAGGTTGCCGTGCGTGTCGCCGAGCACCTGCACCTCGATGTGCCGCGCGCGCGCGACGAAGCGCTCGAGGAAGACCGCCGGATTGCCGAAGGCGTTGCCGGCCTCGGTCTGCGCCTGATCCAGGAGGGTATCGAGGTCGGCTTCCTTGTGGACCACGCGCATGCCGCGTCCGCCCCCGCCGAAGGCCGCCTTGATGATGAGCGGGAACCCGATCGTCCGTGCGATCGACAGGGCTTCGGCCCGGTCGGTGACCGGCGCCTCTGTGCCCGGCAGCGTCGGCACGTCCACGCGCTGGGCGAGGGCGCGGGCCGAGACCTTGTCGCCCATCACGTCGAGCATCTCGGGGTCGGGACCGACGAACTTCAGCCCGGCCTCACGGCAGGCACGCGCGAAAGCGGCGTTCTCCGACAGGAAGCCGTAGCCCGGGTGGATGAGCGTGACGCCCTTCTCCTTGGCCAGGTGGATGATGCCCTCGATGTCGAGGTAGGCGCCGACCGGGCCCTTCTCCTTGCGGAGACGGTACGCCTCGTCGGCCTTGAAGCGGTGCCGCGAGAAGCGATCCTCGTCGGCGTAGATGGCCACGGTGCGCAGCCCCAGTTCGGTTGCGGCGCGAAAGATCCGGATGGCGATTTCGCCCCGGTTCGCAGCCATCAGCTTTTCGGTCGGTACGGGCATCGTGGTCTCGATATCTCGGGCCATCGCGCGGCACGCGCCATCCCCGAACGGTTCCGGGAGGACGTGTGCGGACGCTGTTGCTGGCGAAGGACCTGCGGCGGATGAAACCGGAAGGTGACTCGCAACGCGCGGAGGGTCACTGCCGGGGACGATTGTACTGCGTTGCCTCGGGCGTCCGCGCCACGCTCCTGAGGATGATGCGCCGGTACGACGTCAGCGACGGGGTGCCGTCATCGTCGACCACGAGGATGAGGTGTGCGGTGCCTGGCACCTGCAGCGTCGCGGTGACGTGCGGGCCGTCGCGACGGTCGAGCAGCAGGCGTGCGGGCGGCTGCGGGGGGCCATCGGCAGACGCCGAAGGGATGCCGCCCTCGTCCCGGTTCGTGCCGGCATCGTCCGGGGGTGGCGTCCTGACGGCGACGGGCTGCGTGGGGATGCCCGTGCCGGCCTCGGGGTAGAAGACCCACGAGTAGCGGAGTCTGTCGCCGTCGGGGTCGCTCGATGCGGACGCGTCCAGCCTGACGGGCACGCCGGGTGCCGTGTCGATGACGAGCGGGGCACGGTCCTGGTCGCCGTTCACGCCGGCGATCGGATTGTGGTTGGCCTCGGCTGGCGTCTTGATCGTCCAGTCCATCCGCGCCGCGAAGTCGCGCTGGAACGCGTCGCGCCATCGCCAGATGGTCGCCTGGTCGGACGTGTGCGGACGACCGTCGGTGCCCATGACGGTGTCGCGTGAGCTGTCGCGTCCGGGATACGAGTCGCCTCCCTGCGTCCACGACGGCCGCGTCTCGCCGTAGGGCTGCCGCCAGACGTAGCGGCCACCCCACCCGCCGTAGGTGGGGCTCATGAAGCTCGCGAGCCCGTTGTCGAGAAGCCCGAGAAAGGAGGGCGTGTCGCCCTCGTGAATGCAGCAGGGCGGGATGTAGAGCCGGCCAAGCGGCCCCTTGCTCCGGATGTGCGTCTCGACCCACGAGTCGGTGAAGGTGGTGAAGTCGGCGCCGTCCGCGTTGCGATAGAAGCGGTCGCCGCTGATGCCGGTCCACGTGGCGAGGTAGTACTGCTCGCCATCGGGCGTGGACGGCGTGCCGATGTAGTGGAGCGTCGGGAACTCACGCCGCAGCCACGGTCCGGCGTCGTCCTGGTCGGAGATGGCGTAGACACGCAGGCGCGAGACCAGAGCGGCCAGGTCTGCAGGCGAGCGCGTGCGTCGCGCGGCGGCCAGCGCTTCGGCCAGCGTGTTCGCGCCGCCCCAGGCCAGCACCCACAAGGGACGGTCGTCGTCGCGGTCGGCGGCGTCGAGGATCTGGCGGGCACCGGCGGAGATGTCGGTTCCTTCCATGGGGACGGCCGCCATGCCGTAAGCCGCAGGCCCCGTGGTCACGAGGGCCCGCAGCGTGTCGGCTGGCGGAAAGCCCTCGGCGTGCTGCGCCAGGGTGGGCTGCACCTTGGCGTACGCGTTGAGCACCAGATGGACGACGTCGGGGCGGACACGGGCGCGCATCCATGTCGAGGTGGTCGCGACGAGGCCCTCGATGTCGAGCTGGTTGGAGTAGACGAGGAGGCGTACGAGCGACATCTGGTCATCGGGCTCGTTGGCGATGTCGGTCATGACGATCACCCGGGGCCTGGCTACCCACGGGTCCACTTGCTCGGCGAGGAACCCGAGTGCCTCTGGCGACGGAGGTGCAAGGCGCGGCACGGATGTCCCGACAGTGCGGCAGGCCCAGCCTGCCGCAGCGATGAGCAGCAGGGCGGCACCAACCTGCAGTCGGCCGGTTGACGAGGGGCGAGGCATCTGGGCCATGCGGGCTCCTGTGCGACAAAGGTTCCGCCATCCTACCGTGACGGTCGATGGGAGCGGCCCGCGTCGGGGATGGCAGGCTCACGGCAGAGCTGTTATCGTGGCGCGCATGGGCGGGGGCCTGTCCCGACCCGAGACCTTCTGGAGGAGCCTGTGACACGGCGCAATAGGACTCTCGGCGTGTTGATGGCGATGGCCGTGGCCGTCGTGCCTGCCAGCGCGCTGGCGCAATCGTGGGGAGGCGGACGACTTCCGCGCGAAGGGGCCTGTTTCTACCGCGACATCAATTTCCGCGGCACCTACTTCTGCGTCGAGGCGGGTGACGAACTCGACTCGCTGCCGCGCGGCGCCAACGACGAAGTGTCCTCGATACGCATCTTCGGGGGCGCCGAAGTGTCGGTGCATGCGAGCACCCGGCTGCGAGGCGACGCCAGGCAGTTCACGCGCGACGTAAGGGACCTCACGCGCGAGGGCATGAACGACGAGATCTCGTCGGTGCAGGTCCATCCGCGCGTGCGCGGGGGCGGATTCGGTGTGGGTCGCCGCGGCGGCGCCTCGCTCGACCCTGACCGTGTCATCCGGAGAGCTTACGAGGACCTGCTGGAACGCGAGCCCGACGCGTCCGGGCTGCGCGAGTTCCGCCGCCGGATGATCGACGATGGGTGGACCGAGCAGGACGTCCGCGACCACATCCGCAGGAGCCCCGAGTACCGCGAGAAGCAGACGATGACGCCGGCGCGGGCGCGCGAGATCGTCAGGCGCGCGTACCTGGCCGTGCTCCAGCGTGAGCCGGACGCGGCCAGCAGCGGCTTTGTCGAGCGGGTGCTGCGGGAGGGGTGGACGCAGCAGCAGGTCGAGCGTGAGTTGCGCCGGAGCGACGAGTATCGCAATCGCCCGCGATGACCGGGCCGCGGTTTCGGCTTCCCTCAGCCTCCGATGCCGACACCGCCAGGGAAGTCTGCGCGGATGCGGGCGCGCACGACCTGCGTGTCATTGGTCACATAGAGCATGCGGTCAGGTCCGAAGGCGCAGTTGGACACGCGGCCCGCGATGGGGGCGAACCCGATGTGGCTGCCGTCGGGTGCAAACACGTAGATGCCCCCTCGCCCGCTTGCCCAGATGTTGCCGGCGGC
>JAEZDP010000230.1 GCA_023418055.1 Acidobacteriota bacterium
CGTCTTCGGCCGGCTGGTGCGGATGTAGGCCATGCCCGGGTGATAGGCGGCCTCGGCCACCAGTCGCTCGGTGCTGACGGCATCCGACGGATAGAGCACCGCGCAGCCCGGCACGGCGCGCATCATCGCCAGGTCTTCGAGGGCCATCTGCGACGGGCCGTCTTCGCCGATCGACACGCCGCAGTGGCTGCCGGCGAACTTCACGTTCAGCTGGCTGATGCCCGCCATGCGCACGAAGTCGGCGCCGCGTGTCAGGAAGGCCGCAAAGGTCGAGGGGAACGCGATGGCTCCCCGTGCGGCCAGTCCCATCGCCATGCCGATCATCGACTGTTCGGCGATGAAGGCCTGGTAGAAACGGTCGGGGTGCTTCTTTTCGAACCGGTCGCTGAAGCTCGAGTTCTTGACGTCGGCATCGAGCGCCACGGCGCGTGCGTCGACGTCGCCAAGCTTGGCGATGGCCGTGCCGTAGGCCTCGCGCGTCGCCACGAGTTCGTCGGGGCCGTACGCGGGCGGCGCCAGCGTGCCCCTGAAGTCGGCCGGCGGATCGGGACGCTCGACCTGACCATCGGGTGCGGGAATGGCTGGACGTCCGGCGCCGTCCTCGGGCACGAGCTGCGCCTCGAGCTCCGCGATGGCCGCATCCGCCTCGGCGCCCTTCTTGAGCGGCTTGCCGTGCCAGCCGTCCCTGCCTTCCATCAGCGACACGCCCTTGCCCTTCAGCGTGCGCGCCAGGATCACCGTGGGCCGACCCGTCGTCTCGCGGGCCTCGTCGAGCGCGTCGAGCACGGCCTGCATGTCGTGTCCGTCGATCTCGACGGTGTGCCAGCCGAAGGCGGCCCACCTGGGGCCGATCGCGTCGAGGTCGTGGCCGAACTGCGTGGCGCGGCTCTGCCCGAGGCCGTTGACGTCCACGATCGCGCAGAGGTTGTCGAGGCGGTGGAATTGCGCACTCTGGACGGCTTCCCACACCGAGCCTTCGGCCATCTCGCCATCGCCCATGAGGACGTACGTGCGGTAGCTTGAGCCGATGCGCCGTGCGTTGAGCGCAATGCCCACGGCGGCGGCCAGCCCCTGACCGAGTGAGCCGGTGGCTACGTCCACCCACGGGAGCCGCGGCGTGGGATGCCCTTCCAGATCGCTGTCGAACTCGCGCAGCGTCAGCGTGGCCTCGCGCGGAACGATGCCCACCTCGGCCCAGGCCGCATACAACAGCGGCGCGGCATGGCCCTTGGACAGCACGAACCGGTCGTTGTCGGGGCGCAGCGCGTCGTCGGGGTCGTAGCGCATGCCGCCGAAGAAGAGCGCGGCCGTGATGTCGGCAGCCGAGCAGCAGGTCGACGGATGTCCACTGCCGGCCGCGGTCGTGCTGCGGACCGAGTCGATGCGCAACCGCGTGGCGATGTTCTGAAGCGCGGCAAGAGAAGGAGCAGCAGACGATGGCACGAAAAACCTCCGGAGACGCGGCAGTCTACCATACGGAGATCGGGTGATCCGGGGCGAGCAGCGCGGTCCAGGCGAGCGCCAGCGGAGCGCTGAAGGCCCCGGCCTGCCGCCCTTCCTCGTGCACGCCTGACAGCACCGCGAGCGCGCGGGCCTGCCACTCGGCCGACCCGGGTCCGAGCCGCAGACAGGCGCGTGCTGCCTCGCCGTTGCCGTCGAGCGGGTACACCGGCTGCCGCAGGCGACCGACGTCGTTGGCACCCGCCATCGTGGCCCGCCGGTCGAGCAGCGCGCCGGAGGGGCCGGCCAGGCGAGCACAGGCGCTGCGCACCAGTTCCTCGGCAAGGTCGCGGTAGACCGGCTGCGAGCGCCAGGGGTCGGCGTCGAGCAGCGCATGGGCGACCAGCATCGCGTCGAGCAGCAGGGCCGGACCATGGGGGCGATGGGTCCACACATGCGCCACGCCGGCGCCCTGCGTGTACACGCGCGGCACGGTCGCCTCGAGCGCCGCGATCGCCTCGGCGGCCAGCTCAGGGGCGTCGAGCACCTCGGCTGCGGCCAGGAGGGCGCGACTGCCGCGCGCCACCTGGTCGGTGAATGTGACCGGCGGGCCATCGGTCCACGCGGTCCAGCCTTCGGCGGCCGGGCCGAATGCCGTATGCAGGGCGGCGCTCGCCTGTCGCAACGCCGCGTGCCACGGCGGGCGTGGGTCCCAGGCGACGGCGCGAGCCAACAACCGCACCCATTCGGCCTGCTCCCCCAGCCGCGCGAGCCGTTCGCCAGGTTCGGTCGCGTCGATGCCTCGGCTCAACAACAGGCCGCGCGCGCGCTCCCAACGAGGTCCCGCGAGGAGCGCGTCCAGTGTCCGGACAGCGGGCGCGGCCAGGTCGGGGACGAGGCCTGTCGTGGCGGCGGCCAGGGCTGCGAGCGCAGGCTCCAGCACGGGTCCGTGACCGGTGCCGAAGCGGCCGGTCTGTGGGTCCACTGCGGCGGCCAGCGTGGCCCACACCTCCTGTGCGGCCGCGACAGGGTCCCTCATGTGTGCGGGCTGGACGGGCTGGCGCGAGTGGTCCGCGTCGCCAGCGTCCAGCCAGCGCCCGTCCCGCTCGGTGAAGCGTGTGGCGGCGAGGACGAGCCAGGGAGCCAGGCCCCTCGGGGGCGGCGTCCCGCCGCCGAGGACGTCGCCTTCCGGGGTCAGGGCCAGCAGGGTGGGCCACGAGCCGGCGCCATAGCGGTCGGCGATGTCCGGACGCCAGTCCGCGTCCACGCGCACCGCTACGAAACGGCCGCTCACGGTCTCGGCCACGTCGGCAGACTCGAGCGTGCCGGACAGGAACTCCCGGCACGGGGTGGACCACGCCGTCTCGATGAGGAGCAGGACGGGTCGCCGGGTCTGCTGCGCGCGCTGGAAGGCAGGCGTGGCCCAGGGCAACCAGTCGATGCGGGACACCGCACTATAATGACCGCGGCATGGCCCACCGCGTCACACTCATCCCTGGGGACGGCATCGGTCCGGAAGTCACTGAAGCCGTCGTCCGAATCATCCGGGCGGTGGGGGTGGCGATCGACTGGGACCGGCACGATGCCGGACTCGAAGCGGTGCGCCAGCACGGCTCCACGCTTCCGCAAAGCCTCCTCGACTCGATCACGGCCAACGGCGTGGCGCTGAAGGGGCCTGTGACGACGCCCATCGGCGAGGGGTTCACGAGTGTCAACGTCGGCTTGCGCAAGACGCTCGACCTCTACGCCAACCTCCGCCCCGTGACGAACCTGCCGTCGGTGCCGTCTCGCTTCGAAGGCGTCGACCTGGTCATCGTCCGCGAGAACACCGAGGACCTGTACGCGGGGCTGGAGCACCAGGTGGCCCCGGGGGTGGTGGAGAGCCTGAAGGTCATCACGGCATCGGCGAGCCAGCGGATCGCGCGCTTTGCCTTCGAGCATGCGCGCACGTACGGGCGGCGCAAGGTGACGGCCATCCACAAGGCCAACATCATGAAGCTGACCGACGGGCTGTTCCTGCAGTGCACGCGGGCCATGGCGCGCGACTACCCCGACATCCAGTACGAAGAGAAGATCGTCGACAACGCCTGCATGCAGCTGGTGATGCGGCCGGAAACCTTCGACGTGATCGTGCTGCCGAACCTCTACGGCGACATCGTGTCCGATCTCTGCGCCGGCCTGGTCGGCGGCCTGGGCGTGGTGCCGGGCGCCAACATCGGCACCAAGGCCTCCGTCTTCGAGGCCGTCCATGGATCGGCGCCGGACATCGCCGGCCAGGACCTGGCCAATCCCACCGCACTGCTGCTGTCGGCGCTGATGATGCTGCAGCACGTCGGCGAGACGGGCGCCGCCGATCGGATCCGTGGCGCCCTGATTCGCGTGCTGGCCCGCGGTGCGACGCTGACCCGGGACTTGAAGGGCACCGCCACGACAACGGCCTTCACCGACGCCGTGTGCCGCGAGATCGAGGCCGCCTGACGGGGCCTGCCATGACGATGTACGACGACCTCACCGAAGCCGTCCTCGCCCGCGAGGACGTCGCCCGCTACCTGCAAGGCGACGGGGACGGCAAGCGCCCGTCCGCCCGCGAGCGCGTCCACACCTATCTCGAGGAGATGCGGACGACGCAGCGCCACGCGATCTACAAG
>JAEZDP010000332.1 GCA_023418055.1 Acidobacteriota bacterium
CGTCTTCCGGCAGATGGCGCATCGCCTGAGCCTGCTGCTGGCCATCGAGGCGACGCGCGACCTGCCGACGCGCGTGCACGAGGTGCAGACCCCGGTCGGCCCGGCGAGGGGTCACGCCCTCGCGGCCGATGTCGTCGTGGTGCCCGTGTTGCGGGCGGGGCTGGGCATGTTGCCGGCCGTCCTCGAGGTCGTGCCGACGGCGCGCGTGGGGCACGTGGGCCTGCAGCGCGACGAGACCACGGCGCTGGCCTCGCAGTACTACGCGAAGTTCCCCGCCGACCTCGCACACAGCTATGTGCTGCTCGTGGACCCGATGCTCGCCACGGGCGGCAGTGCCGTCGCCGCCCTCGACCTGCTGCGCAGCCTCGGCGCACGCGACGTCCGCCTCCTCTGCATCGTCGCAGCACCCGAGGGCGTGGCGGTCGTCGAGGCCGCGCATCCCGACGTGCACATCTACACGCCGGTCATCGACGCTGGCTTGAACGCCCACAAGTTCATCGTGCCCGGCCTGGGCGACTTCGGCGACCGCCTGTACGGCACGACGTAGGGCGGCGGGCAACTTGCGGCTGGTGAACGCGCGGCTGGCGGCTCGCGCGCGCAGGCTGGCGGCGGACGCTGCGCCGCGTGCTGCTCCTAAGGCTGTGACGTGGGCCTCGCGGGTAGCGACGTGGGCACGGCCTCCGGCGCGCGGCCCGTCTTGAGCAACGCCTCCATCCACGCCTGCATGCGGACGGTCTGTTCGGGTGTGGTGTTGTGCCCCGTCTCGAGCGCGAGCAGCCACGCCTTGGGCGACGTGATGACGTTGAAGGCCGCGTGAATGGACGTCGGCGGGCACGTCTCGTCGTTGTAGCCCCACGTGTAGATGCCTGGTACGCGCAGGCGTCTCGCGAAGTTCACCACGTCGAAGTACGGCAGCGTCGCCAGCTTCTCGTCGGTCGGCCCGGCACCCGGGCGTGTCGGATGGAAGAAGTGTGGCCAGCCCCCTGCCCTGCCGTGCACGTAACCGGTGACGTCGGCCAGTGCGGGATAGGACGCGGCCAGACCCTTCACACGCGCATCGAGCGCTGCGGTGACGATGGCGAGTGCGCCGCCCTGACTGCCGCCGACGACGCCGAGGTTGGTGCCGTCGTAGTTGTCGAGGCTGGTCAGGTAGTCGTTGGCGCGAACGGTCGCCAGATACACACGGCGGTAGTAGTACCTGTCGCGGTCGTCGATGTTGATGGTCATGTAACGCGCGAGGCCCCCTGCGGCCAGGCTGCTGTACACCGTGGGGTCGAGTGTCACCGGGAGGCCGTGGATGCCGATCTGCAGCGTGATGATGCCCCGCTCGCACGGGTCGATGAGGCCGCGATACGGACGAATGCCGGCGCCCGGCACCGACAGCAGTGCCGGGTACCGCCCCGGCGCGCGCGGCTCGCACAGAATGCCGTAGACGCGGCTGATGCTGTCGGGACCGACACCCGTCGTCTGCAGGCTGACGTGATAGACGTTGGCGGAGGGCGTGGAATACGTCGGCAGCAACTCACGCGTCGCGGCCATCGGAATCGTCGCGAGTTGGGTACGGCCCGCCTCCCAGAAGGCATCGAAGTCGGCAGGATCCGTCACCGTCGGCTGGATGCGCGCGGGGTCGACGCCCGCGGTGCCGACGCCGCGGTACGACCGTTCGCCGACCGTCGCGGTCGCGACGAGGCGCAGGAAGCCCGGCTGCTGCATCGTGCCGGCCTCCACACGCAGCGCCGTCTCGCCCGTCGTGGCCTCGCCTTCGACGGCCGCGGGCATCATCTCAGGTCCGTACTCGTAACGTACGGGAACCCCGACCAGCGGATGACCGTCGCGCCGCACGTCCACGGTGAACGCCACGGGTTCGCCCACGCGGTAGGTCCACGATGGACGCTCGGGCACGACCCGCACCTGGACGGTGCCCGTCAGTTCCTGACTTTCGGCCCTGCCCGCGACGAGCGTCAGGAGGGCCAGCAGCCCCACCCCACGCCACCCATTGCGCGCTGCGCACATCCACATGTCGGTAAGCTCCCGCTGAAGGACGCGCGGAGTGTAGCACTCGATCGGGGATCGGGGATCGCGGATCGGGGATCGCGGATCGGGGATCGCGGATCGGGAACGCGGATCGGGGAACGCGGGACCCTTGCGCGGCGTCGGCGTGTCCGGTATCCTCTTGGTCTTGCCTGCGCAGCAGTGACTCCTGCTGTGATGTGCGCACTTGGCTCAGCGGTAGAGCACCGCCTTCACACGGCGGGGGTCACTGGTTCGAATCCAGTAGTGCGCACCACTCGTTCACCCCTCCTGCCGCGCCCGTTTCCGCAGCCGCTCGACCAGCAACCGCAGGTCTTCCGGAAGCGGCGCCATGCATTCGATTGCCCGGCCATCCTGCGGATGCGCAAACGCCAGTCGCTGCGCATGCAGGGCCTGCCGCGGAAAATCGATGACCTGTCCGCCAGCCACCCCGGGTACCCGATACCGTCGGTCGCCCACCAGCGGATGCCCCCGCAGTTGTGCCTGCACGCGAATCTGCCCCTGCCGCCCGGTGCGCAGACGGATTTCGAGCAGCGACGCACGTCCCAGGCGCTGGACGATGCGGTAGGCGCTCTCGGCGTCCTTGGCGGCGGGGTCGTCGTCACGCGCGGAGCGCTGCAGGCAGGCCTCCTCGTCCCAGGACAGCCGGTCATGCCAGGTGCCGCTGTCCGGCTCGGGCGTGCCCCACACGAGCGCGAGATAGGCTCGTTCCGGCGTCCGCTTGGCAAACTGCGCAACCAGCGCATCACGCGCCGCCGGATTGAGCGCAAACATCACGAGGCCCGAGGTGTCGCGGTCGATGCGATGCACCACCAACGGGAGTCGTGTGCGGTGCGAGCGGAAACGCTCCTGTAACGCCTGTAGCACCGACGGCTGACCGCCGCCGCTGTCGAGCGGCACCGTCAACATGCCCGGCGGCTTGTTCACGACGACGAGGTCGTCGTCTTCGAACACGAGGTCCAGGCCGCCGCGCCGCTGGGGCCGCAGGACACGCTGCGCCGACCCAGGCCGGTCTCCCCAGAGACGGACCTGCTGGTCAGCCCGCACGATCCGTGCCCCGCCATCCGCCGGCACCTCGACGTCGTCCACGAAGACGCGGCCGCGCAGCAGGGCCTGGCTGGCCCGGCGACGCGAGCCGGCTCGCTCGGGCGCCGAGAGGTACTTGTCGAGGCGCTGCCCCGCTTCGTCCCCCGTCACGGTCCATCTGCGGTCCATGGCGCTCATGCCGTCCCCGGCCGCCACCTCTGCGGTGATACCATCCGCAGTCGAGCCTAACACCACGACGATGCGACGACCTCCCCTCTTCATCGTTGCCGACGACCCCGCGCAGGCCAGTGACCTGCAGGCCCTGCTGGCCCAGGCGGGCTACGACGTGACCGGAGTGGCTCAGACGGCCACCGTGACGTCTGCCCAGCCTCCACCAGCCACCAGGCACCCGACGCCTGCCACCGTCGTCGTCGACACCGCCCTCGCCCGCCAACAGGAACAGCGGTTCTTCGAGCTGTCCAACGACATGCTGTGCTTTGCCGACTACAGCGGCTACTTCCGTCGGCTCAGCCCCGCCTGGGAGACGACGCTCGGCTTCAGCCGTGAGGAACTGATGGCGCGACCGTCCATCGAGTTCGTGCACCCCGACGATCGCGAGCGCACCATCGAGCAGAACCGGCACGTGAAGGCCGGGGCCCATGCCTCGGCGTTCGAGAACCGGTACAGACACAAGGACGGCACGTATCGGTGGCTGATGTGGAATGCCGCGCCGGACCTCGAGCAGCAGGTGATCTACTCGGTGGCGCGCGACATCACGCGGCGCAAGCAGGCCGAGGCCGACCGCGAGAGCCTCGTGGCGGAACTGCAGGCCGCGCTGGCCGAGGTGCGCACGCTGCAGGAGTTCCTGCCCATCTGCTCGTACTGCCGCAAGGTGCGTGACGACGAGAACTACTGGCAGAACGTCGAATCGTACGTGGCGCAACACACGGGCACGCGCTTCAGCCACGCGATCTGTCCGGAGTGCTACCGCACCGAGGTGGCGCCGCAACTCGACCGCCTGCGTGGGAGGAGTTGAGCGGCGCCTGCCGCGTCACGTCGACACGCCGTCCCGTCAGGGCCCGCTGACGCCGAGCGCGGCGCGCAACTGCGCCGCCGTCATGCCGGTGTTATAGACGCGGGTCCCCGGGTCGAATTCGCGCGCCCGCCGCAACGGCCCCACCACCACGGGATCGAACCCCGCGTCGGTGACCAGTTGCGCCGCCACGTCGAGCGCACTGACGTCGTCGCCAGCGAGCGGCACGCCGATGCGGCCGCCTTCACGGAACGCATCGCTCTCGAGCGTCCGCCAGAAGACCGAATTGAAGGCGCGGACGAGCGACACGCCGGGCAGCAGCTTCGCCACGGCCATCGGCGCGCCTTCCCCGGCCTCGATGGCCTGCCGCGCGAAATCGCCGTCGCGCTGCGGGTACGGGTTCGTGGGGTCGAGCACGATGCGCCCCCGGAGCGCGGCGCCGTGCGCCTCCGCCAGTTCCGGCCAGCAGCCGAATGGCACCGCCACGAGCACCACCTCGGAAGACGTCACGGCGTCGGCGACCGAGGCCACGCGCGCGTCGAGCGAGAGTTCGTGCAATCGCTCACGCACCGCCTCGGGTCGGCGCGTCCCGAAACAGACCGTATGCCCCGCGGCGGCCAGGAGCCTGCCGACCGTGCTGCCGATGTGCCCGCTGCCGATGATGCCGATCTGCATGAGTGCCCCTTCGCGATGACACGGATGGAGACAACCGCTACTGCCGGCGCGCTTCCTTGGCCTGCAAGGCTTTCCTGGCCGCAATGCGGAGCGCTTCCGGGACGTTGCGGTCCACGGCGATGCCCTTGATCTCTCGTTCCTGCAGCCTGGGCACCAGCCCCAGCGAAATGGCCGGCGGCGTCCGCGGATTCCGCACGAGGGCCGACACCACCGCGTAACTGCGCGTCCAGGAACGGTTCGTGCCCACGATGCGCAGGACGTCGGCCGACACGTTGGTCATGCGCGCGAAGTTCTCGATTTCGGTCTCGCTCAACTTCGGGCTCGAGAGGACGGCCGTGGACACCACGCGATTCGGATCGCGAATGAGGATGGCACGCTGCTCTCGGCTGCCGAGCATTGCCATCTTGATGCGCGCCGGCACCGACAGCGACGACAACTGCGCGACTTTCCCCTCATCGTCCGACGAGGATGCCGCGGCGCCGGCAAACATCGAGGCAAGGTCGTCGTCTTCGGGGACGATCTCTCCGACGTCGAAAGCCGGGACGTCGGCGTCGGTCCCTGTCGCTGGCGCGGGGACGAACCCCTGCGCGGCCAGCCACGCCTTCAGGCCCGCGGGCGTGTCCGTGCGGCCGAGCAGGTGTGCCACGCCTTCGACGGGCAGCGCCGCCAGCGTTTCGCGGGCACACCTGGCGACGTCGCCGTCCGCGTCGGCGGTCATCAGCGCGACCAGCGCGACCTGCTCCACCGCCCTCGGCGCGATCACGCCCGACGCGGCGAGCAGGCGCACGTCGGCAGGCACGTCGCCGCGCACGAACAGGTCCACGAGGGGCGAATGCACGCCGAGGTCGAGAGCCATCGGCGGTTCAGCGTTCCTGGAACTCGGAGAGAGTGGCCGTGGTGATGGTGGCGCGCCCCACGCGACCGGCAGCGCCGAGCGACCGTCCTGGCCGCCCGTTGATCTGGTAGCCGAAGGCCCCCGCATCGCCTGCCACGATCTCGAGTTGCTCGCTCGCTTCGATGTCCACGCGTTCGCCGCTGACCACCTCACGCGCGAGCAGCACACGGCCGTCGGCCTTGACCTGCACCCAGCACCGGCCGGAGGGCGCGAGTGTCAAGCGTAGCGGCCTCGTGCTGGGGGCGGGCGTCTCGGATGGCATCGCGGCGGGGGGG
>JAEZDP010000352.1 GCA_023418055.1 Acidobacteriota bacterium
CAGGACCTGCCGGGGCTGTCGGTGGCCGTGGGTTCCGGTGGCAGCCTCGCCTGGGTCGAGGGGTTCGGGTGGCGGGACGTGGGCACACGAACGCCGGTCACGCCAGCCACGCGTTTCAACATCGGTACCGCTGCCGACGTGGTGCTGCCGACTGCGGCGACGCTCGGTCTGTCCCAGACCGGCGCCGAGGCGGCGCGTGCCTGGAGCCCTGAGGCGATCGGCGAGGAGGCCGAGGACTTTCCGCTGTTCGCGCTCCTGCGCCACGTGCTGTGGGAACCCGTCGGGCTCATGCAGCCCGACTACCCGCTGCCCGGCGACCGCGCGACCTTCTATGTCCCGCGGTCAGACGCCGCCCCCGCGCGCGGGCGGCGGCTCATGTACATGCGCGATCTGGCCTGTTGTGCCGACGGACTGGCGTCGTACTCCACGCCCGCCGACATCGTCCGCGTGGGGATGGCCGCCAACCTGCCCAGCCTCGACGGGCGACTGGCCGGAGGCCGCGTGATGTCGCTCACCTCCGCCGCGGACGGCACGCTCGTCGTCGCCGTGACGTCGAACATCGCGCACGCTGACACGGCCACAGTGGCGCGGCACGTGCTGGCGGCATTCACGGCCGAGACACGCTGAGGGCCGTCAGCCCCCGGTGTCGGCCGTCGGCACGCGCGCGCCCTGGACGCGTGCCAGCACCGCATCGAGGGCGCCGCGACGCAGGGGCTTGGTGACGTAGTCGTCCATGCCGGCGGCCAGGCAGCGCTCCGCGTCGCCTGCGAGTGCATGCGCCGTGAGCGCGACGATGGGCACACGCGGCCGGCCCAGGTCGGCCTCGTCCGCCCGAATGGCGGCCACCGCTTCGAAGCCATCCATCTCCGGCATCTGGACGTCCATGAACACGACGTCGAAGCGCCCTTCGCGCCAGGCGTCCACCGCCTCCCGCCCGTTCGCGGCGATGACGATCTCTCGGGCCACGCGGCGCAGCATCCCCTGGACGACACGCTGATTGACGACGTTGTCTTCCGCCACGAGCACACGCAGGGCGCGCGAGGGCGGATCCCCCGGCGCCGCGGCGGCGCACGCGTCCTCGGGTCGCGGCGACGCCCCCAGTAACGGGCTCAGGGCGTCAGCGACGACCTCGCACACCGCGCACCGGCGCAGCGGCCGAGTCACGACCGGCACACCGGGCACCCGATGAGGCGCCTCGGCGGCCGTGAGCATCGCGATGACGACAGGCGGGCGGTCGCCGAGCGCGCAGCGATGGCGTGCCTCGTCGGCGATGGCGCCCGCAGCAAAGACGCAGTCCGCGTCACGAAGCCGTGGCGCCGCGGCCTCGATGTCGGGCACCACCGAGACTTTCGCGCCCCACTCCGAGAGCCATCGAGCCAGAACGACCGGCGAACTCGGGGCACCGTCGACAATCACTACGGTGCGCCCGGTGAGATCGCACGCCGATGCAGCACGCGCGCGGGGCGTGCCCACTGGCAGGCGCAGCGGCAGGTCGAACGACATGGTCGTTCCCTCGCCGACGACGCTGGCCACGGCGAGCCTCCCCCCCATCAACTCGACCAGTCGCGACGAGATCGTCAGGCCCAGCCCGCTTCCACCGAAGTTGCGAGTTGTCGAGCCATCGGCCTGCGTGAATGCCTCGAAGATCGCGCGTTGCCGGTGCTCGGGAATGCCGATGCCCGTGTCGGCGACGGCAAACCGGAGACGCGCATCTCCGGCCTCGTCGTGCCCGAGCGTCACCGACACCAGGATGCTGCCTTCGCGGGTGAACTTGACGGCGTTGCCGATCAGGTTGATGAGCACCTGACGCAGGCGACCAGCGTCGCCAACGACGACGTCGGGGAGGCCCGCGGCGTGATCCCACACGAGATCGAGGCCACGCTGCTGGCTGGCCACAGCCAGGGCGTTCACGGCACCATGCACCGTGTCGGCCAGGTCGAACGGCCGCGTCTCGACCTCGAGGCGTCCCGCCTCGACCTTCGAGAAGTCCAGCACGTCGTCGATGATGACGAGCAGCGATTCTGCCGAACGGCGAATCGTTTCGAGGTGCTCACGCTGCGCGGGCGAGGGGTCGGCATCGAGCGCCACTTCGGCGATTCCCAGCACGCCGTTCATCGGCGTCCGGATCTCGTGGCTCATGTTGGCGAGGAACTCGCTCTTGTATCGGTTGGCGGCTTCGGCGCGCTCCTTGGCCGCCTGCAACTCGGCCGTCCGACTCGACACCTCGCGTTCGAGGCCGTCGCGATGGGCCTGCAGTTCACCATAGAGCGCGTCGATACGGCGCAACATGTCGTTGAAGGCCGTGACGAGGACGCCCACCTCGTCCACGCGCGTCGTCTCTGGCAGCGAGACGTCGAATCGGCGCGAGCGACTGACCTCGGCGGCCGCCTCCGCCAGTTGGCGCAGCGGCACGACGACGGGTCGCTGCAGCACGGCGCCGAGAGCCCACGCCATGCCCAAGGACACGACGAAGACGATGGCGAAGATCGTGAGGGCGCCCTGCAGGCGCTGGCGCAGCTGCCGCATGTCCCCTTCGAGCACGAGCAGCCCGACGCAACCGCCGTCGTTGCAGACGTCCCTGGCCACGCGAATGGTGGTGCGCCCGGAGGTCGTGCCCGGACCCGTGGGCCGCTCGCCGATGCGTGATGTATCGCCGTGGGTGGCCACTGGCGTGTCGTCCAGCCCATAGAGCACCGCGGCGAGCACGTCTTCGCGGGCCGACAGCGACGAGAGCGTCGCCTGCGCCGCCGCCGTGTCGCCGAACGTCAGGGCCGCGTCGCTGTTGGTGGCCACGAGCCCGGCCACGCCCTCGAGTTCCCGGGCCAGATACCGGTGCGCGACACGCGTGTCATAGGCCACGAGCCCGGCACCGGTCAGCGCGAGCGCGATTGCACTCGTGGCGATGAGAATCAGCGTGAGGCGCTGGCGAAGAGAAAGATGGAATCGCATGCCAACACCCGCTGTC
>JAEZDP010000362.1 GCA_023418055.1 Acidobacteriota bacterium
GTCCACCGCCGACAGATCGACCCGCAGGGGATCGACGTGGATGGTGACCGACGTCATGGCCGGCACGATGTCACGCACGCCGGGCACCTGACGCGCACGCAGCCGCGCCGCGAGACGATGGACCAGCATGTTGGCATCGAGCGGCATCGAGGCCTCGACGTCGAGGCACAACGCCGCATCGCCGACAAAGCGCCACGTGATCATGCAAAGGCCCGCATGCGGTCGGCCACGCGCTCGCCGTCCGCAGAGGCCAACAGTTCGGGGAGTGAAGGCGGTGCGGGACGACGGCGTCGCGCACCCTCCGACAGGTAGGCCGCCTTCATGGTCTCGTGGCGCCGCAGCGCCTCTTCGAGACGCAGGACGAACCGCGGATTCCGCTCGGCCTCCCGCACGACATCCTCGAGCATCTCGGCCGCATCATCCACGCGTGCACTCGGCAGCAGCACGACGTCGCATCCGGCCGCGAAGGTGCGTACCACGGGCGCGGGCAGGCCGGCGCCTGGCTCGACTGCGGGGCCCGTGCCGTCGGCGAAGACGGTGCCGCCAAAGTGCAGGCGTCCGCGCAGGGCCTCACTGACGAGCGCTCGCGATTGCGCGGCCGGCGCGCGGTCGTCGAGGCCGGGCACCAGGACGTGGGCGGCGAGCACCGCGGGCACTCCGGCCGCGATGACGGCACGAAACGGCTGCCAGTCGACCGCGTCGAGCTCCTCGGGCGCGGCGTCGACGAGCGGCCATGGCAAGGCGCTGTCGCGGACGGCGCTGCGCAATCCGGGAAAATGCGCGGCACAGGTCGCCAGCCCCTCGGCGTGCGAGATCTCGACGACGCGCGCGGCGTGGCGGGCGACCTGCAGGGGATCGCTGCCAGGCCGGTCGGCGTTCGCGCCGCTGTCCTCGCCAAGATCGAGCACGGGCCCTGCGGCGAACGAACATCCGAGAGCGAGCAGCTCGCGAGCCCTGGCGCGGGCAAAGGCCGCGGTGAGGTCTGCCGCGTCGGCCCTCGTCAGCGTGAGCACCGGCGGCCAATCGGTCAGCGGCGGGATCGTCTTGCGCACGCCGGGCCACAGCCCCGTCCAGAGGGGCACCTCGCGTGCGAGCGTCCCGATCTCGCGCATCAGGTCGGCGGCCTGCAGCGTGTCCACCAGCGCAGCGGCCTGGCACAGCACACCACCCAGCTCGAACTCGCGAGCCAGCGCGCGCAGTTCGACCGGCACCTGCGGCTGCGCGCAGGGCACCACGAGCAGCTGGCCGAGTCTGGGACGGAGAAGGCGAAGCGACACGAAGGGGGCCCGAACGCGGCCATTATAATGGGCGCCGACCAGGCGACCTGTCCGTGGAAAATGCCACCATAGCCCGTGTGTTGGGCGAGATCGCGGATCTGCTCGAGATCAAGGGCGAGAACCCGTTCCGCGTCCGTGCCTACCGGAATGCGTCACAAGCCGTCCGCGACACGGCCACGCGGCTGGCCGAGATGGACGAGCCTCGGCTGCGTGCCATTCCGGGTATCGGCAAGGACATCGCCGGCCGCATCCGTGAGCTGTCGCTGACGGGTCGAAGCGGCTATCACGACGAGTTGGCGGCCACGCTGCCCATCGGGCTGCTCGACATCCTGCAATTGCAGGGCGTGGGCCCGAAGACGGTCGCGCAGTTGCACGAGACGCTGCGCATCAGCTCGCTCGACGACCTCGAGCAGGCGGCACGCGCCGGCGCGCTGTCGGGCATCAAGGGCATGGGCGCGAAGAAGGCCGAGCAGCTGATTCGCGCCATTCACGAGCGCCGCCAGTTTGCCGGCCGCCATCTCGCCTCGCGCGCCGCCGCCCAGGCGGAGACCCTCGTGCAGGCCCTGGGCTCGAGCCACCCGCACGCGACCCTCGACATCGTCGGGAGCCTGCGGCGAGGACTCGAGACGGTCGGCGACGTCGACATCCTCGCGTGTGGGGCCGAGGCGAGCATCATGGACGACTTCGTCGCAGCGGTCGGGGTCGAACGCGTGCTGGGCCATGGCCCCACCAAGTCGAGCATCGCCCTGGTGGGCGGACTGCAGGTGGATCTGCGCCTCGTCCCCGTCGAGTCGCGGGGAGCCGCACTGCAGTACTTCACGGGCAGCAAGCCGCACAACATCGAACTGCGCGATCGCGCCATCCGTCGGGGCTACCGGCTCAACGAGTACGGGTTGTTCTCGGCCGATGGCGGCACGCGCCTGGCCGGCGAGACCGAGGCGGACATCTACGACGCGCTCGGGCTGCCGTGGATTGCGCCGGAACTCCGCGAGATGCGCGGCGAGTTCGACGCCGCCGAGGCGGGACGACTGCCCGCGCTGGTGGATCGCCGCGACCTGCGGGGGGACCTGCATTGCCACACGACGGAGAGCGACGGCAAGGACTCCCTGGAAGCCATGGTGGACGAAGCGCGCCGGCGCGGCTTCGAGTACCTGGCGATCACCGAACACAGCCAGTCGCTGGCCATGGCCAACGGGCTCGACGAGCGTCGGGCCCTCGCGCACGCCGCCCGCATCCGTGCCCTCGGCGCACGATACGAGGACATCACGCTGCTGGCCGGCATCGAATGCGACATCCGTCCCGACGGCACCATGGACCTGGCCGACGAGTGCCTGGCGCAACTCGACATCGTCGTAGCCTCGGTGCATTCGGCGCTGGGCCAGGATGCGGACGCCATGACGGCGCGTGTCCTTCGGGCGCTGACCTGCCCGTACGTCGACATCCTGGGGCACGCCACGGGGCGCATGCTGCTGCGGCGCGACGCCTCGCAGCTCGACATCGAGCAGGTCGTGGACGCCGCGGTGACCGCGGGCGTGGCCCTCGAGATCAACGGACAGCCTCACCGGCGGGATCTCAGTGACGTGCACGCGCGTCTGGCGTTGTCGCGTGGCGCGTGGCTGGTCCTGTCGAGCGACGCCCACGGCCTGGCAGGCTTCGACCATCACGAGTGGGCCACGCTCACCGCGAGGCGTGCGTGGGTGACGGCCGACCACGTGCTCAACGCCCTGCCGCTTGCGTCCCTCCGCCGCACGCTGCGGCGCCATCGGGTGGGGTCAGGCCCGTGACCCCGCTCGAACGCATCCGCCAGCTGTACTACGAGACGTCGGCAGAGACGATTGCCGACGACTTCGACGAGGCCATCACGTTGCTGAAGCAGATGCCTACGGAAGAGGCTCGCGAGCAGGCCGCGGTGTACATGGAAGGGCTGGCCGAGATGCGAACGGAATGGCACGGCCGCTCGGCACGCGGCCCGCGCTCCCCGCGTCGCCGCTGACCGACGGGGTCGTCGCGCGACCGCGGTCTATACTGAATTCCACCGGTACCTCCGGTTCCGAATCGAGACCCCGCCGGCACGTCGCCCGGCGAGCGCCAGTTTCTGCGCACGGGTCGTTCAGGCGGGGACAACGCCTCGCCCCCGAGGACTCATGAGCAAGCGTACGCCGCGCACCACCCCCACACGTCCGGCCGCCGGGTCGGCTTCCGCTGAGCGCGCCCCCTCGCGCGTCGTCATCGAGAACGTGCAGCCCGAGATCGACTGCGGGCGATTCGCGATCAAGCGTGTCGTCGGCGAGGAGGTCGTGGTGCGAGCCGACATCTTCACTGACGGGCACGACCTGGTCACCGCCATGCTCTGTCACCGGCCACGCGGCGCACGTCAGTGGCAGGAGACGGAGATGACCGCGCTCGGCAACGACGCGTGGACCGCCTCGTTCACGATCACCGAGCAGGTGCCGTGGGAGTACACGCTCGAGGCGTGGCTCGATCCGTTCAAGAGTTGGCGGCAGGGCTTCGAGAAGAAGGTGGCCGCCGGAGGCGTCGAGCCCGTCGACCTGCTGGTCGGCGCCGAACTCGTGGACCAGGCGGCGGCGCGGATCGGGAAGACGGCAGGCAAGACCCTGCGGCAGTGGGCGGCGCGACTGCGCAGCGGCGACGAGTCGGCAACACAGGCGGCGCTGTCTGCCGAGCTGGCCACGGCCATGGCGAGCCATGCCGATCGGCGCGACGCCGCGCGCTACGCACGAGAGCTGCAGGTGCAGGTGGACCGCGAGCGCGGCCGCTTCAGCGCCTGGTACGAGATGTTCCCGCGGTCGGCCGGCTTCACGCCCGGTGCACACGGGACGCTGAAGGACTGCGAGCAGCGCCTGCCGTACGTGGCCTCGATGGGTTTCGACGTGCTGTATCTGCCGCCCATCCATCCGATCGGCCTGGCGCATCGCAAGGGGCCGAACAACAACCCCACGGCCGCGCCGGGCGATGCCGGCAGCCCCTGGGCCATCGGCGGGGTCGACGGCGGCCACAAGGCGGTGCATCCCGAACTGGGGACGGTCGACGACCTCCGGTCGCTCGTGACGGCGGCGCGGGCACTCGGCATCGACGTCGCGCTGGACTTCGCCCTGCAGTGCTCGCCCGACCACCCCTACGTCAAGGAGCATCCGCAGTGGTTCCGCTGGCGTCCGGACGGCACCGTCCAGTACGCCGAGAACCCCCCGAAGAAGTACCAGGACATCTACCCCATCCTGTTCGAGTGCGACGACTGGCGTCCGCTCTGGGACGAGCTGAAGTCGATCCTGCTGTTCTGGATCGAGCAGGGCGTGCGCGTGTTCCGCGTGGACAACCCGCACACCAAGCCCTTCCGCTTCTGGGAGTGGTGCATCGCGGAGGTGCGGCGGGATCATCCGGACGTGTTGTTCCTGTCGGAAGCCTTCACGCGCCCGAAGGTGATGTACCAGCTGGCCAAGCTCGGGTTCACGCAGTCGTACACCTACTTCGCCTGGCGCAACTCGAAGCAGGAGATCACCGAGTACTTCACCGAACTCACCCAGACGCCCGTGCGGGAGTTCTTCCGCCCGAACCTCTGGCCGAACACGCCCGACATCCTCACCGAGGCGCTGCAGTATGGCGGCCGTCCCACCTTCGTCACGCGCGTGACGCTGGCGGCGATGCTCGGCGCGAGCTACGGCATCTACGGGCCTGCCTACGAACTCGGCGAGCACGTGGCCGTGCGCCACGGCAGCGAAGAGTACCTGCACTCGGAGAAGTACGAGGTCCGCGTCTGGGACCGCGACCGCGCCGACAGCCTGGCGCCGTACATCGCCCGTCTCAACGCCATCCGGCGTGCACACCCGGCGCTCCAGAGCGACCACCGCCTGCGCTTCCACACGGTGGACAACGACCAGATCATCGCCTTCAGCAAGAGCACCCCCGATCTCTCGGACGTGCTGCTGGTCGTGGTGAACCTCGACCCGCACCACGTGCAGTCGGGGTGGATCGACCTCCCGCTGGCTGACCTCGGCCTGCCAGCCGACGGTCCCTACCAGGCCCACGACCTGCTGACCGACGCGCACTATTTCTGGGGGGGCCCCCGCAACTTCGTCCAGCTCGATCCGTACAGCGGACCGGCCCACGTGCTCCACCTCGAGGCCAAGGTGCACACCGAGCAGGACTTCGACAACTTCCGCTGAACCAGGAGCCCGATGCCTGCGACGACGACCTTCGGCAGCGACCCGCAGTGGTACAAGGATGCGGTCATCTACCAACTTCACGTGCGTGCCTTTGCCGACAGCAACGGCGATGGCATCGGCGACTTCGGCGGCCTGATAGAGCGGCTCGACTATCTGCGCGATCTCGGCGTCACGGCCATCTGGCTGCTGCCGTTCTACCCCTCGCCCCTGCGCGACGATGGGTACGACATCGCCGACTACACGAGCGTGCACCCGTCGTACGGCACGCTGGCCGACGTCAAGCGCCTGCTCCGCGAGGCGCACGCACGTGGGTTGCGCGTCATCACCGAACTGGTCATCAACCACACCTCAGACCAGCACCCGTGGTTCCAGAAGGCACGGCGCGCACCGAAGGGCAGCCCCGCCCGCGACTTCTACGTCTGGACCGACGACCCCACGACGTACCAGGGCGTCCGCATCATCTTCAAGGACTTCGAGGCCTCCAACTGGACGTGGGACCCGGTGGCCGGGCAGTACTTCTGGCACCGCTTCTACTCACATCAGCCCGACCTCAACTTCAACAACCCCGAAGTGCGGAAGGCCGTGCGCAAGGCCATGGACTTCTGGCTGGGGCTCGGCGTGGACGGCCTGCGCCTCGATGCCATTCCGTATCTGCACGAGCGCGAGGGCACCAGTTGCGAGAACCTGCCCGAGACGCACGACGAATTGAAGGCCCTGCGGCGCCACGTCGATGCGCACTATCAGGACCGTATGCTCCTGGCCGAGGCGAACCAGTGGCCGGAAGATGCCGTGGCGTATTTCGGCGACGGCGACGAATGCCACATGGCCTTCCACTTTCCGCTGATGCCGCGCATGTTCATGGCGGTTCGCATGGAGGACCGCTACCCGATCATCGACATCCTCGCGCAGACGCCGGCCATCCCCGAGACGAGCCAGTGGGCGATCTTCCTCCGCAACCACGACGAGTTGACGCTCGAGATGGTGACCGACGAGGAACGCGACTACATGTACCGCGTCTACGCCACCGACACGCAGGCGCGCATCAACCTCGGCATCCGCCGCCGCCTCGCGCCGCTGCTCGGCAACGACCGTCGCAAGATCGAGTTGATGATGAGCCTGCTCTTCGCCATGCCCGGCACGCCGGTCGTGTACTACGGCGACGAGATCGGCATGGGCGACAACATCTACCTCGGCGACCGCAACGGCGTGCGCACGCCCATGCAGTGGACCGCCGACCGCAACGCCGGGTTCTCGCGCGCCAACCCGCAGCGGCTCTACCTGCCGGCAGTCATCGATCCGCCGTACTCCTACGAGTCGCTCAACGTCGAGACGCAGCGCGACGATCCCCACTCGCTGTTGTGGTGGATGCGGCGCATGATCGCCCTCCGCCGGCAGCACCCGGCCTTCGGGCGCGGCACGCTCACGTTCCTCTATCCGTCGAACCGCAAGGTGCTCGCCTTCATCCGTGACAACGGCGACGAGCGCATCCTCGTGGTGTCGAACCTGTCACGCAGCGTGCAGTACGTGGAACTGGACCTGGCGGCCTTCCGTGGGCACGTGCCCGTGGAGATGACCGGCGCCACCGACTTCCCTGCCATCGGCGACCTGCCCTACCTGCTCACCATCGGTCCCTACGCCTCGTACTGGTTCCTGCTCACCGTCCCCGACGAAGCGGGCATGGACCAGCGGACCAACGACGGCGCGCTCTCGTGGAAGCGCATCAACGTCTCGGGCTCGTGGGATCGCGTGGTCACCGGCCGGGCACGCACGACACTCGAAGGCTTGCTGCCGGCCTTCCTGCGCAGCCGGCGCTGGTTCGGCGGGAAGGCTCGCCGCATCCGCAGCACCTCGATTCTCGACGCGGTGCCGCTGTCGCCAGAGCCGGTCGCCGCCATCCTGCTGCTCGTGACCGTCGAGTACACCGACGGCGACCCCGAAACCTACGTGCTCACGCTGGCACACGCCACCGGCCCGCAGCGCGAGACGCTCGTCGCCGACCAGGCACGCGCCATCATCTGCGAACTGCGCGTGGACACCGAAGACGGCGTGCTCTACGGCGCCACGGCCACCGAGGCGGTGGGGGCCCTGCTGCTGCAGGCCTTCGCACGGCGCCGCACCTTCCGTGGGAAGGCCGGGGTGGTGTCGGCGACGCCGTCGCGGCACTTCCGCCAGATCGCGGGACCGGACGTGGGCGCCCTCGTGGCCGCACCCCTCGGTGGGGAGCAGAGCAACACGTCACTGCGCTACGGCCAGCAGCTCATGCTGAAGGTCTTCCGCCGCGTCGAGGAGGGCATCAACCCCGACATCGAGCTCACGGCCTGGCTCACCGAGCAGGGCGCTCGCGTGCCCGCGTTCGCCGGCGCACTCGAGTACCAGCCCGACCGGGGCGAGGCGATCTCGCTCGGCATCCTGCAGGCGTTCGTCCCCAACGAGGGCGACGCGTGGACCTTCACGCTCGACACGCTCGATCACTATCTCGAGCGCGTGCTGGCGCTGCCGCCGGAGTCCAGCGTCCCGCCGCTCGCCAGCACCGACCCGCTCGACCTGGCCGACCTCGATCCGCCCGAGGAGGTGGCCACGCTCATCAGCACCTATCTCGAGTCGGCGCGCCTGCTCGGCCAGCGGACGGCCGACATGCACCAGGCGCTCGCCGCAAGCACCGAGGCGGCCTTCGCGCCCGAAGCGTTCACGCCGTTCTACCAGCGCTCGCTCTTCCAGTCGATGCGCAACCTGACCGAGCAGGTCTTCGACGTGCTCGGTTCGCGCCTCCCGACGCTGCCCGACGAACTCGTCGGGCGAGCCTCGCACCTGCGCGATCGCAAGGCGGACGTGCTCGAGCGGTTCCGCACGATTGCACGCATGAAGGTGCATGCGCTGCGCACCCGTCACCACGGCGACTTCCACCTTGGACAAGTGCTCTGGACGGGCCGCGACTTCGTCGTCCTCGACTTCGAGGGCGAGCCGACGCGGCTGATGTCCACGCGCCGCATCAAGCGGTCGCCCCTGCGTGACGTCGCCGGCATGCTCCGCTCGTTCGACTACGCGGTGCACACCGCCACCACGCACGCCGCCACGCGCGGCCTCGTCGCGCCGGAGGCTCAGCAGCGGATGGAAGGGTGGGCGCAGCTGTGGCTGGCCTGGGTGTCGGCCACGTACCTGCGGGCGTATCTCGACGGCATGCAGGATTCGCCGGTCGTGCCCGCCGACCGCGAGGAACTGCGGTCGCTGCTCAACATCTACGTGCTGGAGAAGGCGGTGTACGAACTCGGCTACGAGTTGAACAACCGCCCCGACTGGGTGGGGCTGCCGATCGACGGCATCGAACGTCTGCTCGGGTGAGGTGACACGCCGGGGCCGGCCGCCTGGACCGGCCCCTTCGTGTTACGGCTTCTTGGCCTGCTCGAGCAGCAGGTTGATGATGCGCACGTAGTCCTCGCGCGCCTGGTCGAAGGCGGCCTGGTAGTCCTCTTCCTTCATGCGCTTCTTGCGCCACTGCCCGTCGAGCCGCAGCTCTTCGCCGCTGCGCACGATGAGGTCGCCCGAAGCCACGCCTTTCGGCGGCTTGAACGCGAGGCCGTCGGCCTGGATGTCCTCGATGGTCAACCGCGTCTTTCGGTCGGTGGCCGTCGAGAGATCCATGTAGGCGTCCTGGTACTTGCCCGTGAGCAGGCGCTCACGCAGCAGCACCGGCACGGAGTACTCCGCGGCCACGACCACGAGCTGCACGCCGGGAATCAGCATCGCGGCCACGAAGCGGTCGGGGTCTTCGGGATTGGCGGCCGCCATGAAGCGCGGCGCGTACCCTTCGGCCTGAGGCGACAACACGTCGACCAGCGACTTGGCCGCTTTTGCGGTGTCTTCGCTGACCTGCGCCGACGCCGTGATCGTGGTGCCGATCGTCATCAACACCGCCGCCGCTACCTGCCATGACTTGCACATTCCTCGCACACTCCCTGATGACCGCACGGCGCCCGCCTCCCCTCGGGTGTCCCCGCGTCACCCGATGAACAGCGGATCGTCCTCGTCACGCCTCGACGGCTGGCGTGGCTTTCGTCTCACAGCGCCGACAGTCGCCTTCAGGGCCGACACGATGGCCATGCCCTCACGGGCGGGCGCCACTACGGCATTCTGCACCACGGCCAACGTCGTATCCACCCGTCGCGTCACGTCGGCCATCAAGGTGTCCACACGCTCGGCCTGCTGAGTCGCCAGCGCCGAGATGCGCGCGGCGTCGGCGCCGATCGTGT
>JAEZDP010000372.1 GCA_023418055.1 Acidobacteriota bacterium
CCCCCGGCACCGTGCAGCAGCGCTTCGGGCGCACGCGCCACCCGCGCTTCGGCACGATGGTCGTGCGCAATGGCATCGACATCGCCGTCCAGCCAGGGGCAGCGGTGCGGGCGATTCACGGGGGAACGGTGGTCTATGCCGACCCATTCGACGGGTTCGGGCGTCTGGTGATCGTGGACCACGGCGACCAGTCCTTCTCGCTCTACGGCTATCTGTCGACGCTCGGCGTCACGCAGGGCACGCGCGTCGGACCGGGTGAGGCCGTGGGTACGGCCGGGGAAGCGCCGACCGGCGGGCCGGCCGTCTACTTCGAGCTGCGGATCGACGGCCGTCCGGTCGATCCCCTACAATGGCTGCACGGCCGTTGACACGCCTGCTCCCCCGGTTCAGAGGATTGCATGCACCATCGCACACGCCTTCTCGTCCTCGTCCTGACCACGCCGCTCGTGCTCTTCACCGTGGTGGGAGGACTGCTGGGCCAGCAGGCGACCCCGCCGGGCGCCTATCCGCAACTGCGTGTGTTCGACGATGTGGTCTCGCTCATCTTCAGCAACTACGTGGAGGAGCCCGAGGCCGACCCGGTCCTGGACGGTGCCTTGCGGGGGCTGTCGGACGCCCTCGACCCCGACAGCTCGTTCCTGTCGCAGGAGCATGTGCGGCAGGTGGAGGCGGGCAAGGCGGCCCGTCCCGGAGGCACCGGACTTTCGGTGACCCGGCAGTACTACCTGCGCGTAGTCGCCGCGCGTGAGGGCTCGCCGGCGGCGGCGGCTGGCCTGCAGACGGGCGACTACATCCGGGCCATCAACGGCAAGTCCACGCGGCACCTGACGTTGTTCGAGGGCGAGCAGCTGCTGCGCGGGCCCGTCGGGTCCACCGTCACGCTGACGGTCTTGCGCGGCAGTGCCACCGACACCCACGAGGTGCCCCTCACCTTCACCCCCGACGTCGTCCCCCCGCCGTCGAGCCGCATGGTGGCTGACGCGGTCGGGCTCGTCCGCGTTGCCGCCATCACGCCCGAGACCCCGACGCAAGTGCGTGCGCAGGTCGGCGCCCTCGAGCGCCAGGGCGCCAGGGCGCTCATCGTCGACTTGCGGCACACGGCCGAGGGCGACCCGGCACATGGTGTGGCACTGGCGCGCCTTTTCGTCGAGTCGGGCACGCTGGCCATCAAGGAGAGCCGCGGCGGCATCCAGGAGAAGGTGGATGCGACGGCAGGCAGCGCCGATGCGATCCTGCGTCTCCCGATCACGCTCCTGGCGACCAACGGCACCTCGCAGGCGGCCGAGGTGTTCGCGGCGGCCCTGGTGGACAACGACCGCGCGACGCTGATCGGTGAGCGCACGCTCGGCCGGGCGGCGGCCCAGAAGCTGGTGAAGCTGCCCGATGGCAGCGGGCTCTGGCTCACGCACCAGCGGTGGCTCACGCCGAAGGGGACGGCCATCCACGGCACCGGCTTGACGCCCGCCGTCGCCGTCGCCGAGCCGGACGTCGAGTTCGGTGCGCCCCGCCCCACGACCGATCCCATCCTCGACAAGGCGCTCGAACACGTCGCCGCGCCGCCGCGCGCGGCCGCGCCTGCGGCTTGACACACCTGAGTGCGTCACGTATAACCGGGCGCCGGTCGTCCGCGAAGATCGCGGACCGTGGACCGAACGTGACGTAACCATTTCCGGAGGCTGCATTGAACAAACAGGATCTGATCGCGAAGATTGCCAAGGACACCGGCATCACCAAGGTGGCCGCCACGCAGGCCGTCGAATCGTTCTTCGACGGGCTCACGAAGGCATTCAAGAAGGGCAAGTCGGTGACCTTCGTCGGCTTCGGCACCTTCAAGGTCGTCACGCGCAAGGCCCGTACGGCCAGGAACCCCCAGACCGGGGCGGCGATCAAGATCCCCAAGCGCAAGGCCGTGCGGTTCACGCCCGGCAAGGGCCTCAAGGAAACGATCAACTAGCACCCCATCGGCTGGCAGCGTTGACGCTGGCGCAAGCCCCGCAGTATCATGGGGGTTCGCGCAAGGGCTTGTGAGAACAGGCTGTAGGCGCGTAGCTCAGGGGTTAGAGCGCCTGCTTGACACGCAGGAGGTCGGCGGTTCGATTCCGCCCGTGCCTACCAATTCGTACAGAGCCGGCGGCAGAGGCGCCGGCCCGGCCGGCATTGTCCGGCCGCCGCGACTGTTCAGCCCGTCACCAGCACCCGCATGTCCACCGTCGTCGTCACGCTCCCTGATGGTTCCACCCGTTCGGTGGACGTCGGCGCCCCGGTGCGCGACGTCGCGGCCCTCGTGTCGCCGCGCCTCGCCAAGGCCGCGCTCCTGGCCGTCGTCAACGGCAGGACGGTCGACCTCAGTCACCCCCTCACCCAGGATGCGGACGTCCGCATCGTCACGGCCGACACCCCGGGCGCGCTCGAGGTGTACCGCCACAGCACGGCGCACCTGCTGGCCGCCGCCGTCACGTCGCTCTACCCCGGCACGCAGTGTGGCATCGGTCCGGCCATCGACGACGGGTTCTACTACGACTTCGTGGTCGAGCGCCCGTTCGTCCCCGAAGATCTCGAGCGCATCGAGGCCCGGATGCGGGAGCTGGCGGCCGCCGACGAGATCTTCGAGCGCCAGATCTGGCCCCGCGATGAAGCCCTCACGTTCTTCCGTGACCGCGGCGAACCGCTGAAGGTGCAGCTCATCGAAGAGAAGACTGCCGGCCAGGCCGAGGTCTCCTGCTACACCATCAAGGACCGCGAGACGTTCGTCGATTTCTGCGTCGGCCCGCACGTGCCGTCGACAGGGCGTCTGAAGGCCTTCAAGCTGACGTCGACTTCCAACGCCTACTGGAAGGGCGATGCGAAGAACCAGCCGATGCAGCGCATCTACGGCACGGCGTTCTTCAGCGACAAGGACCTGCAGGCCTACCTCAAGCGCCTCGAAGAAGCGAAGAAGCGCGACCACCGCAAGGTGGGGCGCGAGTTGGGCCTGTTCACCTTCCACCCCTGGGCGCCGGGTTCGGCCTTCTGGCTGCACAAGGGGACGGTGCTCTACCACCTGCTGGCCGACTACATGCGCTCGGTGCTCTACCCGGCCGGCTACGACGAGGTGAAGA
>JAEZDP010000373.1 GCA_023418055.1 Acidobacteriota bacterium
GGTGGCCGTGTGCAAGGTCGGGCTCGAGGTGGCAACCCTCCGCCCACTCGTTCCACGCGTTGACGAAGATCATGCGTTCGTCGTGCGGTCTGCTGGCCACGCGCTGGCAGGCGCGTGCGATCCACTGCGCATACAACTCCGCGTCGTTGTTCTGGATGCAGGTCGCGCGCCACCCGCGGCGCGCGGTGTTGTCCCCCGACGGAAACACGCAGGGGAACACCGGCGCATCGGATGCCGGCCGCGCCATCGCACGCTCCGCCAGCGTTCGATACCGGTACACGTGCATCCCCGGAGCCTCGGGCATCGCACGACTCACCTGCACGTCGCGCAGGTTGGGCTCGAACTCGACCACGCCGTCGAAGCCCAGAGCCAGCAGCGCGTCGGCCGACAAAGCGGTCTGCGAGTTGGCCATCGCGCACACGTACGGGTCGTCGAACCCGAGGGACAGTGCCGCCTGGCGCCAGGCCTGAATGGTCGCGCGGACGTCCGGCAGGTCCGTGACGCGATAGACCAGGAACACGGGCCGGCCATGGACACGGACATAGCGCGGATCGGCAAAGGCCCGTGCGAGCCACGCCATGTGCGCGTGGGGATCGTAGGCCTCGTACTGCTGCGCCATCAGGATCTCGTCGTCACGACCGTCCCAGCGGCGCGTCCAGTTCTCGTTGGCCCAGCACACGCAGAACGGGAAGTCGAGCGCCGCATCGTCGAGCAGATCGAGCAGCGGACGATCGAGCAGCCGCGTGCCGTTGAACCAGTAGTGGTAGTAGCAGAACCCGTGAAGGCCGTATGCCCGCGCCAGCGCGGCCTGCGCGTGCCTGGTCTCGCGGCAGCGAAGGTCGTAGAAGCCGAGGTCGGCCGGCAGCTGTGGCTGGTGGTGACCCGCAAACGCGGCACGGGCGCGGACGACATTGGTCCACTCGGTGAACCCGGGCCCCCACCAGCGGTCGTTCTCGGGGATCGGATGGAACTGCGGAAGGTAGAAGGCCAGCGCGCGCACGTCTGGCGATGGGCGCCGCCTCGTCACAGTCGAAATATCATACCGGACGAAGGATCACCGCTCTGCTCTCCATCGTCGTCCTCGCCCACAACCGCGCGTCGCTGACACGGGCCTGCCTCGAGTCACTGTCGGCCACCGCTCCCGATGCCGAAGTGGTCCTGGCCGACAACGCGTCCACCGATGGCACGCCCGCCCTCGCGCGTGAGTTCGCCGGCCGATTTCGTGCGTGCCTGCTTCACCGGTTGCCGCACAACCAGCCCTACGCCGTGGCGAACAACGACGCGGCCCGATCCACTACGGGGCGCACGCTGCTGTTCCTGAACAACGACGTCATCGTCTCTGCCGGTGCGACCGCACGTCTTGTCGAGGCCGTGGGCCGGCATGGCGGCATCGCTGGAGCGCGGCTCGTGTTTCCGGGCGGTGCGCACGTCCAGCACGCCGTCATGCGTCAGATGTTGTGGGGCTACGCGTCGAACCTGGGCACGATGGCCAGGCCAGACGAGCCCGCACTGAACCAGGAGGGCGTCATCTTTGCCGTCACAGGCGCGATGCTGGCCGTCGACCGTCAGCTCTTCGAGCGGGTCGGTGGCTTCGACGAGCGCTATCGCTGGGGGTACGAAGACGTGGACCTGTGCCTCCGCACCCATGCCGCGGGCGCCTCCGTGCGCTACGTGCCGCAGTCCCTTGCTGTGCACGCCGAGTCCGCGACGCTCCGATCGGTGCGCCAACTGGCCGATCTGCGCCACAACTACGCGTTGTACCGACGGCGATGGAATCACCGACTCGTGCCGAACGAGCGGGCGGCCATTGGACGGCTACGTGCCGCGCGCATCAGGCGCGTGGTCGTCTTCGGCACAGGGCTCGCTGCCGCGGGCCTGCACCGGGTGCTGGCCCACCACGGCCTCGAGGTGGAGGCCTTCACCGAGTCGGCGCCACACGCCGCGACGTACCTGGGCCGTCCGGTGGTGGCGCTCGTAGCCCTTGCTCGACGTCGCTTCGACCGGATGCTGGTGGGATCGCAGCAGTACTTCGCGTTGCGTGAGCAACTGCGGCCCTTCGACCCGGAAGGAGATCCCATCCTTCCCCTCGCTGACGAGCCCTGACCGGGACGTCACCCGCCGAAGGCGTGGGCGAACTCAGGAAAATAGCGCTCGATGACGGGCAGCTCGAACCGCGCCAGGATGGCTTCCTTGGGCTCGCGCTCGAGGAGGAACCTGAAGGCGGCCTCGACCAGTTCCTCGGGCCCCCATCCCGGGGCATACCGCTCCACGTCACTGGGCATCACCGTCACCTCGTGATGCGACGTCCCCCGCCCATCGTCCACGGTGACGAGAAACAGCGTGGGAGAGTGCTCGACGACTGTGATTGATGTCATGGGCAAGTCTCAGTCTACAGTCCACGGTCCACAGTCTACAGGGCGACAGGCTACCGGCTACCGGCTTCAGGCTTTCACAAACCGCACGCGACGCACGACGAGCGTGGCATGAAACCTGAGGCATGAAGCATGTCCTCCGTCCTCCGCTAGAATCTCGGCGTGCTGGCAGGCGTGATCGAGGGCTTCTACGGGCCACCATGGCGCGACGATGAGCGGACCGCGCTGTTCGGGCGCATGGCGGCGTGGGGGCTCGACACGTATGTGTACGGGCCGAAGGACGACCTCCACCACCGCGCGACGTGGCGAGAGCCGTACGGCGCCGGGCAGGCCGACACGTTGGGCCGGCTGGTGTCGGCGTGTCACAGCGAGGGCCTCCGCTTCGTGTACGCGCTCGGGCCGGGCCTCGACATCCGCTACGGCAACGAGACCGACGAGCGCCTGCTGCGTGCGCGTTGCGACCAGATGCTGCGGCTTGGCGTCGACGGCATCGCGCTGCTCTTCGACGACATCCCCGACCGCGTGGACGACGCGACGCTGGCGCGGTGGGGCTCGCTGGCCGGCGCCCAGGCGCATGTCGCAAACGGGTTGCTGCAGTGGATGGCCGCACAGCCTCGATCCGCGATCCCCGATCCCCGATACGCGCTCCCCGATCCGCGATCCCCGCTCCCCGATCCGCGATCCCCGATCCCCGATCCGCGATCCCTCCTGTTCTGCCCCACGCCGTACTGTGGACGGATGGCCGCGGCACATCTCGGGGGCGAAGGCTATCTCGAGGTGCTCGGCGAGCGGCTGCATCCCGACATCGACATCTTCTGGACCGGGCCCGAGATTGTCTCGCGCGAGATCACCGTCAGCCACGTCCAGGAGGTGTCCATGCGCCTTCGGCGGCCTCCCGTGATCTGGGACAACCTGCACGCCAACGACTACGACAGCCGCCGGATGTGCTGGGGCCCGTATGCCGGCCGGCCGCTCGATCTGCGCCGCCACGTGCGCGGCATCCTCAGCAATCCGAATACCGAGTGCCCGGTGAACTACGTCCCGTTGAGGACGCTTGCCGCCTACCTGCAGACCGACGAGACCTGGGATCCGAGGCGCGCCTACCTGGCCGCTCTCGAGGAGTGGCGTCCCGCG
>JAEZDP010000383.1 GCA_023418055.1 Acidobacteriota bacterium
AGTCGAGGTCGAAGGACACGCCGCCGAACATCTGGAAGGCCGAAATCGGCACGCCCATGTAGTCGCCGCCACCGCCGATGAGCGAGAGGTCCTTCATCGTGCCCACCGAACCGGCCAGGTCGGCAAATTCGCCCGACGCCTGATTGACCGTGAACGCTCCGGGTGTCCCCGGGGTCGGGGTGGGTGCCGGGTCACCCAGCACGAACAACGGCACGAAGTCGAGCGCCTCGCTCGCCGCGATTGTCGTGGCGCTGCCGGCCGACGTCACCGGCACGAACCCGCCACTGATGCTGTACGAACCCGTGAGCGGCGCCGCCTGCGCGACTCCAGCCGAAAGTATCACTGCCAGTGCTGCTTTACCCGCGATCCGCATGAGCATCCTCCAAAGATGGTGCGTTTTGGGGTTCCGAGATGCTCCGCATCGCCGGCCCGCCTCAAATGACATAACCAGCACGTCGCTGGTCGACTGTCCCGAGGAATGCAAAAGCGGCGCCAGGCAAAGTACTCAAAGGTATGGCGGTTACACGGGGTACGTAATATCGTCGCGCCGAACTGCATGGTTTCTGTACACCCACAGTGGATAGCGGGCGACAGCGATTGGGCAATCCGATACCCTCGGGGCGCGCTCAGCGCCAACCGGGCAGGTGGCTGGCCACCGCGTCGAGGAGCCGCGACACCGGCATCGGCTTGTGGATGACGTCGGTGAACCCGCGTGCCAGCAGCAGTGCCGACGTGTGTTCGTCGCCGGCGCCGGTCTCGGCGATGATCGGCCCCTCGTACCCGGCCTTGCGCATGAGCTCCATCGCCTCCAGCCCGCTGACTGTCGGCAGGTCGATGTCGAGCAGCACGGCATCGGGCCGTTCGCGCGTCACCGCGTCCACGGCCTGGTCGCCATCAGCGCTGGCCACCACGCGCGCGCCAGCCTGCTCCAGCACCAGCTGGAACAGCTGCCGGATGTCGTCGGAGTCATCACACACGACCAGGACTGGCACTCGGGTCTCTGCCTCCACGCTCACCGTCTCTGCCGGCCGCGCCGGCGGGGGCTCGTCGACCGTCACCTCGCGCGTCTCGATCTCCGGAGCAGGGACGACCGTCTCCGCCGGCACCGTCAGGACGAACCGGCTGCCCACTCCGACCGTCGACGTCACCGTCAGGTCGCCGCCCATCACACGCGCCAGCCCCCTCGACACGCTCAACCCGAGGCCCGCCCCCCCGGCGCGCTCGGCCGAGGCCGACGCGAACTCGAAATCCTGGAAGATTCGGGACTGGGCGTCGACCGGAATGCCGGGCCCCGTGTCTTCCACCGCCACCGTCAGGACACCATGCTGCCACGACGCCTCGACACGGATGCTGCCGTGGGTGGTGAACTTGACGGCATTGCCCACCAGGTTCAGCACCACCTGACGCAGCCGGAGATCGTCGGACAGGATGCGGTCGGGCGTCTCGGGCGTGACGTGTGCCGACAGCTCGACCTCGCCATCCCGGGGAATGGCTTCCATGGTGGCGAGCACGTCCCTGATGATCTGGCGAATGGAGGTGGGGTGCGGCTGGCTGCTGGCGCGGCCGATCCGCAAACGCGCAGCATCGAGCAGGTTGTTGACCAGCTGCAGCAGGTGCGTGGCGTTGCGACCGATGACGTTGGCGTACTCGTGCGTCGCTCCGGACATGCCGGGGTCCTGCGCCAGCAACCGGCTGAACCCGACGATGGCGGCGACAGGCGTCCGCAACTCGTGGGCCATGTGATTGAGGAACTGCGTCTTCTGTTGCGCCGAGCGTTCTGCGGCGAGCCGCTCGACGAGCATCTGTTGCTGCTGCTGATGCAGGCGGCGCATCTCCTGGAGCGCGGCCACCGCCACCACACCTCCCGACGCGACGAGCGGCCACACGAGCCCGACCCGCTGGTGCACGAGCACGAGCAAGGCTGCGGCCGTCCCCGCCGTCACGGTCCACGCAAGCGGCAACGCGACGCCCAGCCCCAAAGCCGTGGGGTGCCTGATTCTGGTGCACCGGAGCGCGGCAAAGACGGTCACCAGCACGAGCAGCGTGTCCCATGGCCACGCGCGTGGTCGCAGCGTCGCCCCCTGCCGCAGCAGGGCCTCGGCCAGCGCCACGAAGTGGATGCCGGCGAGCCGCCCGGCCGGTGTCGGCACCGCATCGTCCAGCATCAGGGCGGTGGCGCCGATGAGCACGACGCGATCGCGCACGAGCGCCGTCAGTTCAGGATCCGCACCGTCGGTGAGCGCCGCGCGCGCCAGCCGCGCAAACGGCACGGCAGGTGTCGCCGGTCGGGTCTCCGGGAACCACAGCTCCACCTGTCCGCGCCCGTCCGTCGCAAACTGGAACGCGTCCACTCCGAGGACGCCGCCACCGATGACGGGTTGCCAGCGGACGTCAGGCGACGGCTCGACGAGCGCAGCCAACGGCAACGCCGCCAGGTAGGTGTCATGCACCTGGTGCAGCAAGGCGATGCGTCTGACGGTGCCGTCGGGATCGGGCTGCAGGGTCACCACGCCGAGCCCTCCGGGCCGCAACAACCCCGCCTGCGGCGACGACAGGTCGGTCCAGGCCGTGGCGGGCGTGCCGGAGGGCACGGCCCAGCCCAGCCCCCTGGCGGGGGGCACACTCGCGCGCTCGCGGCCCAGCAGGTCCGGGGCGCCGACGGCAGCCAGCAACACGCCAGGCGTGCGCGTGATGGCCTCCCCGAGTTGCTCGTCACCCACGCGCGGCTCGGCAAACACCACATCCACCACCGTGCGGGCCGCACCGGCCTCGCGAAGGTAGTCGATGAGATGCGCCCACAAATCGCGCGGGTAGGGCCACGCCCCCACCAGCGGCGCCAACTCGCCGAGCGACGCATCGTCGATGGTCACGACGACAGCGTGGTCGGTGGCGACGGCCGGCGCCACCCAGCGTCCCAGCCTGTCGTTGAGCCAGAGATCGAGCTGCGTGCCGAGCGGAGTGGACGCCACCAGTCCGGCCATCAACACACCGGCCACCACCGCCGCGACATCTGCCTGCCAGCGCGTCGGCTGCAGCATGTCAGAGCCCCGCAAGAACGGCGCCCACGGCGCCGGCGGGCACGAGCAGCCACCACCAGCGGCTGCGGGGGGGCCTGGGAATGGCGAAGGCCTGCGGCGCTCCGAACGGTCCGGCCGTGCCTTCCGCGTTCACGAGGCCGACCCGGACGAAGTACTCGCCCTGCGGTGGGCGCGCGATGTCGAGGAACGGCTCGTCGCGCGTCTCGTCGGCGATCAGGTCGGCAAAGGCGGCGTCGCGCGCGACCTGCACGTGGTAACGGGCGCCAGGCGGTCCTGCGGCCCAGCGCAACGTGAGCCGCGTCTTCTCGAGTGCCGCGAGATCGGCCGGCGGGCCGGCGGGCGGGACGGGACGCACGGTGAACGGCAGCGGGTCGCTCCAGGGGCCGCGCGCGTCGCCGACGCGAGAAGCGACGCGCCAGAAGAAGGCGCCCGGAGACAGCCTCACCGTGAGGTCGAGGTCGACATGGGCGGCGCGCTCGAACACCGACGAGACAAACGACGCGTCCCGGGCCACCTGCACGTCGAACGTGCCCGCCCCGGTCGGACGCGTCCACGACAGCGCGACCTCGTCGCCATACACCACGGCATCGTCGATCGGGGCACGGGCGATTGGAGGCTCGGGACGCACGTCCACGACCACGGTCCTGCGCGCGGTGTGGCCCTCGAGCCCGTCGCCATCGATCGCCCTGACCTGCAGTTGGTAGCGGCCATCCGGCAGCTCGGGCCATTCGGCCTCAGGCGCACCGACGATGCGCGTGTCGAGCCAGCGGGTCTCGCCATCCGGCGCAATCTCGACGCGGTAGCGGGCCGCACCTCTGACAGACGGCCAGTCCACACGCACGGGAAGACGGGTGACCGACAACGGCGTGGCATCGAGGCGAGGCGAGGGTAGCAACGCGCGAGGTACCGGCAGCGCTGCGCCCTCACGGACGACAGCGCCGAAGCCCGCGGTCACCGTCACGCTGTCGGTCCCGCGGCCGACGGCGACGCGGCCCTCAGTGACCTCGGTGAGCGCCGAGGTCCGGCCTGGCGGCACCCCGACCCTGAACCCCGTGCCCCGCACGGCCGTCGTCACCACCGGCGTACGGATCTCGAAGTGCTGTCCGGGCCGGGCGCGTGTCGGCACATCCTGCTCGACGCGTCCCTGCTCGACGCCGAGCACTGTCCGCGTCGTGTCGGCGGCAGGAAACTCGCGAAGGTCGATGAGTGTGAGCTCCGTCTGCTCGCCCACGGTCACCACCGCACCGCCGGACAGCCGCAGCCGCAGCGCGGAATCCGGGCCCGTGACGATGGTGGTGCCAGGCTGCAGTGTGGCGCCAAGCAACGCCACGACGGCGGGCCCGTCCGCCGACTTCGTCTGCACACGGCCCGTCACCCACTCGACGTCGGCGCGACCGGGCAGATGTCGCAGCAGCGTGACGGGAATGCGCAGCAGCGCGCCCGGGCGTAGCCTGCGTGGATCGCGCACCCGGTTCAGCCGCTGGACGACGGGCCACGCGTGCGGATTCGCGAGCAGGGCCTCGCCGATGCCGATCAGCGTGTCACCGCGCACGATGGTGTGGACGTACTGGTCGGACGCGGACGGCAGCGCCTCAGACTCAAGGGCCGGCGCTGGGGTCTGGGCGGCCGGGGTCACGAGCGCGG
>JAEZDP010000456.1 GCA_023418055.1 Acidobacteriota bacterium
CATCGAGGCGGTGGTCGCGCTGTCGGTGTCCGACGAGGCGCGAGCCATCCTGGGCAGGAAGGTCAACCTGCGTGTGCTGACGACCGACTTCGAGGCGCTGCGCGCACAGAGCGGCCGCGACTGGCGGTCCATCCTGGGGGCCATGCTGGTGCAGGAGCGCGACCGCGTGGACGAAGCCCGCGCGGCCTGGCCGGCATCGCTCGGCGAGTTGCGTGTGGTGACCGAGCGGCAGCCGACGGCCGACGAGTGGCAGGCACTGCGGTTTGCGTGGCGCGTCTGCGCGCACGTCAAGTCGAACACCATCGTCTTCACGTCATCCGACTGCACGCGGGGGATTGGCGCCGGCCAGATGAGCCGGGTGGACGCGGTCAAGGTGGCCATGATGAAGGCGGGCGAGGGCGCACTGCGCGGCACGGTGGTGGCCTCCGATGCGTTCTTCCCGTTCCGCGACGGCCTGGATGCGGTGGCGGCCGCTGGCGCGACGGCGGTGGTTCAGCCCGGCGGGTCCGTGCGCGACCAGGAAGTCATCGACGCCGCCAACGAACACGGCCTGGCGATGGTGTTCACGGGCCGCAGACACTTCAGACACTAGCGCCTTACGCCTTACGCCTTACGCCTTACGCCTCACGCTGGCCCTGAAGCCCGTAGCCTGCAGCCCGCAGCCCGTCAGAACCGTGCGCGGACGTCGTCGGCGGTCACGGCCACCGGGCCGAAGCGCGTGACGGCGAGGCCGGCGGCCTGCGTGGCGAGGGCGGCCGCTTCAGAAAGCGTCGCCCCGGCCGCGAGCGCCAGGGCCAGCGCACTGATGACGGTGTCGCCCGCCCCGGTGACGTCCGACACTTCGTGGGCCACGGCGGAGAACGGCGCTTCGAGCGGGGGCGCGGCCGATCCATCGAGCAGCCACATCCCGTGTTCGCCCCTCGTGATGAGGACGGACGTGCAGCCGAGCCGCCGGCGCAGGGCCCGTGCGGCTTCGCGGGCGTCGTCGTCGGTGCGGTTGCGCAGGTGCGTGGCGGTCTCGGCCTCCACCTGGTTCGGTGTCACGAGCGTGACGCCATGGTACCGGTCGAGGTGCGCAATCTTGGGGTCGACGAGCAGGGGAATGGTGCGCCGGGCTGCGGCTGCTCGCGCGGCGTCCATCGTCGCCGGCGTCACGCAGCCTTTCAGGTAGTCAGAGATGACGACCACGTCGGCCTGGTCGCCGAGTTGGTCCACTCTGGCGCACACCTGAGCGGCGACACGGCCGCCGACCTCGACGTCCGACTCGTAGTCCACTCGCGCCACCTGCTGCAGCCGGTCGGTGACCACGCGCATCTTGCGGGTCGTCTGGCGCTGTTCGTCCACGACCAGGCCGTGGGACTCGATGCCGGCACCGCCCAGCATGTCGCGTAGCCGCGCGCCCGGTTCGTCCGCGCCCACCACGGTCACGAGCGCCACCCGTGCCCCGAGGGCCTTCAGGTTGAGAGCGACGTTGGCGGCTCCGCCCGGACGGTACTCGTCGTGGGAGTGTTCGACCACCGGCACCGGCGCTTCCGGCGACAGGCGATGGACGCGCCCGATCAGGAAGTGATCGAGCATGACGTCGCCGACGACCAGCACGGTGCGGCCGGCGAAGGCGTCGATGAGGGCGTGGGCGCGAGGGGCGATGACGTCCGACATCACGCGCGCACGGTGCGCGCCTTGCTGCGTTCGGCGGCAAACGGCAGCGTCAGCAGGACGAGGAACAGCATGAGGAATTCGGAGTCGCCGAAGTTGTACTCGAAGAGGCCGGCGGCAAGCATCGCCGCGAGACTGGCGAGCCCGGTGGCCGCCAGCGTTCGCGTGTGACTGGTGCCCTCCATGAACCGGCGGTAGAGCTCTCGTGTCGCCGTCCAGATGAACCACCCCCAGACGAGCAGCGCGAGCAGCCCCCGCTCGGCCGCAATCTGCATCGGCACGTTGTGCAGGTGCACGTTCAGGTCCTGCACGGCTTCAGGGACGCGGTACTGGGTGTAGACCTGCTTGACCTGGTCCGGCCCGACGCCGGTCAGCGGGTGATCTTCCACCATGGCCGCGCCCGACTTCAGCATCGCCACGCGGTCGCGGTTGGTGGGGTCCTTCATGTCGAAGATGGAGTAGACGCGGTCGGTGATCGAGGCCGGGGCCAGCACCACGGCCAGCGCAAAGGCGGCCGGCAGCAGGGCCACGAGACGCCGGTCGCGCAGCATCAGCAGCACCGACAACCCGAGACTGACGCCCACCCAGGCGCTGCGGGTGAAGGTGAGCCCGAGCGCGACGAGCACGGCCGGCAGCACCACGGACGGCCACACGCGGTCGCGCGCGTCGAAGATGATGCGGGCGGCCGTCGCGCAGGCCACCAGCATCAGCGTCCCCGAGTACGTCATGTAGTGGCTGAGCGCGCCTTCCGGGCGCCTGCCGAGATGGTCGAACTGCAGGAACCCGTACTGGAACAACCCGAAGAGGGCGCTGGCGGCGCCGACCGCGATGACGACCGACGCAAACGTCTGCGCCCGATGCCCACGCGCCAGGCGGTACACCAGGGGGACGATGAGGAACAGCACCAGCTGCTTGGAGTCGACGAGGCTGAGCTTCGGGTTGACCGACATCGCCGCCGACAGCAGCGTCACGCCGGCATACGCCATGAGCGGCCAGAAGATGACCGGTGCTTCGAAGCGCTCGTGACGCAGCCAGAAGAGCGCCGCCCAGCACAACATGGTGAGCGCCAGGAGGATGCCCGAGGCGGCCACCGACAGCTGAAGCGCGGCCACGAAGCACAACAGGACCGACAAGGAAAGGGTTTCCAGGCGGTCCATCCGTCCCGTGCGCAGCGCCGGTGCGGTCATCGTCGTGCTCGTCATCCTCTCATGTCGGCACCTGAGGTCGCCCGCATCAGGGCACGTTCAGACGCAGTCACCACCGCATCGACGCTGATCTGCGTCAAACACCTGAAGTCTCCGTGCACGCACACCCGCTGGTCGCACGGTCGGCACGCCAGCGCCCCCACGTCCACCGCCTCGCTGATGCAGGCGGGGTCACGCCACGGCGCCGAGCGGACGGGGAGCGTCGGGCCATACAGCCCGACAATCGGCGTCTGCGTCGTCGCCGCCAGGTGCAGCGGCCCGCTGTCGCCCCCGATGTACAACGCGGCGCGCGTGATCAGCGCACGCAGTTCGTCGAGAGAGGTCTCGCCGCAGGTGCGCACCGCCTCGGGGCGATCCGGCAGCCGCGCCTGCGCTTCGCGCGCAACCGTATCTGCGGCGTCGACCTCCGACGGTCCTGACGTCAGGATGATACGACGATCCCGGGACGTTGACGAGAGCCGCACGGCCAGCTCGACAAATGACGACAGGGGCCACCGGCGGAACACATTCCCGGCACTGACGTGGACGACGACGAGCTGGGCGGGAGGCCCGAGGTCCTCCCGGGCGCACCAGTCGTCGATGCGTGCGACCGCCTCGGGGCTGCTCACCATCTCGACGGCGTCGCGCGCCGGATCGGGCTCGGGAAGGTCCGGAAGGAGGGGGGCCAGGATGTCCCACTGGTTGCGGACCGAGTGTCGGGGCCGCAGGTCGACGGGCCGATGGACCTCCTCGGTATAGGCCCAGGCCCGGCCCTGGCCACTGTAGCCGATTCGCCTCGGCGCCCGGCTCAGCCATGTGAGCAGCGCTGCCCGTGGGCCGCCGTGCAGGTCGAGCACGACGTCGAAGCGGGCGTGCCGCAGCCGTCGTCCTGTGGCGAGGTCGGCACGGATGCGTGCGAGCCCGCGTTGCCGCCCGAGCACGATCACCTCGTCGAGGTGCGGGTTGTGGCGCACGATGGGCGCCGCCGCCTCCTCCACCAGATAGGTGAGGCGCGCGTCCGGCCACGTCCGTCGCAGCGCCCGCACCACCGGGGTGGTGAACACGACGTCGCCCACGAGCCGCAGCCGAATCACCAGGATCCGCACGGCGCGAGACTACAGGGGGCGGAGGGGGGGAGTCTACCGGTCCACGGTCCACGGTCCACGGTCCACGGTCTTCAGGCATCAGGCATCAGGCATCAGGCGTAAGGCGTAGGGCGTAGGGCGTGAGGCGTAAGGCGAGGCGCGACCCGTGAGTCATAATCATCCGATGTTGTTGATGCTCGCGTTCGTGGGGCTGTTGGCGGGCGGTCCACAGGCCGTGTCCGATGCCACACCGCCGTCCTCGTCGCGTGCCGAGGCATATCAGGCCTACGTCGAAGCCCGACGGCTCGAGTCGTCGGGCGACGTGGAGGCCGCGATTGCCGCCTACGAGCGGGCGGCCAGGCTGGAGCCCTCGAGCGGGGCGGCCCTGGCCGAGCTTGCGCAACTGTATGCCCGTCAGGAGCGGGTGGACGATGCGCGGCGTGCGGCGGAGCGCGCGCTGGCTGCCGATCCGACGCAGGCCGACGCGCACTGGGTGCTCGGCATGCTCGACATGGCGGCGGCCGGGGCGCAGGGTGAAACCGGCACACCCGACCGCGCAGCCATGCTGCGCGCCATCGAGCACTTCACGAAGACCCTGCCTGCGCGCGCGTACGACCTCAACGTGTACGTGACGCTGGGACGGCTGTACCTGCAGACCGACCAGGCCGACAAGGCGGTGGAGCCGCTGTCCACGGCCTTTGGGCGCGATGCCGGCGCGCTCGAAGCCGGGCTGCTCCTGGCGCAGGCGCTCGACCGCACCGGCGACCGTACACGCGCCCTGTCGGTGATCGGATCCGTCCTGGACACCGAGCCACGGTTCTTCCGCGCGCGGCTCCTGCAGGCCGACCTCCTCGAGAAGTCCCGCCAGTGGGCAGGCGCGGCCGAGGCGTACGGCCAGGCCTTTGCCGAGAACCCCAAGGCCGTCGAACTGCAGGTGCGCCAGGCGGCCGCGCTCCTCAACGCCGACCGGACGGCCGAGGCCCGCGACCTGCTGCAGGCCGCCATCGCCGCACGCCCCGGCGACCTCCAGTCGCGCTACCTGCTGGCCCAGTCGCAGCGCGACCTCGGAGACCTTGCCGCGGCCGAGCAGACCGGGCTCGCCCTGCGCGACCTCGCGCCGAACGACTCGCGCGGGCCCGTCGTGCTCTCGCAGGTCTACGCCGACCGGGGCGACCACGCCAGGGTGGTCGAGGTCCTCACCCCACTGCTCGCGCGCACGCCGTCCACCCTGGTACCGGCGGCGATGCGCGGCCTGGTGCTGCGGCTGGCCAGCGCGCACATGGCGCTCGGCCAGTACGACGAGGCGCTGCAGTTGCTCGACGCGCAGCGTGGTGGCGAGTCGGATGTCCTGCTCGACGCCTACTATCTCCAGGCGCTCGTGGCCGCTCGACGCTTCGCGCAGGCCGTCGAGGTGGGACGCTCGGTGCAGCAGGCGCGTCCGGGCGATCCGCAGCCGGTCCGGCTGCTCGCACAGGCGTTGCAGGGGCTTGGCCGCACAGACGAGGCCGTCGAACTGCTCACCGCGCAACAGGCAGACCGCCCCGACGACCCGTTGGCTCTCGCCGCCCTCGCCAATACGCTGTCGGCCGCCGATCGGCACGACCAAGCCATCGCCACGATGGTGGCGGCAGAAGCGCGCTTTGCCGAGGAGGTCGTGTACTGGTTCCAGCGTGGGGCCGTGTACGAAAGAGCGGGGCAGCACGGCCCGGCCGAAGAAGCGTTCCGCCGGGCGCTGGCGCTCGACCCCCAGCACGCGCCGACGCTGAACTATCTCGGCTACATGTTTGCCGAGCAGGGGGAGCGGCTCGACGAAGCGGTCCGCCTGGTACGCCAGGCGCTGGCCCTCGACCCCGAGAACGGGTCGTACCTCGACAGCCTGGGCTGGGCGTTCTACAAGCAGGGCAACCTCCAGGAGGCGCGCACGTATCTCGAACGGGCCGCAGGGCTGCTGACGCGCAACTCCGTCATCCAGGACCATCTCGGCGACGTCCTGCATGCCGTCAACGACACGGCTGGCGCCATCGCGGCCTGGGAACGGGCCCTTGCGGGTGACGGCGAGTCCATCGATGCCGACGACATCAGGAAGAAGATTGCGCGCGCCCGCCAGCAGTGAGTGGCGGGGCCCGGGCGTCGTGCTCCTCCTGCTGGCGGCGGTCGCCCTGACCGGGTGCGCGCCGAAGACCGCCCTCGTCGCGCTGCCGGGAGGGCAGGGACAGCCACTCGACGCGGCCACGCGCGACGCCTATGCCGACGCCATGGCCGAGCCCTGTCGCAGCCTGCAGGCGCTGACCGCCGATCTGCGGATTGCCGGACGCGTGGACGGCGAACGGGTGCGCGGCACGTTGCAGGTCGGTGTGGACGGAAAGGGCCTCCGGCTGGAGGGGGTGCCGCCCTTTGGTGCGCCGGTCTTCATCCTGGCGGGCCCGACCGATGCCGCGACGCTGTTGTTCCCCCGCGACGAGGTCTACGTGCGCAACGCGTCCGTGGCCGATCTGACCGATGCCGTCGTCGGCGTGGCGCTCGCGCCCGCCGACCTCCTGGCGCTGCTCGGCGGCTGTGGCGTGCCGGCGGGCGACGTCGTCAGCGGGGCGGTGTTCGGCGACCGCTGGGTGCGGCTCGACATGCGCGACGGCGTGCACGCATGGCTCCAGCCCGGCGCCGGGCCATCCGGGGCCGCCCTGCGCGTGGCCGAGACGGAGGAATGGCGCGTGGACTACGAACCCCGTCGCACCGGGCAGCCCTTGCGAGGCGCGCTGACACGGAAGCGGAGCGAGCCGGTCACCGCCCTGTCGTTTGTCGTGGAGGCCCCCGAACGCCTGGCGGCCCTGCCTGCGGAGGCCTTTGCGGTGAACATTCCGACGGGCGCCCGCCCGCTGTCGCTCGCGCAGGTGCGCCGGCAGCGTGCCCTTGCCGACCCCGAGGGCTGAGACGTGTTTCGGACGACGGCGCCGGCCAAGATCAACCTCGATCTCCGTCTCCTCGGCACGCGGGAGGACGGCTACCACGAGATCGAGACCGTGTTCCAGTCGGTGGCGCTGGCCGACGTGCTGACGTTGAGCCCCACGAACGATCCGTTTGCGATCGCCTGCGACACGCCCGGCGTGCCGACCGACGAGACGAATCTGGCGTGGCGGGCCGCGGCCGCGGTGGCGGCCGCCGCGGAGCGCCCGCTGCACGGCTGGCGGCTCGACCTGCAGAAACACGTGCCGGCGCAGGCCGGGCTCGGAGGCGGCAGTGCGGATGCCGTGGCGGCCGCCCGGCGGTTGCTGGCGGCCTGGGGCCTTGGCTGGGACGACACGCGCCTGGCAGACGTCCTCGCGCCGATCGGCGCGGACGTGGCCTATTTCGTCCTGGGCGGCACCGTCCGCGGGCGTGGCCGTGGCGAGCAGCTCGAGGTGCTGCCCGACGTCGCGCCGTGTGCCGTCGTCCTGGTCCGGCCGCCGTTCGGCGTGTCCACGCGGGACGCGTACGGGTGGTACGACCTCGACAGCCAGGGCGTGCTCGTTGACGGCACGCGCCAGCGGCCTCACGCCGAGGCGGCGGCCAACGACCTGCAGCCGCCCGTCGTGGCGAGGCATCCCGAGTTGGGGCAGGCGATTGCGCGTCTCACGAGCCTGGGCGCCACCCAGGCGATGCTCTCGGGCAGCGGGTCTGCCGTCTTCGGGCTGTTTCCCGACGATGCCGAAGCGCGGCGGGCGGCGGAACGTGCGGCAGGTCCCTGGCCGGCCGACTGGGCGGTGACGTGTACCTCGACCGTGTCGCGGGCGGCGTACGGGCTCGCCACGCGTGTCCTCGTTGGGCCCGACGTCGCATTCTCGTTGTCAGAATCCCGGCCGGTCGTGTAGGCTATCGGTTTGCGCGTGGCCGATCCGCCAGGACAGGGATGGGTGTGCGCAGGACGCTGGCGAGGGGGCATCGGGCCTGCTGGCGCCCGTTGGCCGACAGTGGGGCGTCGCCAAGCGGTAAGGCACGGGACTTTGAATCCCGCATTCGAAGGTTCGAATCCTTCCGCCCCAGCCAACTCGACCGCGGGCCGTGGGCGGGCAGGCTGGCGAACCCTCTTCCCGACGATCTGGCACCTGGTTAACGGACGGTCATGGCGCGATCGAGCTTGAAAGTGTTTTCGGGGACGGCGCACCCCATGCTGGCGCAGGAGATCGCCGACTTTCTGTGCGTGGGGTTGGGGCAGGCGCGGCTCCACCGGTTCCCCGACACGGAGGTCTCGTTCCAGATCGACGAGAACATCCGCGGGGCGGACGTCTTCATCGTGCAGCCGACGTCCCGGCCGGTCGACGACAACATCATGGAACTGTGCGTCATGATTGACGCCTTCCGTCGATCGTCGGCCGCACGCATCACGGCCGTGATTCCGTACTACGGCTACGCCCGGCAAGACCGAAAGGACAAGCCGCGCGTGCCGATCTCGGCCAAGCTGGTGGCCAACCTGCTGAGCGCGGCAGGTGCCAACCGCATCCTGACGATGGATCTGCACAAGGCGCAGATCCAGGGGTTTTTCGACATCCCGGTGGACCACCTGTTTGCGGCTCCGGTGATCATCGACTACCTCTCGCGGCAGCACGTGCCGAACATGACGGTGGTGTCGCCCGATGCCGGCGGGGCCGAGCGGGCCAGGGCGTACGCCAAGCGGCTCGGGGCGGAACTGGCCATCATCGACAAGCGGCGGAGCTCGGAGACGGGCATCGCCGAGATCATGCACGTCATCGGCGATGTCCGCGGCCGCACCTGTGTGCTGCAGGACGACATCATCGACACGGCGGGCACCATCGTGAAGGCCGCGCAGGCGCTGCGCGACAACGGGGCGGCCAGCATCATCGCGTGCGCGGTGCACGGGGTGCTGTCGGGCCCGGCGCTCGAACGCATCGAGGGGTCGGCACTCGAGAAGCTCGTGGTCACCAACACGATTCCGTTGAGCGGGTCGTGCGCCGATTCGTCGAAGATTACCTGTCTGTCGGTGGCCCGCCTGCTCGGGCAGGCCATTCGCAGCATCCATGAAGAGACGTCGGTCTCGTCGTTGTTCGTTTAGGTTCAGGAAGGTCGATTATGGAAGCCACGCTCGAAGCGGTCGCCCGTGACACCCGCGGCAAGAACCACGCCCGCCGGCTGCGCGTCGCCGGTCAGATTCCCGCCGTCGTCTATGGCGGCTCGTCGGAGCCGCTCGCCGTTGCGGTGAGCCCGAAGGCGCTGTCCAAGATTCTCCACTCGGAGACGGGCGAGAACACGCTCATCACGCTGGAGGTCGACGGCACCAGCACCGTCGTCATCGTGAAGGACTACCTCCTGCAGCCGGTGACGCACACGCTGCTGCATGCCGACTTCTACCGCGTGGACATGGCCAAGCGCATCACGGTGAAGGTGCCGGTCATCCTGCAGGGCGAGCCACGCGGCGTGAAGCAGCAGGGGGGCACGCTCGACTTCGTCCACCGCGACGTGGAAATCGAGTCGCTGCCGGCCGACATCCCCGACAACATCACCATCGACGTCCGCGAGATGATGATTGGCGACGGCGTGTACGTCCGCGACGTCGCCGAAGGCAAGGCGTGGACACCTGTCAGCCCGGCCGACCTGCTGCTCGTGCACGTGGTGGCGCCGCGGGTGGAAGAGGCGGCGTCGGCTGATGCCGCGGCCGAACCCGAGGTGGCCAAGAAGGGCAAGCCCGAAGAGAAGTAGTGAAACTCGTCGTCGGGCTCGGCAACCCCGGGCCCCGCTATCGCGACACGTTGCACAACGTCGGCTTCATGGTGGTGGATGCCCTCGCGGCACGCCACGGCGTCGCCTTCGAGAGTGCGCCGGCCGAGGCGTTGACGGCGCGTATTCGTGGGCTCGGCAGCGAGGGCGTGCTGCTGGCCAAACCGCTGACGTTCATGAATCTCAGCGGTCGAGCCGTCGCCGACCTGGTGCGGTTCTACAAGATTGCCCTCGACGACCTGCTCGTGGTGGTCGACGAGGTGGCGTTGCCCGCAGGCCAGCTGCGGGTACGCCCCCGGGGATCGGCCGGCGGCCACAACGGCCTCAAGTCGATCATCGGGCTGCTCGGCTCGGAGGCCTTCCCGCGGGTGCGGGTGGGCGTCGGGCGGGGCGATCCGCGCAGGGATCTCGCGGATCACGTGCTGGCCAAGATCGACCCCGCGATGCGGGCCGACTTCGACGAGTGGGTGGGGCGCGCGGCCGACTGTGTCGAGTCGTGGCTCACCGCAGGCATCGAGAAGACGATGACCGTCTTCAACGCGCCGGTGACGGCGCGGGACTCTCACTCCTTGCCACCTCAGGCGCAGGGCTAGGCCCTGACTGCGGTGGCCGTCCAGGCCACAAGGAGACTTATGGCAACGTCGCTCAAGCAGTACGAGCTCGTCTACATCGCCTCGCCCGAGACGACCGACGAGCAGCTCGCCGAGCTCACCACGCTCGTCGAGTCGAATGTCACCAAGGCGGAGGGCACCATCGACAACGTCGATGTGTGGGGCCGCCGCAAGCTCGCCTACAAGATCGGCCCCCACGGCGAGGGCATCTACACCGTCGTGCTGTTCAGCGGCACGGGTGAACTGGTGAAGGAACTCGATCGCCGCCTCAAGGTGAGCGACCTCATCATCCGGCACCTCATCGTGCGGGTGGACGAGGAGTTCAAGAAGGCCGAGCGCGCCCGGACGAAGCGCAAGGAAGAGACCGTCCGTCGCCGCGTCGCCCGCGGGCTGCCGCCCGAGCCGACGCCAGAGGAACTGCTTGCCAAGCAGGCGCAGGCCGAGAGCCGTGCCGAGGACGAAGGGGGAGACCGATGAGCGTCGATCGTGAAGACGGAGGCGGACGCAGCGCCGGCGGGCGTGGCCGCAGCGGTGACAAGAAGACCGATCGCGGTCCGCGGCGGGGCGGGTTCCGGCGCAAGCGCGTCTGCAAGTTCCGCACGGAGAAGATCGACTACATCGACTACAAGGACGCGCGGCTGCTCGCGCAGTTCGTCCCGGAGCGCGGCAAGATCCAGCCGCGCCGGCTGACGGGCACGAGCGCCAAGTACCAGCGCAAGCTGCAGGTGGCGATCAAGCGCGCCCGCTTCCTCGCGCTGCTTCCCTACGCGACCGACTGAGAGGCGAGGCTGACATGATCGAAGTAATCCTCAAGCAGGAGGTCGAGCACCTCGGCGAACGCGGCGACATCGTCAAGGTGGCGCCGGGCTACGCGCGCAACTACCTGCTGCCGCGCAAGCTCGCCCTCGCGGTGACGACCGGCAACAAGAAGCAGATCGAGTTCGAGAAGAAGGCGGCCGCGGCCAAGGCGGCAGAGGAACGCGCCGTCGCACAGGCGCTGGCCACCCGCTTCGCGCAGGTCGAGGTCGTCGTCACGCGCAAGGTCGGCGAGAACGGCCACCTGTACGGCTCGGTCACCTCGGCCGACATCGCCGAGGGCCTGGCCGCCCAGGGCTTCGAAGTCGACCGGCGGAAGATCCAGCTGGGCGATCCGCTCAAGGAGGTCGGTGAGACGCAGGTGCCCATCCGCCTGCACCGCGACGTGACCGCCCAGGTCAAGGTGGTGGTGGCTCCCGAGAACCCGCCACCAGCGGCCGCCCCCGAGGCCCCTGCCGAGGCCTGATCTCTGCAGGACCGCGCCCGCAAGGGCCGACAGGAGTAGACTGAAGGGCCGTCGCCGGCAGCTGCCAGCGGCGGCCTTTTTTCATGCCTCATGCCTCATGTCTCATGCTTCATGCCTGATGCTGATGCCTGACGCTTCGTCTTCGTCCAACGCTGGCCCGCTGTGAACGACCGTACCCTTCCCCACAATCTCGACGCCGAGCGCTCGGTGCTGGGCGCCGTGTTGATCCGCAACGAGGCGATCAACGCGGCGGTCGAGGTCATCCGCCCCGAAGACTTCTTTCGCGAAGCGCACCGGCAGCTCTTCGACAAGATGATCCTGCTCAGCGAGCGGGGACAGGCCATCGACCTCGTCACGCTGGCCGAGGAACTCGATCGCGCCGCGCAGCTCGAGGCGGTGGGCGGCCTGGCCTACATCACGCGCCTCGTCGACGGCGTGCCGCGGTCGACCAACGTCGAGTACTACGC
>JAEZDP010000465.1 GCA_023418055.1 Acidobacteriota bacterium
AGCTGTGCCTGCGCGAGAAACGCGGGCAGGTCGAGATCCGACTTGAAGCCGATGTGCACGGTGAGCGGCGAGATGATGCGCTCGGCCTTCGAGAGCAGCGCGTTGGGGCTGAGGAAGTGGTTGAGGAAGATGATGCGGCCGCCGGGTTTGCAGACCCGCCGCATCTCGCGCGCAACCTTCACCGGGTCGGGGACCACGCTGATGAGATAGGGCGCGTAGACGATATCGAACGTGTCGTCCTCGAACTTGATGTCCTGGGCATCCATCTGGAGCAGGCGGATGTTGGTCATGCCCTTGCGCAGGACGCGCTCGCGCGCCTTCTCGAGCATGTGCTCCGAGAAGTCGATGCCGGTGACCTCGACGGTCTTCGGGTACATGACGGCGTTGATGCCGGTGCCCACGCCCACCTCGAGCAGCTTGTCGCCCGGGTGCATCTTCATCCGCTGCAGGGCCTGGACACGGCCGGGGTGCAGCGTCGGCCCGAAGGTCAGGTCGTAGACCTTGGCGAGCTTCTCGTAGACGTGCTCGACGAAGTCGTTCTCGACCGCCGTGGAGGACAGCGCACGTGTGGCGGCATCGCCACCCTGCACCACTTCCTCCTCCGTGCGGGCATGGTCACGCCCGAGTAACGTCATCTAGCATCTCCACATCGAAAGGACAGCGGCAGTGTATCACGCAGGTCCCGGCCACTCAGGACGGCTGCACGCCTTCCGCGGCGCTTGCCGTGAGCAGGTCGAGCGCCACGGCCGAGTCGCCTGAGGGCCCGGCCAGAACGATGCCCTCGACCATGGGCCGCAGCGCGGCCCCCAGCTCTTCGGCAATCCGTTGGGCCTCGGCGGCGGCCTCGCCGCGGGCGTCCGCCGCAGCCATCCGTGCGACCAGAGACGATGGCACCCCTATGCCGGGTTCCTCGTGGGCGAGTTGCTCGGCCTGCCGTGCGCTCTCGAAGACGCGGACGACGGCCAGCGTCGGCACGCGTGGCTCGCCCACCGAGTCGAGGAACGCGCGCAGGGCGTCCGGGTCGTAGATGGGGCCCATCACGGCGAACTCGGCCCCCGCCTCCACCTTGTAGCGGTAGCGCGAGCGCTCGCGCTCTGGCATCACGGCCGTCGGGTTGGCGGCCACGCCCACGTGAAACGCCGTGGGCTCACCGATTGACTGCGCGCCGACGTCTTCGCCGACGTTGAAGCGTGCCACGACGTTGGTCAGGCCAATCGAGTCCACGTCGAAGACCGCCGTGGCGTCGGGGTATTCGCTGAGGCGCCTGGGGCGGCCCGTGACGAGCAGCAGGTTGCGGACACCCAGGGCGTGCGCGCCGAGGAGGTCGGCCTGCATCGCGTGCAGCGAGTGATCGCGGCAGCAGTACTGCAGCACCGTCTCGACGCCGGCCTTCTGTTGCAGGGTCACCGCGGCGGCCAGCGCGCTGGTATGGGCCCGGCCGCCCGGGGCGGTCGGCACCAGGACGAAGTCGGCCCCGCGGATGTGCGCCTGGCGCGCCACCTCGACGAAGTGGTCCATCGCATGCCCTGGGGGCGGACCTATCTCGATGCCGACGACCGCATGCCCTCGCGAGAGCGCGTTGGCCAGCCTCGACTTGCCGGCGCGGGGGACCGGCGGCATGGTCGGTCGCGCCACGGGGGCGACGGGCGCACTGCGCGGGCCGCCCGACGCGGGGGTGGAGGCCAACCCGCGAACGGCGTGCCGAATCTGCCGCACGTGTTCCGGCGTGGTGCCGCAACACCCGCCGATGAGGCGGACGCCTGCCTGGGCAAAGCGCCGCGCATACGAGGCCATGTAGTCGGGCGAGCAGAGATAGAGGTTGCGCCCGTCGACGTCACGCGGCTTACCGGCGTTGGGCAGCGCCGCCAACAAGGCCTCCGGCGCCGCGGCCGCGATGCGCTCGATGGCGTCGAGCATCGGCGCGGGGCCGACACTGCAGTTGACACCGATGACGTCCGGGCCGAACTCGAGCAGCCGGTGGGTGAACTGCTCGGCCGGCATGCCGTCGAGGCTGGCGCCGTCCTCCCCGGTGGTCAACATCGCGACCACAGGATGGGCGCTCACGTCGCGCACGGCGGCAATGGCGGCGCCCAGTTCGCTGACGTCGCGGAACGTCTCGAGGATGAAGAGGTCCACGCCGCCTTCGGCCAGGGCGGCGGCCTGCTCACGGAAGATGTCGCGCGCCTCGTCGAGGCCGGTCTTGCCCCAGGGCTCCACGCGGACACCGAGCGGCCCGAGCGATCCGGCGACGAAGGCCGACTCGCGGGCGGCGTGCCGGGCCAGACGTGCCGCCTGCCGATTGATGGCCGTGACCTGGTCTCCGAGGCCGAAGGTCGCCAGCTTGCGCCTGTTGGCGCCGAAGCTGTTGGTCTCGATGAGGTCGGCCCCAGCGCGCACGTAGCTGGTGTGCACGCCCAACACCAGGTCCGGCTGGGTGAGCGTCAGCTCTTCGAACGCCCGGTTGAGGAACACGCCCTGGGCGTAGAGCTGCGTGCCCATGGCGCCGTCGCCGACGAGCACACGCGCGCGCAGCGCGTCGAGAAAGGGATGTGACACGACTCAGTCGGCCGACGTCGGCGGTGTCCGCGGCGCGTTGGCGGTCAGCGGCACCAGGAGGTCGTCCTTGTCCCAGATGAAGTCGTCCTTGCTGTAGACGGCCAGCTCGTAGTCCTTGCCCATGAAGATGGCCGACACCGGGCACGCCTCTTCGCAGTACCCACAGAAGATGCAGCGGGTCTTGTGAATCTGGTACGTCCGCGCGTACCGCGGACCGGCCATCACGCTGCCGTCGTTCTCGGCCGGCTCGAGGTAGATGGCGTCGGCCGGGCAGGCCACCGCGCACAGCCCGCACGCGACGCACTTCTCGAGCCCGTGCTCGTCGCGCATCAGCACCTGCTTGCCGCGCCATTTCGGGAACATCGGCACCTTCTCGTCCGGGTAGTTCACGCTCACCGGCTTCTTGAACATGTGCTTGAGCGTGGTCTTGAACCCGACGATCCAGGGACGAATCATGCAGCTGGCTCCTTATCGCCCGCCTGACGCCTGCCAGCGCGGGTGCATATCTAATTCAGTGTAGCAAAAAGGGCATACAGTCCACGGTCCACGGTCCACGGTCTACGGCCCACGGCGGGAACCTCCGCGCCCTCCGCGTGAGACCTTCCTGTCCTCCGCGCCTCCGCGTGCCCCCCGAGCCCTCCGCATCTCCGCGTGCCGGGCGTACACTGTCCGGTGGTGCTTCAGGACCCCAAGTTCCTTTCGGCCGACCAGTTCCTGCTGACGACCATGGTGGTGCAGCTGGCGGTGGTGGCCGCGCTGGCCATCATGCTGGTGCGGTTCCGGCGCTTCCGGACGCTGCTGCTCACCGAACGGCGCGACTGGCCGGAACGGGGCGCCTTCATCGCCGCCCTCGGCGTGCCCCTCATGGCGGGGGTATTGAGCCGCCTGCTGCTCGGCTACAACGCCGCGGATGTCTCGCTCGGCGGGCCCTTCCTGGCGGGGCTCGTCGCCGGCCCGTACGCCGGGGCCATCGTGGGCGGCATGGTCGGATTGCCAGCGTTGGCCGCCGGCGAGTTCATCGCGCTGCCGTTTGCCGTCGGCTGCGGCTTTGCCGGTGGCGGCCTGCGCGAGATCTGTCCGAAGAACGCCATCTGGCACTTCTCGCCGTTCGTCCTCACCGGGCTGGTCCGGTACCTGTGGCAACTGGTGCGTCGCCTCCAGGTGGACTGGCAGATGCTGCTCATCGCGGCGCCCATCGGCCTCGAGCTGCTGCGGCAGGCACTTGGCCATCGGTACGGCATCCACCGCCTGTTCTTCTTCCCGGCCGACGAGCCGCTGATGCTCGCGGTCGCGCTGCTCGGCACCACGTTGACCGTGGCCATTCCCATCAAGATCTGGAACTCCGCGCGTATCGAGCACAAGTTGCAGGAGCAGGAGCAACTGCTGCTGGCCGCCCGCATCGAGGCGCTGACCAGCCAGATCAACCCGCATTTCCTGTTCAATACCCTGACCTCGATTTCATCGCTCATCCGCTCGGATCCCGAGACCGCCCGGACGCTCATCGCGCGGCTGGCCGGCCTGCTCCGGCGGCGCCTGCGCGCCCACGATCACTTCGTGCCCCTGCGCGAGGAACTGTCGGCCGTGGACGAATACCTCGACATCGAATGCATCCGGTTCGGCCCCACGCTGCGGGTGGACAAGCAACTCGACCCGGCGACGCTCGACCAGATCGTGCCGAGCATGATCCTGCAACCGCTCGTCGAGAACTCCATCAAGCACGGCCTGGCCGACAAGGTCGGCGAACGCACGATCACGCTCGTCAGCCAGCGGCGCGGCACGCTCACGGTGATCGAAATCATCGACAACGGACTCGGCATCGACCACGAGCGGCCGGGGCGGCCGGTTTCGAGCGGCATCGGCCTGCGCAACGTCAACGAGCGCTTGCGCGTGATCTTCGGGGCACAATGCCAGCTGACCATCACCAGCGCGCCGGGAGAGGGCACGCGCGTGCGCCTGGAGATTCCCCAGATGATCGTGCCCGAACGGCGGACCGCGTAAGATGAAAGTGACGGCGCTGGTGGTCGACGACGAGCAGCCGGCTCGCGACGAGCTGTGCTTTCTCCTCGGGCAGGTGCCCGAGGTCGAAGTGATTGGTCAGGCCGTCAACGGCATCGAGGCCCTCGGTCTGCTCGAAGACCTCGAGCCAGACATTGTCTTCCTCGACGTCCAGATGCCAGGGCTCACCGGCTTCGAGGTGGCGCGCCAGGCGCTCGCGCGGCACCTGTCGCCGGAAATCGTATTCGTGACGGCCTACGACCAGTACGCGCTCGACGCCTTTCACGTCAACGCGGTCGACTACCTGCTCAAGCCGGTGGATGCGGGCCGCCTCGACCGGGCCGTCGCCCGGGCGCGGCGACGCCTGACGGCCGACCGACAGCCCGGCGTGTCCGCGTCCGAACTCGAGCGCATCGTCCAGCTGGTGTCGGCGCGGCAGACACGGCGCGTTCAGGTGGCCGTCAAGGTGGACGACCGCATCCTGCTGCTGCCGGCCGAAGACCTGATCTTCGCGTCATTGAACGACGACGTCGTCTCTGTCGTAGCCAATGGAGCGGCAGGCACGGCGGCCACGCGGACGCTGGACGAGTTGCAGGCGCAGCTCGACCCAGCCGTCTTCTGGCGGGTGCACCGGTCGTACCTGGTCAATATCCACAAGATCAAGGAGATAGTCCCCTGGTTCAGCCGGAACTTCATCCTGAGAATGAAAGACGCGAAGGCGACAGAGATCCCGGTGAGCCGCACCCAGACCAAACGGCTGCGGGAGTACCTGAATCTCTGAAGGCCTACGGACAGCCCGCTGTGCCGGCGTCATCGGTTCCTCCGGGGCCCGCGGTGCCCGGATCCGCGCTGGTGCCAGGTGTGCCCTCGGCCACGACGGCGGCTGACGCCGCGCTGCGAGCGGCGACGGCACCCGTCCGCGGGCCATCGATCTGGTCGCGCCTGGGCGAAGAGCTCTTCACGTGGTTCAAGACCCTCGCGTCGGCCGCGGTCTACGCGACGCTCATCGTGACGTTCGGCTTCCAGGTCGCGCGCGTCGAGGGCCAGAGCATGGCCCCGACCCTCGAAGACCAGGACCGGCTCATCGTCAACAAGGCGGCCTACAAGATCGGCGAGCCGCGCCGCGGCGACATCGTGATGTTGTGGTACCCGGTCGACCCCGACAAGTCGTTCGTCAAGCGCGTGATCGCCGAAGAGGGCAACAAGGTGCGCATCGTCGACGGGCGGGTCTTCGTCGACGACGTCGAACTCGAGGATGGCTACGTGCCGTCGGAGTATCGGGGCCACGATGACTGGGGCCCGCAGGTCATTCCGGAAGGGTATTACTTCGTGATGGGCGACCATCGGAACAACAGTTCCGACAGCCGCCATTGGGGACCGGTGCCGAAGAAGTACATCATCGGCAAGGTGCAGTTGCGCTGGTGGCCCATCCGCGAGGCGCGCGTGTTCGACTAGTGGCGCACCCGACAGGCCGGGGGCCGATCAGTGGCCGGAGTGTCCGCCGGCCGCGCCCCTCGCCCCGAGTTCCCTGTCGATCTCGAGCAGCGCGCTCGGGCTGCTGCCGGCCATCTCGAGTTTGGCGATGATGTCGCGCGCCGACTTCTCTTCCTCCACCTGCTCGGTGACGAACCACTGCATCTCGACCACGGCCGCGAAGTCCTTCTCCTTCATCGCGAGATCGTAGAGTGCGTCGATCTGCTGGCTCACCTGCTCCTCCTGTGCGAGCGCGGCCTTGAAGATCTCCAGCAGTGTGGTGGCGGTGGTCGTCTCGGCGCCGATCTTGCGAAGCGTCACCTTGTAGTTACGATTGTGGATGAAGTCGAACAGGCGCAGGGCGTGGCCCCGCTCCTCTTCGCTCTGCAGCCGGAACCACTGCGCGGCCCCGGGAAAATTGATCGCCTCACACATACCCGACATCGCCAGGTAGCTGTGCGAGGCCGAGAGTTCGTTGTTGACCTGGTCGTTTATGGCTTCGTACACGTCGGTTCTCACGAGGACACCCCTTTTCTCTGATCCTCGTATAACCGATCCACGACGGATTGCCAACGTTCGAGGATGCGCTTGCGTCTCAGTTTCAACGTGGGCGTCAGCTCGCCTCCGGCAATAGAGAACTCGGTCGGCAGCAGCGCCAGCTTCTTGAGGCGCTCGTACTGCGCGAGTTCCGAGTTGAGGCCGTCCACCACTTCCTGATAGAGCGCCCGCACGTCCTCACGCTCGATGAGCGCCTCGCGTGCGTCGAGCGGCAGGTTGAGCGTGCGCAGCCGCTGCTCGAGCACGGCGAAGTCCGGCACGATGAGCACCGACGGAAAATTGCGGCCCTCCCCGACGACGACGGCCTCGGCGACGAGGGGATCGCGCTTCAGCACGCTCTCGATGGGCGCGGGCGCAATCTTCTTGCCACCCGAGGTGACGAGCAGTTCCTTCTTGCGGTCGGTGATCGACAGGTAGCCGTCGGCACTGAGCGAGCCGACGTCCCCGGTGTGGAACCAGCCGTCCACGATGACGGCCGCGGTGTCGTCGGGGCGCTTCCAGTAACCCTGCATCACGTGCGGCCCGCGCGTGACGATCTCGCCATCGTCGGCGATGGCCACCTCCACCTTGTCGACGGCACAGCCGACCGTGCCGAAACGTGGGCGGTCGAGTGGGTTGACCGAGATGACCGGTGACGTCTCGGTGAGGCCGTAGCCCTCGATGAGCCGCAGGCCGATGCCGTTGAAGAACGCGGCGATGTAACTGGGAAGCGGCGCGCTGCCCGACACGGCCAGGCGTAAGCGTCCGCCGACGCGCGCGCGTATCTTCGAGGCCACCAGGCGATCGGCCAGGCTCCATTGCACCTTGAGCGATGCGGGTACCTGCTGCCCGGTGATGCGCAGGGCCGACACCTGCTGCCCGATGCGGACCGCCCAGTGGAAGAGCCGCTGCCTCACCGCCGGGCCGCTGCCCACGGCTTCGTGGATGCGGGCGTGCAGCTTCTCGTACACGCGCGGCACGCCGGTCATGACGGTGGGCCGTACCTGCTGCAGGTCGCGCGCGATGGTCTCCATCGACTCGGCATGCGCCACCGTCACGCCTTCGTAGAGATAGACACACGTCACCATGCGCTCGAAGACGTGGCTGAGGGGCAGGAAGCTGAGCGCGACGTCCTGGCGGTCGAGGGCCAGCACCGGGCACACCGCCAGGATGTTGGACAGCAGGTTGGCGTGCGACAGCATCACGCCCTTCGGCTCGCCGGTCGTGCCCGAGGTGTAGATGATGGTGAGCAGGTCCGACGGGCGCACGGCCGCAATGCCAGCGTCGTAGGCCGCCCGGGCCGCAGGGTCCTGGGCCAATCGGGTCCCGCGTTCGAGCAGCGCCGTGAATGACAACACCGACGGACTTGACACGGCAGGCGGCTCGCCCGAGAAGACGACGATGAACTCGAGCGTGGGCAGCAGGTGCCGCACTTCGAGAATCTTGGCGGCCTGCTGCGCGTCGGCCACGAGCACGCCGCGGACCTCCGCGTCCTGCAGGATGTAGCGCGCCTGCTGGGCCGACAGCGTGGGATAGATCGGCACGGTGACGGCGCGGGCCGTGATGATGCCGAAATCGGCCAGCAGCCACTCCTGGCGCGTCTCGGACATGATGGCCACGCGGTCGCCCGCGACGATGCCCATGTCGCGGAGGGCGAGCCCAACGGCCTGCACGCGCTCGGCAAACGCGCGTGTGCTCAGCGGCTCGAGCCCCCCTGCGGTGCAGCGCACGAGGAACGCCGGCCGATCGTGCACCTGGGCCACGTGTCGCGGCAGTTCGGCCAGCGTCGCGATACGGGCCGGGGCCGACGGGGGAAAGCGATATCGTTGATCAGCCGCGACGGCCACCGCCACGCGCACCTCCTCGAGTGAGTACAGGGGCCTACCGTACCAGCGTCGAGCGTCAAGCGTCCAGCAAGGCGTAAGGCGTGAGGCGTGTGGCGTAAGGCGTAAGGCGTGTGGCGTGTGGCGTTGTGGCGTCAAGCGCCAGACGTCCGCGTCCATCGCCCGCTGCGCCCGCCGTCCTTCTCCACGAGCGACACCTGCTCGATCACCATGCCGCGATCGGCGGCCTTCAGCATGTCGTAGATCGTGAGGCACGCCGCGGTGACGGCGGTCAGGGCTTCCATCTCCACGCCCGTCGGGCCCGTGGTCGTCACGCTGGCGCGGACGGCGATGCCGTCCTTCTCGATCGCGAGGTCCACGGTGACACTCGAGAGCGCGAGCGGATGACACAGCGGAATGATGTCGGCGGTGCGCTTGGCCGCCATGATGCCCGCGATGCGTGCCGTCTGCAGCGGGTCGCCCTTGGCGACGGCCCCTGACGAGACGAGCCGCAGCGCCTCGGCGCCGACCCGCACGAAGCCATCGGCCACGGCCACACGACGCGTGGCGGCCTTGTCCGAGACGTCGACCATGCGCACGCGGCCGTCGGCATCGGCGTGCGTCAGACGGGGCGAGTCAGACATCGACGGATCCGTTGGCCAGGAAGAACGACAGGCTCTCGAAGGTCACCGACAGGTCCATGCTTTTCAGCTTCACTCCAGGCGGCACGCGCAGGTTGCCGGGCGAGAAATTCAGGATCGCCTTGATGCCGGTCGCCACGATGGCGTCGATGGTCGGCTGCGCCGCCTCGGCTGGCACGCTGACGACCGCGATGTCCACGCGCTCGCGATCGACCACCCGCTCGAGGTCGCGCGCATGTCGAATGGGCACGCCGCTGCGCGAGTACTGCCCCACCTTCTCGCGCGCCGTGTCGAACAGCGCCACGATGTCGAAGCCGTCCGACCGGAAGCCCGGGTAGTCGGCCAGCGCCATGCCAAGGTTGCCGGCGCCGAGGATGATGACCTTGATGGAGCGATCGAGCCCGAGGATCTGACGCAGGTGACGCTTGAGATCCTTGACGTAGTAGCCGACGCCGCGGATGCCGAACTCGCCGAAATGTGCCAGGTCCTTGCGAATCTGGGCCGCATTCAGGCCAAACTGTGCGGCAAGCCCCTGGGACGAGACAGTGTTGGTCCCCTGGGCGTCGAGCTGGTCGATGCACCGCAAGTACACCGACAGCCGTGCGGTGGTCAGTTCGGAGACATGCTCGGAGGCGCTACGGATGCGGGCGACATCGCTCACGGCCGGATTGTAGCGCGCTGTCAACTCCCGACCCGTGAGCGGCGTCGATCACTATATGACCCGGGCCCTTCGCCTGCTCTCGGCCTCACTCCTCGCGGTGGCGCTCTGCACGCCCGCCTCGGCCCAGATCCGTGCCGAACTGCCCGGGGGCCGACGGTCGACGACCGTCGAGTCGCTGACCACGTACCCGGTGTTCCACCACCTGCATGCCGTTCGGGTCCGGGGACGGCTCGTGACCGATGGGGTCGGGACGGCCCTCATCGGCGGCGCTGCGCGCGTGCTCCTTGTGGGCGACGCCGCCGTGGGCAGCACGGATGGCCCTGCCGAGGTGACCGGCGCCTTCGTGGATGTCGGCCGCCTGCCTCAGGACGACCCGCGCGTGGCGGCACACAACCTCGGCGCCCTTTCGCAGAAGGTGCTCAACCGCGACTGGCCCGCCCAGGGCGAACTGCTCATCGTCCTCGCCGAGACGGTGTCGCGACCGGAGCCGTTCACGCAGGTGACGCTGCGGGCCCTGGCACTCGATCCCGAGACGTACGAGGGCGAGGCGGTGAGCGTGGTGGGCCGCTTCCGGGGACGCAATCTGTTCGGAGACCAGCCCGCCGCCCCTGGCCGCAGCCGCTTCGATTTCATCCTGCAACTGGCCGACGCGTCGGTCTGGGTCGTGGGCAGGCAGGCGCGCGCTGACGGCGTGGACCTGCGTGTGGACCGCCGCATGGACACGGGCCGATGGCTCGAGGTCCGCGGCGATGTGCGGACGGCCCGGGGGCTCGTCTGGATCGAGGCGATCGAGGTGCGCAGCGCCCCCCCCGTGGACGAGACGCCGCCCGAGGACACGGTGACGCCGGCGCTACCGCCGCCCACGCCGACCGTGGTCTTCAGCGCACCGACGGCGGACGAACTGGATGTGAGTCAGAACGCCAGCGTGCGCATCCAGTTCTCGCGGGACATGAACCCTGACACGTTCGCCGGACAGGTGCAGGCGCGCTATCTCGCCAGCGAGTCTGCGGAGCGCGGCGAGCCCCAGCCGCCGCCGCTGGCCTTCTCGACGAACTACGATGCGGGCAGACGCGTGCTGGAGCTGAAGTTTGCCGCGCCGCTCCAGCGCTTCCGCACCGTCGAAGTGCGCCTGCTCGAAGGGATCCGGTCCACCGAAGACCGCCCGATCGGCGGCCCCTGGACGTTGCGGTTCACCGTCGGCGGATGAGCGCCTCCAGCGCTCCCCTCACCCGCCCATCGCCGGGGCCGGCGGCCTCGGGCCGAACAACCGGCGCCGGATGGCGCGTGCCAGCAGCATCAGGACCACGACGCTCACCAGCACCGCCAGCGCCACGACACCGAGCGCCAGCAGCGGGTACTGCAGCGCCAGCAGCGCGAGGCTGATCACGAAGACGTCCTCGCCCAGGCTCAGCGCCCAGTTCGAGAAGGGCTCGGGACTCGCATTGGCCGTGACGCGCGCGGTGGCCTTCGTCGTGTGGCTCGACGCGGCAAGCCCGCCGCCCAGCAACGCCACCATGCCCTGTACCGCGGGCGAGGCCTCGCCCAGCGTGGACACCGCCACGAGCGCCCCACCGAGCGGCCGAATGGCCGTGTGGATACCGTCCCAGATGGTGTCGAGCCATGGCACCTTGTCGGCCACGAACTCCACGACAAACAGCGCCAGCGCCGTGTAGATCACCCACGAGTTGTCGAAGATGCGGTACTGCTCGGGCAGCGCCACCCACTCGTAGCGCGTCGCCAGGCCCAGGATGGCCACCGTGGCGTACAGGTTGACGCCCGCGGCCAGCGAAAATCCGAACGTGCGGCCCAGTGTGACGAGCAGTTCCACGATCGCCCTCCTTTGCAGGTAGGTCTCGGGACAGGATACGCCGAGGCCCGCGCCAACGCACCGACGGCCTGCCGGGCGCGGACGTCGTCAGGGCGCGGCGTCGGCTGCCGCAGCGTCGGCCCGCGCGGCATCGGCGAGCAGCCCCGCCCCCCTCGCCCGCCCCTCGTCGGCAAGCGCCTGGCGGTCGTCGAGCGTGCGTCCCGTCGTCTCCACGGGGGCGCCGAAGTGCACCCGCACCGTCGTCGGCCAGATGAGCGGACTGCCCTTGCGCATGGCACGGTCGGCGCCGTAGATGGCCAGCGGGACCACCGGGACCTGACCCTTGATCGCCAGCACGAAGGCGCCGCGCTTGAAGGGCAGCAACTCGCCCGTGCGGCTGCGCGTGCCCTCGGGAAACATCAGCAGCGAGTCGCCACCACGGACGGCCTCGACTCCAGTCTCGATCGCCTGTGTCGCCCGCTCGCGATTCTCGCGCTCGATCGGAACGAACCCCACCACGTCGAACCCGCGTCCGAGAATCGGCAGGCGCCGCAACACGGCCTTGTAGACCACCTTCAGCCGAGGCGTGAGTTCGCGCAGCACGGCAAACAGGATGGGCGGCTCGACGTTGCTCGCATGGTTCACGCAGTAGAGCGCGGCCCGATGCCGCTGCATGTGCTCGCGCCCCACGACCACGGCGCGGATGCCGACAATCGCCATGGCGATGCGCACGCACAGGATGCCGAGGAAGAACAGATGGCGCTGGGCGCCAGTCACGAGACCGACGAGCAGGGCCGGCGTGCCGACGACGAGCACCCAAGTCGAGACGAAGAGGTAGGCGGTGAGGGAGCGGATGGCCGCGAAGGTGGTGGACACTGGCCGCCGCATCATAAACGAAAGCCCGGCCACCCCTTACGGGATGTGCCGGGCCATCGGTGTTTCTCGCGACGCGTCTGCAGAAATATCAGCGGATGGACGTCTAATTGGCCTGCAGGGCCCGGCGCGCCGAGGCGCGCGTCGCCGTGGTCACCTTCACCGTGCTCGCCTTGGCTGCGGCAGCGGAGGTGGCGCGGCGCGGGGCGGCGACCTCTGCGAGGTCCTTGGTCTGGAAGCACTGCGCCAGCGCGGCGTCGACGCGCTGTTCGACGATGTCGTTGGGCTGCTCGGTGACTTCGGAGATTTCGGAGATGACGAGGAAACGGGCGCGGTCGAGCATGCGCTTCTCGCGGAACGAGAGGTTCTTCGACTTGCTGAGGTACATCAGGCTCTTGAGCACTTCAACGACGTCGTAGACCGACCCGGTGCGCATCCGGTCGGAGTTGTCCTTGAAGCGTCCTTTCCAGTTCTGGTGGCTGTCGATCTTGCCGTCAGACAGCAGGCAGTAGAGCCGATCGATCTCGTTGTCACACACCGCGCGCCGCAAGCCGACGCTCTCGACGTTGCTGACGGGCACGAGCACCGTCGTCTCGTTGGCAACCATGCGCAACTGGTAGAAGTCGCACATCGTCCCCAGAATCGTCTTGGTCTCGATGCGTTCAACGACGCCGAGGCCATGATTTGGGTAAATGACCTTGTCACCGACCTGGAATGTCACGGGCACCCCTCTCTCCGGATGTTGCAGAAGCGCACTGCAGGGAGTCGTTTGCCGAGAAACACTTTCGATTATAGCCCATAAACCCTTGATTGCGGGCATTGATGGGCGAAGGACGCGCGGGGAGGGTCGGAGAGGCCGGCCGGGGCCTATCGGGAGGCGTCCAAAGCGGCTGGATCGCGTCAGCTCAGCGAGCGACGTCTACAATACGGCCAGGAGGTGGCATGCGCTCTGTTTCTTCACGTCGCACGTTCGTCACAACGCAGGTCGGTCTGGTGCTGGCGACGCTCGTCCTGTCCACCTCATCGGTAGTGTTGGCCGGCGGTTCCTCGGCCGAGGCGCAGCGGCCGCGTGGTGACAGCCTGGCGCCCTTCGTCCCGACCCCGCAGGACGTCGTCGCGCGCATGCTCGCGCTGGCGCAGGTGACCAAGAACGATGTGGTCTACGACCTCGGTTCGGGCGATGGGCGTCTCGTCATCGCCGCGGCCAAAATCGGCGCCCGCGGCGTGGGCATCGACATCGACCCGCAGCGGATCGAGGAAGGACGCGCGAATGCCAAGGCGGCCGGCGTGGAGCATCTGGTCGAGTTCCGCCTGCAGGACGCGCTCGAGGCCGACCTCTCGGACGCCACGGTGGTGACCCTCTATCTGCTGTCCTCGTCGAACGCCAAGTTGCGTCCACGGCTGACCGAACAGTTGAAACCCGGCGCGCGTATCGTCTCGCATCAGTTCGGCATGGGCGACTGGGAGCCGGCCAAGGTCGAGACGTTCACTGACGGCAACGGCACGAGCCGCACGCTGTATCTGTGGACGACCGACGGGACGAAGAGGTAGGGAGGGGCGGAGGAACGAAGGAACAAAGGAACGAAGGAACGAAGGAACCAAGGAACCAAGGAACCAAGGAACCGAAGAACCAGGGACGCTCGCCGCGCGGTATACTCGCGTCCCTGCCGATGGACTCGGGCCGAAGTGGCGGAACTGGCAGACGCGACGGACTCAAAATCCGTTGATCCGGAAGGATCGTGCGGGTTCGACCCCCGCCTTCGGCACCACTCGGACATCACCGGCGCCTAACCGCCCAGAGCCGCAACCGCTCAACGCTGGCTTTCCAGTTCGCGGATGAGCGCCTTCATCTCGCCGATCTCGCGCCGCTGCGCCTCGATGATCTCGTCGGCCAGCTTGCGCACGCGGGGGTCGGCGATGTTGGCCCGGCCGCTCGTGAGGATCGCAATCGAGTGGTGCGGAATCATCGCCTTCATGTACGACACGTCGTCCACCGTGGCCTGACTCCGGACGAGCCAGAGCGCCACGGCCAGCACCACGAGACTCGCGGCGGCGATGCCGGCGTTCATCCGCGTGCTGGGGTACATCCCGCGCATGAAGCCGAGCATGACGAGCGACATCGCGGCGCCCATCACGAGCGCCATGTACGTACGCGTCTCGCTGAAGAACACGTGGTCGAGCTGATAGGTGTTCAGGTACATCAGGCCGAACATCACGACCGTCGAGGTTGCAATCATGGCGGCAAACCGCTGGTAGTGCGTCATGGTTCCCCCTGAGAACGAGGACCCCGGCCACATCGCCGGCACGGGCTCATACGTTACGATGGCATCGATGGCCGATGACGTGAACACCACAGACGCGCCATCGTCGTCGCTTGCGACGCTGGTCGAGCATCATCGGGCTTTCCTGCAGTTCCTCGAACGGCGGGTGGGCTCGACCGAAACCGCCGAAGACATCCTCCAGGAGGCCTTTGGTCGGGCCGTCACCCAGATGAGCACGCTGCGCGACGATGAGTCGGCCGTGGCGTGGTTCTACCGGGTGCTGCGCAACGCCGTCATCGACCACCACAGACGGCATGCGGCCGCGGATCGTGCGCTCCAGCGGTTCGCGGCAGATCTCGACGCCAGCACGCCGCCACCAGAAGTGGCCAGCGAGGTGTGCGCGTGCGTGCTGCGGCTGGCGGACGGCCTCGCGCCCTCGTATGCCGAAGCGCTGCGCGACATCGACGTCCACGGGATGTCGGTGAAGGACTACGCCGCCAGGCACGGGCTGTCGCCGGGCAACGCAGCCGTGCGGGTCTTCCGCGCGCGGCGGGCGTTGCGAGCCCAGGTGATCGCGGCGTGCGGCACGTGCGCCGAACACGGCTGCATGGACTGCGCCTGCACGCGTGCGCGACGCTGAGCGGCACGACGGCCCCTGCCCCCTATACTCGCGACGAAAGAGTGCGATTCAGACGATGAGCTACTGTGAACACTGTGCGGGACAACGATTCGACCGCGCGCAGGTGCTGCGCGCGCTGCGCGCCATGCGACGCAGCCTGCGCCACCACGGACGCCCCAGCCAGGCCGAGGTCGCGCTGACGGCGGCCATCCAGACCGTGCGCGACCTCGAGATCCCGCACATGGAGCTCGACGAGGTGGACGTGGACGACCGCGTGGTGCACTGACCTGCCCGTGCGGACGCGAACCGACATCGTCGCGCGCCGGCTGCACAACCAGCGCGTCGAGCACCCCGGTTCGCGGTCGCCGGTACGCCTGGTCGAGTGGTTCGGCGCGGTGCAGGCCCAGGAGTATGGTCCGGCTCGATGGGGCCTCGGCCTGCGTCTGCCCGAAGGCACGCTCGACACCGACATCACCCGGGCCTTCGACACGGGCCGCCTGCTTCGCACGCATGTCCTACGGCCCACGTGGCACTTCGTGACGCCGGCGGACATCCGCTGGATGCTCGAGTTGACCGCGCCGCGCATCCAGAACGCCATGCGGCCGTACAACCGCGCGCTGGAACTCGATCCGCCCACGCTCGCCAGGGCCATCCGCGTCTGCGAGCGCGTCCTCCGCGACGGACGGCACCTGACGCGTCTGGAACTGAGTGCAGCCTTCCGGGAGGTGGGCATCGAGGCCCGCAGCCAGCGCCTGGCGCACCTCGTCATGCATGCTGAACTCGAAGGCGTGATCTGCAGCGGACCTCGACGGGGCTCGTCGTTCACCTACGGCCTGCTCGCCGAGCGGGCGCCTGGCGCCCGTCGCCTCGATCGCGACACCGCGCTCGCCACCCTCACCCGACGGTTCTTCCGCAGCCACGGTCCAGCGACGGTGAAAGATGCCGCGTGGTGGTCGGGTCTGCCCGGAAAGGACATCACCCGTGGGCTCGACATCATCCGCGCGAAGCGCCATGAGATGGACGGTCTGACCTACTGGTCGGTCGGACGCAGCACGGCCGCCGCCGCGTCGCCCCGCGCAGGGAGTGCGACGGAACCTGCCATCCACCTGCTGCCGATCTATGACGAATATCTGGTGGCCTACCGCGACCGCGTCGCGGTGCCACACGGTACCGCCACCGACGCGTCAGGCGGTGGCGCCGTGCTCTTCCAGCACGTGCTCCTCATCGATGGCAAGGTCGCCGGCACATGGCGGCTACGCCGCCCGGCATCGGCGCCGGGCATCGACGTGTATCCCCGCGTGCCGCTCGCGGCTGGGGAGCGCGCAGGCGTCGAGCGTGCCGCCGAGCGTTACGCGCGCTTTCTCGGCGTGCCCGTCGATGTCACGGTCCGCTGAGGGTCGCGCGTCTACGCCTCGATGTCGACGTCCACGGTCACCGCAAACCCCTGCTGCACCGCGGGGGTGACGCCCCGGCTGTTCACGCGGAGCCGTTCGAGCCGTGGCAATCGGGTCAGGTGCGCAATGCCGGCATTGGTCAACGCGTGGCAGTTGTCGAAGGTGACACGTTCGAGGGCTTCGATCTGCGCGAGCACCTGGGGCGTGCGGTCGGTGATGGCGGTGTAGCTGTTGAAGTACGCCCGCAGTGACGGCAGACCGACGAGATGCTCCGTGGCGGCGTCGGACGTGTCGCGACAGTACATGAGCACCAGTGATTCCAGCGCAGTGCACCGGCCGACGTACCGATAACCCGCATCGGGGACGTCCATCGGCATCAACTCGCGCAGCGCCGGAAAGCGAGGCAGCGCCGCCAGCCCCTCCTCTCCGACGTTCAGGCAACTGACCGACAGCGCCCGCAGCGTCGGCATCTCTGAGAGCGCGAGGAAGCCCCGCGTGCCGAGGTTGTGGCACCTCCGGCCCCAGATGTACTCGATCGAGGTGGACCGGGCCAGCGCCGCGAATCCGCCATCGCCAGCCGTGGTGTCCTGCGCGCCGAGAAAGCGCAGGCGCGGCATCGCGGCGATGTGCGGCATCCAGTCGTCCTTCGCATCGGCGGCGAGCCAGCCGAGTCGTGGGAGGGGGATGAGCGACCGCATGCCCTCGGGCGTCAGCGACAGCTCACGTGCGTCGATGTCGAGGGCGAACAGTCCATCGAGCCCTTGCAGCCGTGCCAAGCCGCGATCGGAGATCTGCCCCCGCAGGCAGAGATGGTTCGGGCCCGCCTGATAGCTGAGCAACGCCATCGTCTCGGCACCGCCCTGCCACGTCTTGAACACGGGCCAGTCGTGGAACGCCGCGAGTCCCTCGTCGGTGAGCCCCTGGCCACTGTGGAAGGTGTGGAGTGAAGGCTTGCCTGCCAGCGCGCGAACCGCGCCGTCGCCGACGATGGTTCCGCCGAGATTGACGGCGCGCAGCCGGTCGCAGCCGCGGAGCGCGTCCACCCCCTCGTCGGTGATGTGTGTGCCCCACAGCGACAGCGACTCGAGCGACGGAAGCGTGCGCATCACCCCGAGAGCGGCATCGGTGATGGCGGTGCCCCCGAGGTCCAGGTGCCGCAGGGCGGTGTGGCCCGCGAGCGCGCGCACACCCTCGTCGCCGACCGCGCGGGCGCCCGAGACATCCAGGCGCTCCAGGTGCTCGACGTGCCGCAACTCCGCAAGCATGGCGTCGGTCATCGGGCCGCCCGCCTCGAGCCCCGTCCCTGTCGTGTGCCGCAGCGTATCCAGGGCAACGGCCCAGTCGCGCGTCTTCAGCAAGGGACGGTCGTCTGCGGCAGCGTCCGCGCGCACGATCCGCATCGGCTGAAGGGTCATGGGGATACCCGGGGTCCGCTGACGACAGGCCAGATCACGGCGCCGACCTCGCACGCCATTGGTGCGCGGCCGGCCGCCGGGACCCTCACACTCGACTACGCCGCGAGATCGAAGCGATCGAGGTTCATCACCTTCGTCCAGGCAGCGACGAAGTCACGCACGAACTTCTCCTCGGAATCCGAGCAGGCATACACCTCGGCCAGCGCCCGCAGTTCCGAGTTGGAGCCGAAGACGAGGTCGACGCGGCTCGCGGTCCACCGGGGATCGCCCTTCTGACGGCAGCAGCCTTCGAAGGCCGTGGCCTCTTCGGACGTGGGCGTCCACTGCGTGCCCATGTCCAGCAGGTTGACGAAGAAGTCGTTGGTGAGCGTCTCGGGGCGCTTGGTGAAGACCCCGTGGTCGCCCTGCCCGGAGTTGACGCGCAGCACACGCAGCCCGCCAATGAGCGCGGTCATCTCGGGAGCGCTCAGCGTCAGGCGGAACGCGCGCTCGATGAGCAGATGCTCGGCCGGCACGTCGTGTCCCTCGCCGATGTAGTTGCGGAAGCCATCGGCATCGGGCTCGAGCACCGCGAAGGACTCGACGTCGGTCTGCTCCTGCGTCGCGTCCGTGCGACCAGGGCTGAAGGGCACGATCACCTCGTGCCCCGCAGCCTTCGCGGCCTTCTCGACGGCCGCGCAGCCGCCGAGCACGATGAGGTCGGCCAGCGACACCTGCTTCGACTCGGCAGCGTGCGCCTCGTTGAACGTCTGCTGGATACCTTCGAGCACTTTCAGCACCCTGGCCAGTTCGGGCGGGTTGTTGACGGCCCAGTCCTTCTGCGGCGCCAGCCGGATACGCGCGCCGTTGGCCCCGCCGCGCTTGTCGGTGCCGCGGAACGACGAGGCCGAGGCCCAGGCGGTGGAGGCCAGCTGCGAAACGGAGAGACCCGACGCGAGAATCGTCTCCTTCAGGGTGGCGGCATCACTCGCGTCGATGAGCGCATGGGTGACCGGCGGCACGGGGTCCTGCCAGATCTGCGGCTCGCGCGGCACTTCAGGGCCGAGGTAGCGCGAAATGGGCCCCATGTCGCGGTGGGTCAGCTTGAACCACGCCTTCGCGAACGCGTCGGCGAACACGTCAGGGTTCTCGTAGTAGTGCCGCGAGATCTTCTCGTACACCGGGTCGAAACGGAGCGCGAGGTCGGTCGTCAACATGCCGGGCGCAATCTTGCGCGACGGGTCGTGCGCGTGTGGCACCGTGCCTTCACCGGCGCCATTCTTCGGCTTCCATTGCTTGGCGCCCGCCGGGCTCTCGGTGAGTTCCCACTCGTACTCGAAGAGGTGCCTGAAGAAGTCGTTGCTCCAGCGCACAGGCGTGGTCGTCCAGGTCACCTCGAGTCCGCTCGTGATGGCGTGTGCGCCGACACCCGTCTCGTAGCCGCCCTTCCAGCCGAAGCCCTGCTCCTCGAGGTTGCCGCCCTCGGGCTCCCGCCCGACATGCGTCGCCGGCGCCGCGCCGTGGGTCTTGCCGCACGTGTGCCCACCGGCAATCAGCGCGACGGTCTCTTCGTCGTTCATCGCCATGCGGCGGAACGTCTCACGGATGTCGCGTGCCGCGGCTACGGGGTCGGGGTTGCCGTTGGGCCCTTCCGGGTTGACGTAGATGAGGCCCATCTGCACGGCCGCCAGCGGGTTGGCCAGCTGCCGGTCACCGCTATAGCGCTCGTCGCCCAGCCAGGTCGCCTCCGATCCCCAGTTGACGTCCTCCGGCTCCCACACGTCACGTCGTCCACCCGCGAAGCCGTAAGTCTTGAACCCCATCGACTCGAGCGCGACGTTGCCGGTCAGGATGATGAGGTCGGCCCACGACAGCTTGCGCCCGTACTTCTGCTTGACCGGCCACAGGAGCCGGCGGGCCTTGTCGATGTTCGCGTTGTCAGGCCAGCTGCCGAGCGGGGCGAAGCGGATCTGGCCGGACCCCGCGCCGCCACGGCCGTCGTGAATGCGGTAGGTGCCGGCACTGTGCCACGCCATCCGGATGAACAAACCGCCATAGTGGCCGAAGTCGGCCGGCCACCAGGGCTGCGAGTCGGTCATCACGGCCTCGATGTCCTTCTTCACGGCTGCGAGGTCGAGCGAGAGGAATTCGGCGGCGTAGTCGAAGTCCTCGTCCATGGGGTTGCCCTTGGGATGGTTGGTGTGCAGCGAGGCGAGATTCAAGCGATCCGGCCACCACTCCGTGTTGCTGCGACCCACACGCGCCTTGCTCGAGAACGGGCACTTCTGAACGTTGTCCATGTCACTGGCCTCTGGGTGACCGGCGCGGGCGCCGGCGGTTGGTGCGGGATGCGCTCGGGGCGTCTGCCGGCGCGGCATCCTGCGACGGGTGTTCCAGGCAGTCGGGGCAGCGGCCCCAGTACGCCACTTCCGCTTCGTCGATTTCGTAGCCCTGCCCCGCAGCCGGCGTCAGGCACGGGGCGTCCCCGGTCGCGCAGTCCACATCGACGACCCGGCCGCAGCTGCGGCAGACGAGATGGTGGTGGTTGTCGCCGACGCGATCTTCGAAGCGCGCCGGCGATCCGGAGGGCTGGATGCGCCGGATCAGTCCCTGAGAGACGAGGAGCCCGAGCGCGTCGTAGACCGATTGCAGCGAGATGGCGCCGATCTCGGTCCGGACCGCTTCCGCGACGGCGTCGGCGGTGATGTGCGGCTGGCCGGCGACCGCGCGCAGTACTGCCAGCCGCTGCGCCGTCACCTGGATACCGCGTTCGCGAAGGAGCGCAGCCGGTTCCCGTTCCATCGAAGTTGGTAGCTTACCTCAAATATTGGAGTGACTCAAATATTTGTGGCGAGCCAGGAACCCGGCCGGCGGCAGCCTTACGCCTGCGCGTGCTTCATCAC
>JAEZDP010000012.1 GCA_023418055.1 Acidobacteriota bacterium
GCCCTCACGACTGTGAACCTGAGCGTGCCGGTTGACGGTGGGCGGTTGTGCCTAGGCACCTGGCAGGGAATCTACGTCTGGGAGCACCGACGCTCCCCACACACACGCTTGGTCGTGGTGCACGTCATCGGCGATGAGGCCTGAGCGTCGACGTGTAACTGCTCGCCGGTCCGTCGAGTTGGGGCCGCGGGTCGGGGCAGTGCGGCTGAGGACGGGAGTCTACGCCTAGGAGCGGCCTCCGCGCGTCCGCGTGCCCCCTGACCCTCCGCGCCCTCCGCGCCTCCGCGTGACCCCGAAACCTCCGCGCCCTCCGCGTGACCCCTCAACCCCTCCGCTTCCTCCGCGCCTCCGCGTGATCAATCGAGGCGGCGAACCCTGATGTTGCGGTACCAGCACTCGTCCTGGTGATACGTCAGCATGATGTGCCCGTCGATCTTCTCCCCGAACCCTGCCTCGTTCCTGAACTTGCTGGCGGCAATCCCGGCCTTCACCTCGGGGCTGCCAAGCTCATAGGTGAGCACGTGCTGGCCATTCAGCCAATGCTCGACACGCGCGCCCCGGACGACGATTCGCGAGGTGTTCCACTCGCCGGCCGGCCGCACGGCCCTGTCGGTCGCGGCGGGCAGCACATCGTAGAAGCCGGCCGTGAACTGCAGAGGCGTCAGCTTCGAGGGATAGCCTGTGTCGTCGATCATCTGGTACTCGTGCCCCGGGGCCGACGGGCGCGCCTCGGTGACGAAGTACTTCACCCCGTTGTTGCCGCCGGGCGCCACGCGCCATTCCCATTCGAGTTCGAAGTCGCGGAACGTCTGGCGCGTGATGAGTTCGCCGCCCTTCACCTTCGGCACCGTCTTCAGCACGCCATCGCTGACCTCCCACCCGCTCTCCGGTAGCGTGTCGCGCCGGTAGCCGCGCCAGGCATCGAGCGACTGGCCATCGAACAGCGTCTGCCAGCCGGCGGCGTCGGGTGGCGCGAGCGCCTGGGGAGGAGTCGACGCAGTGGGCTGGAACGCCAGCGCCAGGGCGAGCATCACGGACAGGGCATGCGGCATGGTGTACGAAGCATACTGCGGTTCCCGCAGCTACCTGGTCGGGGGACGGAACGTCGCCAGCAGATACGGCCGGTCCCGCAACTCGCGACTCAACTGCGCGTGCCGCTGACGCCACGACTCGAAATGTGACCCCATGGCGCGGAGCAGGCGCGCCTTCCTGGCCCGATGCGCCGTGACTGCGGCCTGATGGTAGAAGCGCGCACCGAGTGCCGCATACCAACCGATGGTGTGACGCCGGCGCATCTGATCCTCGAAGTATCCCGCGAGCAGCAGACACTGCGCGCCAGCCGCCTCCATCATGCCGCTGTCCTGCTGCATCGACGTGTCGAGCACGAACGTGTCGAACACCTCGCCGAGGTGTGCCGGCGTCGGCACATCGTCGGCCGCCCGTGTCGATACCTGGGCGTAGTGGGCCAGCACACTGGCGTTGTAGAGCAGCTCCTCGTCATCGACATCCGCGTCCGAGACCTCGCGCAGATTGACGAGAAAGAACTCCAAGGTCTGCTTGTGATTGCTCCCGAGCAGTTCCCGCAGTGGTTCCATGAGCCCCCCAACATGTGTCACCCGACAGTCGTCACCGGGTGCGCGTCACCGATACGCGAGAGGGAAGCAAGTCTCGTACCGCCGCAGTTCGACCTCTAGCGAGACCTCTCCGCGCCCGCGTGACCTCCGACCGATGTCGTTGCATACTGCCGCAGGCCATCCGGCGACTACGCGCACATGATCATCGTTCTGAACGGACCGCTCGGCATCGGTAAGTCCACGCTTGCAGAGGCGCTGGCCGAGCAAATCGGCAGTTGTGTGATGCTCGACGGCGACCATCTCGTCGCGCTGAACCCGCCGCCGGACGATGAGGCCGCCTACCTGCACGCGACGGTGGCGCTGCTCTACGTGCACCACCGGTCCCACGGCTATCGTCATTTCGTCGTCAACCACATCTGGCGCGCGCCGGAGCAGCTGGCCGATCTGCACGGCTGCCTTCGAGAAGTCGACCCCCAGGTGGACCTGCGGTGTTTCCTGCTGACGCTTCCAGCCGACGAGAACATGCGCCGCATCGAGCGCCGCCGACACGCCCGGGCGATCGACGAGGAGGAGTTCGAGCGCCTCACCGTCGCGGACGAGCGGCAGGTGCTGTACGCGCACCCCGCCGGCAGCATCGGAGAGCCGTTCGACGTGTCGGCTCCGCCGAATGACCTCGTGACCAGGTTGATGAGCAGGCTCTCGCTCTGACGCGCAGCAAGCAGTCGGGCATCCAGACGAGCCGCGCCCCTCCGCGCCTCCGCGTGAGACTTCCCTTCGCCCCTCCGCGCCTCCGCGTGAGTCGTCCCCCCGCGTCCTCCGCGCCTCCGCGTGACCGCGTGAGACCCCTCCGCCCCTCCGCGTGACCCCGTGATCGCGTGACCTATCCCCCCGGTGCCGTCTCCACGGTCGCCGTCTCGACGTAGTCGCCCTCCGCGCTCCCGTCACCGTCCCCCGCGTTCGCCGCCACGTGAAGCACGACCGGCCGGCGCACGGCAGGCGCCGTCCACATCACCTGCCAGCGTGCGATGTGCCCCTCGACCAACCCGGTGCCCTCCCTGCGCTGGTTCGCATACTGCACGTCGCCCTGCACCTCCACCTTCACCCGCGCGTCGTCGCCTGGCGCGGCTGCGAGCGCCCCGGCCTGCGAGCCATCGTCTGTGAAGCGAGCCGTGAGCTGAAATCCGGCGAGCTTCATGTCGGGCCGCCGCAGCGTGACGGTGAGCGCGTAGGTCTCGCCCGCCTCGAAGCGCTGTGGCACACCTGCGATGGTCACGCGCTCGGGCCCGGAGTTGACCTCGCCATGGAAGTGGCACGCATGGCACGACTGCTCGCTGAATCCGCCGGAGAACCCGGGAGGTGCGCCCTCGGCATAGGCAGGGGCATCACCGGAGCGTGCGTGAGGGAGGCCGCGCACGGCCCCCGACGACGCCCCGCCCGACCGCGCGACGACTCCCACCGTCGTCGTCGCGGCGAGCGTGAGCACGAGCAGCACGTCCACACGTCGCATCACGACGTGGACGTGCCCGTGACGATGCGACCGATCTTGTTGGCGTCGGTGCCGAACCAGAGCGTGCCGGTGGCCTCGTCGAAGTGCATGTGGCGGATGGTGCCGCTCACCGCGATGTTCGCGAAGAACTGTTCGGTCTTCGGATCGAAACCCACGAGCCGCTTCTCCGGACCGGTCTCCGAGAACCACAGGCGGCCCTGCCCGTCCTTGGTGAGCGCATAAGGACGCGCACCTGCGCCACCGGGTACCTGCCACTCGCGGGTCTGCCCCGTGGCCGGGTCGATGCGGATGAGGAAACCGCGCGCTTCATCGCCGGTCCAGACGGCGCCATCGCCGGTCACCTCGAGACGCCGCGAGCGTGCCTTCGGATCGCCCTGCTCGACGCGCGTCACCTCCATCGTCGACGGATCGACCTTTGCCACCATGTTCGTGCGCAGGAGCGCCACCCAGGGCGTGCCCTTGCTGTCGAGGACGATGCCGTACGGGTTCGACGGCTGGTCGTGGGGAGCCACCAGATCGACCTTGCCGCTGGCCATGTGCAGCCGACCCACGCGGTTGGAACCCTGTGAGGTGAACCAGAGGTGGCCCTTGCCGTCGAAGACCATCGTGTGCGGGTCGCGGGCCTCCCCGGTCATGAACGTCTTGACCTCGCCCGAGGCCGGGTCGATCCGTCCGATGCGACCGTTGCGGTTCCCCGCATACCAGGCGGCGCCCGTCTCGTCCACCACGACCGTGTGCGGATTGGTGCCTTCTTCGATCTCGTAGCGCTTGAACTGCTCGCTCTTCGGATCGAACGACGCCACGTAGTTGCCCGCCTGGCCGACGAACCAGACCTTCCCGTCCGGGGCGACGGCCGGGTCGCGCGTACGTCCACCCCACTCGACGTCCCACTCCTTGAGATCGTAGGTACCGGATTGCGTGGCCACAGGTGCAGACCACGCCATGACGACGGCGAGCGCGCCGGTCAGAGCCAGTCGTGTCATCGAAACGCCCTCCTTGGCGTGAAGATCCGTGCGTCTGTGCATTCTATTGCCCTACGACGCGTCGGTGCACGGTGTTGACCCCCGACCGGCGTAGAATCACCCCATCCATGGCGGCAGCCCCCCAGCTCGAGGGTCGTCCCGAGGTCGTGATCGATGTCGACGTCCGCCAGGGCCTGTTGTCGATCCTCCTCCGCAACATCGGCCCGCGACCGGCGCTCGACGTGAGGACGAGCTTCGACAAGCCGTTCACCGGCCTCGGCGGGCGCAAGGCCATCACGAACCTGCGCGTGTTCAAGCGCCTCGCCTTCATGGCCCCCGGCAAGACGTTCGAGCAGTTCGTGGACCCGCTGGCGGCGTACCACGCACGCAAACAGCCGCTGCTCATCACCGCCACGGTCACCTACCGCGATCGCAGCGGTGCCCGATACGAGGAGTCAATGACACACGACCTGCGGGTGTACCTGGAACTCGGGCAGGCGAGAGTCATTGGCTGAGACTTGAGGACATCATGGCCAGACGAGACGATCCCTACGCTGCGTACAACTTCCTCGTGGAACTCGACGGCCTCACGGTCGCTGGCTTCAGCGAGTGTTCGGGCCTCGGCGCCGAGACGAGCGTCATCGAGTATCGCGAGGGCAACGACAAGGGTGGCATCCGCAAGCTGCCGGGCCTGACGAAGTTCAGCAACATCACCTTGAAGCGGGGGCTGACGACGAATCGTGAGCTGTGGCAGTGGCATCGCACCGTGGTCACGGGGATCGTCGAGCGTCGGTCAGGCCGGATCGTCGTGCTGGACGAGGCGCGCAATCCGGTGGTTGCCTATCGCTTCATCGAAGGCTGGCCCGTCAAGTACGAAGGGCCTCGCCTGAAGGCCACGGGTAACGACGTGGCAATCGAGAGCCTCGAGATTGCGCACGAGGGCCTCGACCTGGAATAGAGGGCGCGGAGAGGGATCACGCGGGGGCGCGGAGAGCATCGAGGTACAAAGGGCTCACGCGGGGGCGCGGAGCACACAGAGGTACAAAGGGCTCACGCGGGGGCGCGGAGATTGCGGAGGGCCGTCTCCCGCGACGCCCGCACAGTTGACTCTCCGTCCCTCCGCGGACTCCGCGTGAACCCTTCCTGACCCTTCCGCCCCCTCCGCGCCTCCGCGTGAACCCTTCCTGGCCCTTCCGCCCCCTCCGCGCCTCTGCGTGAGCTTTCCTGCGTCCTCCGCTCCCTCGGCTACCTCCGTGTGACGGAGTGCGCGACAATCGCGGCGTGGAGAACCCATGACCGACATCACCCGCCGCCACGCGGTGACCGCGCTTGCCGCTTCCACCGTGCTCCCTTGGCTTGCCGCGTGTGGCGCACCGCAGACGCCTCCGGCACCCACCACCGCCGCAGGCGCGCAGCCGCCCGCAGAAGCCGAGGCCACGGCGTTTCTCGACGCCTGCGCCGACCGCCTGCTGCGCCTGCAGCCAGAGACGGCCACGATGCTCGGCATCGACAAGGACGTGCGCGCGCCGCTTCGCTCGCAGCTTGCCGACCGTTCGCCCGCCGGTCAGGACGCGATCGCACGGACACTGCGCGAGGATCTCGAGCGTGCGTCGGCAATCGAGACGACTGCACTCTCACGCGAGACCCGCACGGCGTTGGACGTCGTCACGAGCGCGTATCGCACGGCGCACGACGGCTTCGCCCTGCCCTATGGCGACGTGCCGGTGGGCGGCTGGCGCAACACCCCGTACGTCGTCATCCAGAACGTCGGCGCGTATCTCGACATCCCGCGGTTCCTCGAGAGCGAGCACCAGATCGTGACGGTCGATGACGCGGAGGCCTGGGTGACGCGGGTGCGGAGCTTTCCGTCGGTCCTCGAGGGCGAGTTGGAGCGCATGGCCGCGGCCCGCCGGGCCGGACTCGTGCCACCTGCGTTCCTCATCGACAAGGCCATCACGCAGCTGGAACAGTCGATGGGCCGCGCGAGGGCCGGCGAGATGCTCGTCGCACACGTCGCGGCGAAAACCGAAGGGTTGCCGGGCGACTGGGCCGAAGAGACGCGGCGCGTGGTAGTCGAACAGGTGGCCGCCGCACTCGAGCGCCAGATCACGGAACTGCGCGAGCAGCGGCGGTCAGCGACCGACGATCCGGGCATGTGGGCACGCCCCAGGGGCGACGAGTACTACGCCTGGGCGCTCCGGGCGTCGACGACCACGGACATCGGTCCGGACGAGGTGCATCAGCTCGGCCTCGACCAGGTCGAGATGCTGCACGGGCAGATGGACCCGATCCTGCGCGACGCGGGCTACACCACGGGTTCCGTGGGCGAGCGCATGCAGGCGCTCGCGAAAGACGCGCGTTACCAGTTCGCCGAGGGCGACGAAGGGCGCGCCGAGATCATGGCCTTCATCGAAGAGCGCCTGGCCGACATCCGCGGACGGATGCCTCAGGCCTTTCACACGCTCGTCCGAGGCAACGTGGAAGTGCGACGTCTGCCGCCCGAGGAGGAACCGGGCGCTCCCGGAGCCTACGGCGGGCCAGGGTCCATCGACGGCACGATTCCGGGCAAGTACTGGATCAACCTCCGCACCACCGACATGCACAGCCGCTACAGCCTGCCCGACCTCACCTACCACGAGGCGATTCCCGGCCACGTGTGGCAGGGCGAGTACGCGCAGAGACTGTCGCTCATCCAGTCGGTTCTGGCGTTCAACGCCTACTCCGAAGGCTGGGCGCTGTATGCCGAGCAGCTCGCCGACGAACTGGGCGTCTACGAGGGCGAGCCGGTCGCGCGCCTTGGCTACCTGCAGTCGATTGCCTTCCGTGCCTGCCGGCTGGTCGTGGACACCGGCCTCCACGCCAAGCGGTGGACGCGTCAGCAGGCCGTTCGCTACTTCGTGGAGGTGAACGGCTCGAACCCAGAGGAGGTGGCGAGCGAAGTCGATCGCTACTGCTCATGGCCGGGACAGGCCTGCGGGTACGAAGTGGGGCACCAGGAGATCGTCCGCCAGCGCACGCGGGCGCAGGCGGCGCTCGGGGCACGCTACGACCTCCGCGCGTTCAACGACATCGTCGTGCGCGGCGGCAATGTGCCGCTGGACGTGCTCGCGCTCAACGTGGACGAGTACATCCGTACGGCGGAGGATTGAACATCCGACGGGCTACAGGCGACCGGCGGCCGCCCTGGGGTCACCGGTCCGCCTGCCGCCTTGTACGCTACCGCGCCAGAATCTCGCGCAGCACCTTGATGCCGTGTGCGCAATCGGCCAGCCGCTGCTGCTGGTCGCCCACCTCGCGCTCGATGACGAGCGGGCCGCTGTAGCCCACCTGCTTCAGCGTCTCGACGAACCGCTGCATGTTCACCTCACCTTGGCCGAGCGGCACTTCCGTGCCCCACTCGCCGGGTGTCGTCGGACGGAAGGCGTCCTTGCAGTGCACGGTGGCGATGTCCGGCCCGAGAATCTCGACGGCACGAATGGGATCGCCCATGTCGTAGAGCAGCATGTTCGCCGGGTCGAAGTTCACCTTCACGTTGTCGCACTCGAGGTCGTCGAGCGTGCGGCGCAGCAGGTCGGCCGTCTCCTGACCGGTCTCGAGGCCAAGCGTGATGCCGTGCTCCTTCGCGAGAGCCGCAGCCTGCCCGAGCGTATCGAGGAACGCCTTGCGACCTTCGTCCTCGGGCTCGGGGATGAAGCCCCCGTGCAGCATCAGGCGGTTGACGCCGAGCGCGGTGGTGCGCTGCAGCCCCCACTTCAGCGTCTCGAGACGCTCGGCACGCGTCGCGGGGTTACCGAAGCCGCCGGTCTCCTTGATCGTCTGCGGCGTCGTGTAGTCCTCACCCGGGAAGCCGAGCATGGCCGCGTGGATGTCGAAGCCTGCCGCGTTGGCGGCCGCGGGCATGTCGTCGCCCTCGTCCCACGACGCGTGGTGCGGGTCGCCGCACGCGATCTGGATGACGTTGACGCCGAGTTGGTCGAGGAAGCCGCGCAGTTCGGGCACGCTCTTCACCTGCAGCGACCAACTGCACACACCGATGGCATAGGGTTGAATCATAGGTACAGTCTACAGTCCACGGTCTACGGTCTACGGTTCACAAGCCACTGTCGCCGTACGCATGTGGCGTGAAGCGTGAAGCGTGAGGCATGAGGCATCAGGCATCAGGCATCAGGCATCAGGCATCAATGAATCCCCGTCTCCCCTGACAGCTGCTTGGCGAGGTCTCCCATCACGGCCTTGGCGTCGCCGAACAGCATCAGGGTGTTGTCGCCGTAGTACAGCTCGTTCTCGATGCCGGCAAAGCCGGGGTTCATCGTGCGCTTGATGGCAATGACCGTCTTGGCCTTGTCGGCGTCGATGATGGGCATGCCGAAGATCGGGCTGCTCTTGTCGTGCCGCGCGGCCGGGTTCACCACGTCGTTCGCCCCGAGAATCACGCAGACGTCCACCTGCCCCATGTCGGGGTTGATGTCGTCCATCTCCACCAGCTGATCGTAGGGAATCTCGGCCTCGGCCAGCAGCACGTTCATGTGGCCGGGCATGCGTCCGGCCACCGGGTGGATGGCGAAGCGCACATCGATGCCCTTCTTGGCCAGCTGCTCGTAGACGTCGCGCACGCGGTGCTGCGCCTGGGCCACGGCCATGCCGTACCCGGGCACGAAGACCACGCGATCGGCCTGTTCGAGAATCTGCGCCGTGTCTTCCACCGTAGCCGACTTGACGGTGCGCTCCTCGACCACCCCGCCCTTGGCAGCCACCTGCCCGAACGCCCCGAAGAGCACGTTGGTGAACGACCGGTTCATCGCGCGGCACATGATGATCGAGAGAATCAGGCCCGACGAGCCGTCGAGTGCACCGGCGATGATGAGCAGCTTGTTCTCGAGCACGAAGCCCATCGCGACGGCCGCGAGCCCCGCGTACGAGTTCAGCAGCGAGATGACGGTGGGCATGTCGGCGCCGCCGATAGGCATCACGAGCAGCACGCCGAAGGCCAGTGACAACGCCACGAGAATCGGGAACAGGTACGGCAGTTCGGGGTTGACGACGAGCGCGATGCCAATCAGCAGGCCCGCCCCCATCAGCCCGAAGTTCACGACGTTCTGCCCAGGGTAGGTGACCGGCCGCGTCGGCAGCACCTCCTGCAGCTTGCCGGCGGCCACGAGGCTGCCCGTGCAGGTCAGGAACCCGAACATCACCTCGAAGACGATGGCGCCGGTCCGGAACGACGTGAGGTCGCCCTCGTGCAGGAACAGGTAGTACTTGCCGACGCCCACCAGGCCAGCCGCAAGCCCGCCGAAGGCATGTGAGAGCGCGGTCCGCTGGGGCACGGCCGTCAGCGGCACCCACGACAACGGGACACCGACGATGCAACCCAGCACGAAGGCGATGGCAATCCACTCGTAGCTGACGACGTCCTGGCGCAGCAGCGTGCCGACCACGGCCAGCGTCATCGCGGCCACGCCAGCGAGGACGGCCTGCCGGGCCGTCTTCGGGTCGCTCATCCACTTGAGCGAAAAGATGAAGAGCGCCGCCGAGACGAGGTAGACCAGATCGATCGTCTGGACGCTCACTTGCCCGGCTCCCGCTTCTTGAACATCTTCAGCATGCGGTCGGTGATGAGGAAGCCGCTGACGATGTTCGTCGTCGAGGCGAAGACCGCCACGGCGCCGAGCACGGTGCTCATCGGATCGTGGTTGGGCCCGGCAAGAATGATGGCGCCGACGATCGCGATGGCCGAGATGGCATTGGTGAGCGACATGAGCGGCGTGTGCAGCAGGCGCGACACGCGGCGAATCACGTCGAGGCCAATGAAAGTGGCCAGCATGAAGACGAAGAGGCCGGTGATGAAGTCCATGGATGTGTGACCGCACGTCGCGGGATCCCCGGCACGGGGACGCGGCACGTGCCGTGCGGATTCTAACAGGCCTGCGCGTCAGGCGCCGGCCAAGGCGGACAGCGCCCGGCGGACGAGCCCACGGCCGCGGCCGAAGCGGAACAGCTCGGCGTCGGGGTGGGCACGGCCCTGCACGAGCTGCTCGAGCAGGGTGGCTGCAATGGTGCTGAAGGTGATGCCGTTGCCCCCGTAGCCGAGCGCGAACCAGGTGTTGGGCCAGTCGTCGACCTGGCCGATGAAGGGCAGGCCATCGTGCGTGGTGCCGAAGACCCCCGCCCACGCGAAGGCCGGCTCCACCGGTACACCCGGCAGGAGGTCACCGAAGCGCTCGACGAGCCGTACCGTCTTGCGGGCCAGCGTCTGATGGCCGCGGTGGCGGCCCTTGAAGGGCTCGTCCTCGCCACCCATGATGACGCGGCCGTCCCGCGTGCGCCGCAGGTACACATAGGGCCGCGCCGTCTCCCAGACGAGACAGTCGTCCTCCCAGCCGGAGATGCGGCCGGCCGGTTCACTGACGAAGGCCCAGGTGCTGTGCAGCGCCCCGGCGCGACGTCCGAGGTACTCGGCCGTCTGGTAGCCGGCGGCACACACCAGCTGTCGCGCGAGCACGCGCGGTCCGCGGTCGGTCTCGAGCACCACGCCGGACGCGTCGGCGCTGACGCGCTGGACGTTGGTGCGGTCGTACACGCGGGCGCCGAGCGCGATCGCCCGCTGCATCAGGGCATGGGTCAGCCGGTAGATGTCGAGTTCCGCATCGCCTGTGGAGGCGATGGCCGCGGGTCTCCGGAAGGCGTACGCGTTGGCGAGTGCGGCGCCTTCGAGCCACTCGACGTCGAAGCCGTGGCGTGTGCGCACCTCGCACTCGACGCGCAGCGCCCCGACGTCATCCGGGCCGCCTGCAAGGTACAGGCTGCGCCGTCGCCTGAAGCCGCAGTCGTCGCCGAGCGAGGGCAGGAGCGCCTCGATGGCGTCGATGGCGTCCTGCCCCATCTGCCAGGCGCGCACTGCCTCGCGTTCACCGCGGCGGGCAATCAGATCGCCGAGCGGCGTGTCGGTTTCGTACTGCAGCAGCGACGTGGAGGCCGCGGTGCTGCCGAGCCCGACGTCGTGGCGGTCGACCACCACCACGTCGAGGCCGGCAGCGGCGAGCCGATGGGCCACGAGCGCGCCGGTGATGCCTGCGCCGAGCACGGCGACCTCGGCCTGCTCCTCGCGCTCGAGCGGCGGGTAGGTGTGCAGCAGCCCGTTCAGGAGGGGCCAGAAGGGCTGCCCGCTGCGCAGGTCCACGGCGGCTCAGGCTTTCGCGATGGCGTCGTGCAGCGTCTCGAGGTGCCCCGGGATGGCTTCGTAGGGATCGGCCTCGGCCTCGTACTCGAGGACGATGTAGCCGCGGTAGCCGGCATCCTTGAGCATCTTCACGAACCGCGGCACGTCGGTCGGCACTTTCTGTTTGGACGGCCCCGTGTCCACCTTGAGCTGCACGTTGACGGCGTAGGGCACGATCTTGGCGAGTTCGGTGTAGGCGTCGGTAGTGTCCACGTTGCCCGAGTCGAGGTTGACGCCGAACCAGGGCGAGTCGATGGCCTCGATGATGGGCAGCATCCGGTCGATCCTGGTCAGGTAGTCGTGGTTCTCGAGACCGAGGATGACGCCGTGCTTCTCAGCGCCCGCCAGCGCCTTCTTCAGGTTCTTGATGCCGTTTGCGATGCCCTGGTCCTCGGTCACGCCCTTGGGCGGCACGCCGCTGAAGACGCGGACCACGGGGGCACCGAGCTTCTGATAGTGGCCGAGCCAGGTGTCGACGTGGGCGAACCACTTCTGGAGTTCGGGGTCGGCGTCGGGCAGCGTGAAGTTGTTGCGCACGGCGCCACCCGAGATGTCGAGGCCGTTGATGTGGCAGTGGCGCTTCAGGCGATTCAGGTAGGCGTCGTCGATCTGCGTAGGGAAGAAGTAGGACGTCAGCTCGACGGCGTCGACATCGAGCCCGGCGGCGTAGTCGACAAACCCCATGAGGTCCATCGCGCCCTTGGTGCCCGGCTTGGCCTGCAGGTACTTCCGCATGGAGTAGGCGGCCAGGCCCACGCGGAGCCGGCTGGGACCGACCCGGGTGATGGGGTCGATGGCCAGGGCGCTGGCGGGCGCGAGGGTGGCGGCGGCAGCGGCGGTGGCCGAGGCGAGGAAGGCGCGTCTGTCCATGGGCGGCATTGTACTGCTGGAGCGCGGAGGTGGGGGGAGGTGGGGTCAGACCTGCCGCGTGACGTTGCGGGGTCAGACCTGCGGGGTGATGGATTGGGGTCAGACCTGCAGGGTGATGACCTGGGGTCAGACCTGCCGGGTCTCAGTGGCGGGTCAGGTCTGGGCGCGGAGGTGGCGGAGGGCACAGAGGGCTCACGCGGAGGCGCGGAGGTCGCGGAGGGCGCAGAGGGCTCACGCGGAGGCGCGGAGGCGCGGAGGGCGCAGAGGGCTCACGCGGGGGCGCGGAGGCACGGACGGGCAGCCACTCTCGGCGACACGGCGATCATCAGGACGCGCACCGCGGCCGGCGTCGCTGGACTATGCTCGGCAGGTGCCACGCCACAACGCCGTCGCGGGTGCGCTGCTCGTGGGAGCCGCCGTGCTTGCGGTCTCCTCTGCCTGCGGCCGCACGCACCCCAACGTGCTCGTCATCCTGGCTGATGATCTCGGCCAGCGTGACCTCGGCATCTACGGCAGCACGTTCCATGAGACGCCGCATCTCGACCGCCTCGCCGCCGAGGGCGTGGTGTTCACGCAGGCGTACGCCGCGGCGCCGGTGTGCTCGCCCACGCGCGCGAGCCTGATGACCGGGCATTGGCCGCAGCGGACCGGCATCACCGACTACATCGGCGCCGCCCCTCGGCCGGAGCTGTGGACGCGCAACACGCACAGTCTGCCGGACGCGTTCGCCGACCGCCTCGCCCTTGGAACGTCAGCGCTGCCCCTGCAGATGAAAGCCTCCGGTTACGCGACGTTCTTCGCGGGCAAGTGGCACCTCGGACCGGACGGGTGGTGGCCCGAGCACCATGGCTTCGACGTCAACATGGGCGGCACCGACGCCGGGGGGCCCTATGGCGGCGGCAGGTACTTCTCGCCTTACGACAACCCGCGCCTGCCCGACGGTCCCGATGGCGAACACTTGCCTGACCGCCTTGCTTCGGAAACCGTACGCTTCATCGCCGCCCACCGTGACCGCCCGTTCTTCGCGGTCCTGTCCTTCTACTCAGTGCACACGCCGCTGATGGCGCGGCCGGATCTCGAGGCGAAGTACGAGGCGAAGCGCCAGCGGCTCCAACTCCAGCCAGCCTGGGGGCGCGAGCACGAGCGCGACGTCCGCCTCGTCCAGGAGCACGCCGTGTACGCCGCGATGGTCGACGCGATGGACCAGGCGGTCGGCAAGGTACTCATGGCCCTCGACGCCCACGGGCTTCGCGACGACACGCTGGTCGTCTTCACGAGTGACAATGGCGGGCTCTCGACCAGCGAAGGATGGCCCACGGCGAATGCGCCGCTGCGGGCTGGCAAGGGATGGATGTACGAGGGGGGCCTGCGGGTGCCGCTCATCGCGCGCTGGCCTCGGCAGTCCGCCGGTGGGGTGCGCGTCGATTCGCCGGTCGCGACCCCTGACCTCGCCGCAACCCTGCTGGACGCCGCCGGCGCTGCGTTGGGCGCGGGATCGCCACTCGATGGCGTGAGCCTGCGACCGGTGATCGCGCAGACCGGCGCCCTCGGCGAGCGGCCACTCTTCTGGCACTACCCTCACTATGGGAATCAAGGCGGAGCGCCCGCCGCGGCAATCCGCGTCGGCGACTGGAAACTCATCGAATGGCTGGAAGACGGGCGCGTGGAGCTCTTCAATCTCGCCGACGACGAAGGTGAGTTGCGCGATGTGGCCGCGACGGAGACCGCACGCCGGGAGCACCTGCTGGCGCAACTCCACGCCTGGCAGCGGGACGTCGGCGCGTCGGCTGTTACGCCCAACCCACGCTTCGACCCGGACGCCCCGAGCGGGCGCGCGGCGGCGCGGCTGCCCTGAGGCCATGACCGCGACTCGCAGCGCGTGCAGGTCTGACCCCGCTCCGTCACGCCGGAGGTCTGACCCCGCAGGATCACGTCGGAGGTCTGACCCTAGAACGACGCGCGGCAGGTCTGACCCCATTTCGCCACACCGCAGGTCTGACCCCGCTCGATCACACCGCAGGTCTGACCCCGCCCTACCGCATGAACCGCTTCGCCATGTCCCCGAGATCGTCCAGCACCGAGCCATCGCCGTCCTGATCCAGCCACTGCATCACCAGCCCGCCCACGGGACTGGCCGACTGCAACTCGTCGCGCTCGGCCTGCAGCCGCCCCGCCAACGCGTCGGGCGCCAGCCCCTCCTGCCGCGTCGTCCGCCCCAGGGCGCCCAGCACCAGCGGCGCGAGCATCGCCAGCACCTGCTGTGCCTGCCCGGCGTCCACACCGGCCGTCCGCCCCAGCGCGCTCGACATCGTCTCGGTGCGGCTGCCGAACACGTGCCCGAGGATGCCCGCTCCCGCCGACGCGGCCTGCCCGCTGCCGAGGAAGCCTGCGAGGTTGTCGAGCACGCTGCCGTCGTGGTCGCGGGTGAGGGCCGAGGCCAGCGACGAGGCGCCGTCGGGACTCTGCGCGTTCCGCGCGAGCCCCGCCACCAGCAGCGGCAGCGCCGACGCGATGACCGTCGCGGCCGACCCGGGCGCGATGCCCGTCTTCTGGCTGACCGCGTCGACGGTGCCGGGCTGCACCAGTTGGCCGAGGATGTCGTGCAGTGCGCTCATGGTCTGGCTCCTTCGTTGATGGGGAAATGCTTGCGTTACGCCACGCCGACGGTCAACGCCGTCAGCACCTCACGCTCGATGTCGGCCTCGAGAGCCAGCAGGGCCTCGTACCGCTCGGGCAGCGGCTGCTCCCGCGACAGGATGGCCTGACGCGTCGCGACACCGTCGGCCGCCGCATCGGCCGCCACGTAGGCCGCCACGATGTCGCCCGTCGCGGCTCCCGTCCGGGCCGCGATGCGCGGGATGAAGGCGATGCCCGCTTGGTTGATGACCTGGTTGATGGCCACCGTCGCCACGATCTCACGCCGCAGCGCATGCCCTGCGAAGTGCTCGCCGAACCGCTCACGCAGCAGGCGGGGGAAGTACGCGTGGAGCAGGCGCTGCGCCGCGTCACCGTCGGGAAACGTCGACGCGAGCGTCTGGTCGTAGCCCACCATCTTCGACTGCCCGAGCAAGACGGCCAGCAGGGGCCGCGGTAACCCGCGCGCGCGATCAGGACTCGTCAAGAGCGCATCCCGCGTCGGGACGTCCTCGTCTTCCCGCGAGAACACCCGTGCCGCGACGAGTTGGTCGATGAGATCGACGAACTCCTCGTACCGCGTCCGGCTGCGCAGGCTGTCGAGCGTGATGCAGCGGGCCTGCAGCTTGTTGTCGGCCAGCACCAGCTCCGACACGTTATCGGTCATCTCCTGGAGGATCTCGTTGCGGGCCTCGCGGCTCTCCACCACCTTCTGGCTGACGAGCCGGTCCATCAGGATCTTGATGTTGACCTCGTGGTCGGACATGTCGACGCCGCCCGAGTTGTCCACCGCGTCGGTGTTGCACAACCCGCCGCGCCGCCAGTACTCGATGCGGCCCTTCTGCGTCATCCCGAGGTTGCCGCCCTCGCCAATCACCTTCGCCTGCACGTCCGCGCCATCCACCCGCACGCGGTCGTTGGCGCGGTCCCCCACCTCGGCGTCGTCTTCGGAACTGGCCTTCACGTAGGTGCCGATGCCGCCGTTGTACAGCAGGTCGACGCGACTGGTGAGCATGCGGCGAATCATCTCCTCGCCTGTCACCTCGTCCACGCTGATGCCAAAGAGCTCGCGCATCTCGGGCGACACGGGAATCGCCTTGGCCGACCGGTCGAACACCCCGCCGCCCGCCGAGATGAGCGACGCATCGTAGTCGCGCCACGTGGACCGCGGCAGCGCAAACAGGCGCTCGCGTTCGCCGAAGGACACCTCGGGGTCCGGATCGGGGTCGATGAAGATGTGCTGGTGATTGAAGGCGCCGACGAGCCTGGTCACGCGGCTCTGCAGCAGCCCGTTGCCGAACACGTCGCCCGACATGTCGCCAATGCCCACCATGGTGAACGGCTCCACCTGGATGTCGTGGCCGAGCGTGTGGAAATGGTGCTTCACGCACTCCCACGCGCCGCGCGCCGTGATGCCCTCCTTCTTGTGGTCGTACCCCTGACTGCCGCCCGACGCAAACGCATCGCCCAGCCAGAAGCCATACTGCGCGGACACCGCGTTGGCCGTGTCCGACAGATGGGCGGTCCCCTTGTCGGCGGCCACGACGAGATACGGGTCGTCCTCGTCGAACCGCACGACGTCCGGCGGATGCGTCACCGTGCCGTCCACGATGTTGTCGGTGATGTCGAGCAGCCCCGAGATGAACTGTCGGTACCGGTCCACCAGGTACTGGTCGAGGGCGGGCCGCGGCGGCACCTGGCCCTTCAACACGAAGCCACCCTTGCTGCCCACCGGGACGATGATGGCGTTCTTGACCATCTGCGTCTTCATCAGCCCGAGCACTTCGGTGCGGAAGTCGTCGTGCCGGTCGCTCCAGCGGATGCCGCCCCGCGCCACCTTGCCGCCCCGCAGGTGGATGCCTTCAAGGTACGGCGAGTGCACGTAGATCTCGAACATCGGCCGCGGCGACACCATGCCGGCCACGCGCGCGCACTCCACCTTGATCGAGATGACGGGCCGTTCGGGCCGCTGGAACACGTTGGTGCGCACGATCGCCTCGATGAGGTTCTCGATGCCGCGCAACACCTCATCGTCGAGCAGGTTGTCGACCTGCTGGAGGGCCAGGCGGAGGTCGGCGTCGGCGCGGTCCACGGCACCCGCACGTTCGTCCTGACGTGTCGGGTCGAACCGCGCGGCAAACAAGCGCCACAGGGCGGCCGCCGCCGCGCTGTTGCGCAGCAGGACGGTGGTGATCGTCTCGGCGTTGTAGTTGGAGCGGATCTGCACGAGATGGTTCCGCAGCGTCCGCAGCACCTCCACCTGGCGCCACGTCAGCCCCTCGAGCAGCACGAGGCCATTCAACGCATCGTCGGTGGCGCGGCCCTCGTGCAGCGCCCGCAGCGCGTCGAGCAGGCGCTCGGGCGCATCGACGACGGCCGACACCACGCGCTTCTGCGCGTTGATCCGCAGGCGCTCCAGGTACCCGGTGCGGCCTTCGGGCAGCACGAGCGGCAGCGTCAACTCCTCGACCACAGGGAGCGCGAGGTTCTGAAGCGTCCGCAACGTCTGGGTGAGCCCGAGCGGCTTCGCCGCAAACAGCTTGATGGTGATGTGGTCGGCCGATTCCGGCAGCACGCTCATCTCGAGCCGGTTCTCGAGCACTTCGAACCGCCGAAGGTCGTCAGCCACTTCGCGGGGATGGGTCGACTCGCGATAGAGACCGCTGCGGGTGTCGCGCCGGACGTACTTGTTGAAGAGGCGCCGGCCCTCGATCGTGCCGAACGCCTCGTCGAGTTCCACCGACACCAGGTCTTCCCAGGTCGCGATCGCGCGCGACGTCAACTCGCGCACCGTGTCCACGTCGAGCGGCGCTTCGAGTTGGGCGGCGTCGAAGTAGTAGATGATCGCGGCCTTGGTGCCGCAGTCGGCCCACTCGCTGAACAGGATGGTGCCGAAGGCCTCGCTCAGGAGCCGCTTCAGGTCCTCGTCGGCCTTGAAGGAGTACCGGATGTCCGAGAAGGCGACGGACGCGGCGGCATACCCGGTGCCCTCGCGCACGGCGGCGGCAATCTCGTCGTCGCCGACCATGTGCACCATCTGCTCGATGATGGCCTTCAAGTCCGCGGCCGTGGCGTAGAACAGCTCGCGTTTCGGGAAGTGGTTGAAGATGGCGCGCGCTTCCCGGTACGCATGCGAATTGGTGGAGAGCCCGCTCGTCCCGAGGATGAAGTCGAGCTTCTCGCCGAGCAGCGGGATGTGCTGCGCCTTCGCGGCAAACGCACTCTTGGCGAACCGACCGATGACGAGCGTCATCGCGCCCAGCGAGCCGTCGGCATTCCACTCGCGCACGAACAGGTCTTCGAGCGGCTCGAGGTGGTGGATGGCCCGCCCGCGCACGCAGTAGTCGATGTCCACGATGCGGGTGTCGGACGGCGCGGGATTCAGATTGCGTTCGATGTCGTCGGGCAGTCCCGGGAAGACCGTGGGCAGCAGCGACGCGTCCTGGAAGGCGCCGAGCGCGCTGCCCGCATTCGGCTGCAGCACACCCTCCGGCCCCATCTCGTAGCGCATCAGGCCGAGCATCACGAAGTTGTCGTCGGTCAGCCACTCGAGGAACCGCTGGGCCGACTCGACGTCGCCGTTGTCCTCGCCTCGGCGTGTCCGCAGGCGCGGACGCATCTGCCCCACGGCCTGCACCATCGCCTTGAAGTCGTCCACCGCCAGGAAGACGCTCTTGAGCAGCGAGAACATCTGGTGCTCGAGCCGGCGCAGCCGGTCGGTGCGGTCGATGCGTTCGATGCGAAACTGGCAGAAGAGCTCCTGCGACCCCTCTTCTCCGTGCGGGCCGATGTGCACCACGCGTTCCCACTGGCGACGCACCGTCAGCCGCGGGTGAATGGCCGAGAAGACGCGCAGGCCCTCGTTCTGGAAGAAGTTCTTGAGGCTCTCGAAGATGAACGGTGCGTCGGGTGTGTGGGTCTCGACGATGGTGACTTCGTGCGACCGCCCATCGTCGGCGGCGGCGGTGTCGCGGGCGTCGGCGTCTGGGTTGCGCACCGACACATGCAGGCCGGGCAACCCCTTGTAGAGTTGCACGCCGGGCGGCATCGTGTGACAGAGGAAGTGCAAGTACTCGCCCATCCGCACGGCGAAGGTCTCGGGCGACAGTCGGAAGGCGAGGCTGTCGGGCACCTGGCCGATGACCGCCGGCACCAGGGCGTCCATGAGGGGGCGATCGCTTTCGGACGCCACCGCGAGTGCCCGTTGCCGGACCTCGGCCAGCAGGAGTTCACGACGTGCGGGGTCGGCTGTGATCATGAGAATCCCTGATAGGTGCGATAACGACAAGTCATGCTATCGCGGGTTTCCGGCGAGCGACAAGGCGCGGGCGCGCGCGATCCTGCCGGGAATCCGCTGATACACTACCGCCGTTCTTACGAGGAGTCTGCCGCCGTGTCCCATTCATCGCCGTCCCGGCGTGCGTTTCTCGCGTCCACCGCGGCGACACTGGTCGCTGCCACTGCCGCTTCACGGCGCGTCGAGGCGCAGGTCCCACCCGAGCTGCCGCGTCCCGTACCGCTCGGCATCGACAACTTCGCCGTGCGGGCCTCGGCGTGGAAGGCTCCGCGGCTGGTGGAGTACGCGGCGTCGCTCGGCGTCGATTCCCTGCTCATCTCCGACCTCGAGTCGTTCGACGGCGCGGACGCCGCCGCGCTCGAGGCGCTGCGTGACCAGGCCGCGGAAGCTGGCGTGGCCCTCCACGTCGGCATGTGGAGCGTGTGCCCCACCTCCAAGGCCTTCCGCAAGGAGAACGGCACGGCCGACGTGCAGCTGGCCTCGGGCATTCGCATCGCACGGGCGGTCGGGTCGCCGGTGCTGCGCGTCGTGCTGGGCACCTGGGAGGACCGCCTCACGGACGGCGGCATCTACCGCCACATCGACAGCCTGGTCAGCGTGCTGAAGTCGGCGCGCTCGCGGGCGCTCGACGCCGGGCTGCGCATCGCGGTCGAGAACCACGCGGGCGACATGCGCTCCGAGGAACTGGCCGCGCTCGTCGAGATGGCCGGGCGCGACTTCGTCGGCGTCAACTTCGATTCCGGCAATGCCTTGTGGACGCTCGAAGATCCGGTGGACGCCCTCGACCGGCTCGCCCCGTACGTAGTCACCTCCAGCGTGCGGGACGGCGTCGTCACCGAGATTCCGACCGGCGCGCGTGTGCGGTGGACGGCGATGGGCGATGGCCAGATCGACCTCCCGCTGCTCGTGCAGCGTTTTGCCACGGCGTGTCCAGGCGTGCCGCTGCACATCGAGACCATCTCGGGCGTGGGCCGCGACCTGCCCTTCCTCGACGCCGATTTCTGGGAGGCCTGGCCGCGCGTGGATGGCAGCGGGCTCGCGCGCTTCATCCGACTGATGCGCCGGAAGGCGCCGAACGTGCCCGCCACGCAGAAGCCCAACGATGCCGCCGACCAGCGGCGCGAGCTCGAAAAGAGCGTAGCGTACTGCCGCACCCTCGGCGTCGGCATCCGCGGTGCCCAGAGGTCGGCATGACACGTTCGGGCCTGTCGGCGGGGCGCCTGTGGCTTGGCGTGGTGATGATGGTCACGACGCTGGCAGGCAGCCACGGGGCGACGCCGCAAGGCCCGCAGCCCTCCACGGCGGGCGCGTCGCAGCGGCAGGCCGTGTCTCCGGGCGCGCTCCCCGCACGCGCCGGCGTGACCCCGCGCAACATCGTCTTCATCCTGAGCGACGATCACCGCTTCGACGCGATGAGCTTCATGGGCCATCCGTTCGTGCAGACGCCGAACATGGACCGGATGGCAAGAGGCGGCGCCCACGTGCGCAACGCCTTCGTCACGACGGCGTTGTGTTCGCCCTCGCGCGCGTCCATCCTCACCGGCACCTACGCGCACCGGCATGGGGTGGTCGACAACTTCACGCCGATTCCGCCGGGGCTGCCCAACTTCGCGCAGTACCTGCAGCAGGCGCGTTACCAGACGGCCTACGTCGGCAAGTGGCACATCGGCGATGCGACTGACGACCCGCAACCGGGCTTCGACCACTGGGTGAGCTTTCGCGGACAGGGCACGTATCTGCCGAATGGCACCCGCACGATGCTGAACGTGGACGGCCGCCACGTGCCGCAGCGGGGATACATCACCGACGAACTGACCGACTACGCGATGGACTGGCTGGGACGCACGTCACGCGACCGGCCGTTCATGCTGTACCTCTCGCACAAGGGCGTCCATGCCGACTTCGTGCCCGCGGACCGTCACAAAGACAGTTATGCCAACGCACCGGTGACGCCTCCGGCGACGATGCGGCCCGAGGCCGCCGTCGAGGGCAACTGGCCCACGTGGGTGCGCAACCAGCGCAACAGCTGGCACGGCGTGGATTTCCCCTATCACTCGACGCTCGACGTGGCCGAGTACTACCGGCGCTACCTCGAGACGCTGCGCGGGGTGGACGACAGCATCGGTCGCGTGCTCGACTGGCTCGAGCGGGAGGGCCTGCTCGAGCAGACGCTGGTCGTCTACATGGGCGACAACGGCTTCGCCTTCGGTGAGCATGGCCTCATCGACAAGCGGACGGCGTTCGACTGGTCGATGCGCGTGCCGATGGTCGTCCACTGGCCAGAAGCAATCAAGCCCGGCACCGTCGTCGAGCCCATCGTTGCGAACATCGACGTGGCGCCGACCGTGCTCGAAGCGGCAGGGCTCGAACGCCCGCAGCACATGGACGGCCAGAGCGTCGTGCCGCTGTTGCGCGGCGAGCCGGTGCCGTGGCGGGACGCGCTGCTCTACGAGTACTACTGGGAGTACTCCTTCCCGCAGACGCCCACGCAGTTCGCGCTGCGCGGCGATCGGTACAAGTACGTCTTCACGCACGGTGTGTGGGACATCGACATGCTGTTCGACCTGCAGCAGGACCCCGCCGAAGCCAGGAACCTGATCGACGATCCGGCGCACGCGAAGACCGTCGGGCAGATGCGCGCGCGGCTCTTCGATGAACTCGAACGCCTCGACGGCATGTCGATCCCGCTCTACCCACTGCGTGGCGGACAGCAGCGGCTGCGCAACCCTGACGGATCTCCTGCCGCGCCGTTTCCGGCAAGGCTCGTTGCCCGGCCGAACTAGCACGACGTTCAGGCCGACAGCATCGCGACGGCCTGTTCGATGACCCCGCTCGCCCGCTGAAGCGCCGCGCCGGCCGCCTCACGCGGGCGTCCCGTCCGCGCCATGACGACAGCGGTCGCCACGTCGCCACCCGCGGCCTCGAGCGCCGCCACAGCGGCGGTCCGATCGATTCGCAGTTCGGATTCCAGGATGCGCACGGCACGTTCCTGCAGCTTGCTGTTGCGGGCGCGCATGTTGGTCATCCTGTTGCCCCGCACGTACCCCAGCTGAATCATCGCGGTCGTCGAGATCATGTTCAGCACGAGCTTCTGGGCAGTACCGGCCTTCATGCGCGTCGACCCGGCGACCACTTCGGGACCGACGACCGGCACAATCGCGACGTCCACCGCCTCGGTGATCGCCGATCCGGGCACGCAGGTGATGGCCGCGGTGAACGCCCCGAGGGCCCGTGCATGCGCCACGGCGCCGATGGTGTACGGCGTCCGCCCCGACGCGGCAAGGCCGATGACGGCGTCGGCGGCGGTGACGCCGCGGGCCTCGAGGTCGTGCGCACCGGCCTCTCGGTCGTCTTCGGATGCTTCGACGGCTTTGTGACAGGCCTCATAGCCACCGGCGATGACGCCCTGCACCAGATCGGCGGACACACCGTACGTCGGCGGGCACTCGGACGCGTCGAGCACGCCGAGCCGCCCGGACGTGCCCGTGCCGACGTAGATCAGCCGCCCTCCCTGACGCAGCCGACCGACAACGCCCTCGACGGCGCGAACGATACTGGGCAACTCACGGTGCACCGCGGCGGGCACACCGTGGTCTTCGTCGTTGATGAGCGCGAGGGTGTCGCCGATGCTCAGCGTGTCGAGATGGCGCGAGCGCTCGTTCTCCTGCTCGGTGATGGGAAGGTCGGACATGTCGGAGACGAGTGTACGCCTTGGCGATCACGACGCGGCGTCGTACGGACGGCTCAGGGCGCGCGTCAACGCCTCCAGTTCCTCGTCGGACCCCGGCGCCCAGGCCCCGCCGAAGCTGTCCTCGAGCAGCCGCCCGCGCGCGCTGGCGTGAAGACCCTCGGTCAACGCGAGAAACGTGGCCCACTCCTGCGCCAGGGCTGCGGTGTCCTCGGGCGCCGTGTCTTCGCGCCATGCCGCGACCGCGCCGTCCACACCGCCGGAGACCTCGAAGTCCTGGTGCAGGTAGGCCGGGACGAACGCAAGCAGCGTGGGGAACTGTTCGGGCTCTATCATCACCGCCCCTCCCTGCCACGCGGCCGCTCTTCCGGATACGAGGTCAGCACGAACGTTCCGTCGCGGCGCCATCGAAGGACAACGACGGCGGCGTGAGCCTCGACGGGGTCTTTCGCCCCTCGCCGCAGGACCCGCCCGACGGGCCGTCGATCGGGCGCCGAGAACGGCAGCACGAGGTTCGGCCGGGGTCCCTGACGCGCCTCCCACTCCGCGAGGCGGGTGGCGTGCCGGCGCAACGTGAGGCCGACGACACGTTCGGCCGTCTCTAGGTCGGGGTAGGTAGAGGCTGCCGAGATGGACTCGCGAGACAGGCGCTGGCGCAGCTGGGCGTCACTCAGCCCGACGTGACGCGCGATGGTGTGTCCGCCGCGGGCCTCGTCGGCCGCCAGGTCGTGCCGCACGTCCTCGGGCGATGGCGCGTCCGCGTCCGCGCCGCCAGGGCTCGCCCGGGGAGCTTCGACGGGCTGCTCCGCCACGTCGGGCGCACCGGCCGGCACGTTCCCCGGCGCCGTCCCTGCATGCCAGCCCGCCCAGGCGAGCCAGACCACCGCCACACACACGACACACGCGAGCGTCCACTTACGCATATCCCGCAATCGCTAGCGCTTCTTCATCGCCCGGCGCGATGATGAGTCCTGCTTGGCGCCTGCCGGTCGGGAGCTGGCCGGTTCGACGAGGTCGTAGGCGCGGCGCATCCAGTCGGTGATGGGCGCTTCGACCTCGTCGCGGTGCGTGATGCGCAGCAGGTGCGCCACACGTGTCCGCGACGCCCGCGTCGCGGTGCGTACCTGCGGCGCCATCAGCGCGGTATCGAGAAAGATACATACCTCCAGGTGCTTCTGCCGGGGCCGCACGAAGCAGTAGCAGGCCCGGCGCGAGAACATGATCGACTTGTGCGAGGCATAGATGCGTTGCACGCCAAAGTCGGCCGCGGTCTCGCGCAGGCGTTCCCAGGCGTCACGCAGATCCTCGGACAGATGCCGCGTCAGCGCGTCTTCCGTCGTCGTCCAGCAGTCGTGCGCCTCCCCGTCTGCCACCCATTGCCGGCAGTGCGGGCACGTCCGACCGGTGCTCGACGACGGGCGTGTCACGGCACGGCAACTCCACCGAAGGCCTTGTACACCGCGACGACGCGCGTGAACACCTCCGCCTCCGCTTCGGCCACGGCGCTTTCCGCTTCCAGTTGCGTGCGCTCGGCGTCGAGCAGCGTCAGGAAGTCCGACACCCCCTCCCGATACCGGAGCCGAGCGATGCCGGCCGCGCGGGCGCCTTCGTGCGCCTGCTCGCCGAGCCGCACGAGCCGCTGCTGCTGTTCGCGGTACGCCACCAGAGCATTCTGCGCCTCTTCGAGCGCCAGGAGGACGGCCTGCTCGAATTCCGCGACGGCCTCGTCGGACGCGGCCTCGGCACCGCGGAGGCGCGCGCGGGCACTGCCCAGGTCGAAGGCGGCCCAGCTCAGCGCGGGGGTGACCGCCCAGGCGCGCGAGTCGGCGCTGCCGAAGGTGGTGCCGCGGCCGGCAAGCAGTCCGAGGAAACCGGTGAGCGTCACCCGCGGGTAGAGGTCGGCGGCCGCCACGCCCTCGCGGGCCGTGGCCGCGGCCAGACGACGCTCAGCCGCCCGCACGTCGGGTCGGCGCTGCAGCAACTCGGCGGGGTCCCCAAGCGCCAGTTGGGTCCGGAGCGCCGGGTACGGCCGCGGGTCGACCTCACGCGCCACGGCGTCTGGGCGTTCGGCCGTGAGGACCGCCAGGCGGTGGGCTCGCTGCATGATCGCCGTGCGAAGCGGTGGGAGCGCGGCCTCGACGGCCGCCACGCGCGCTGCGGCGCTGGCCACGTCCTGCGCCTCGCCAATCCCGCTGTCGTACCGCACCGTCGTGAGGCGCAGCGTGTCGCGGACGTTGGTCAGGCTGCGCTCGACCACCGCCAGCTGCTGCTGAAGCCCACGCAACTCGAAGTAGTTGCGCGCCACCTCGGCGACGATGCGTACGCGCACCGCGTCGAGCGACAACTGCAGCCCCTCGGCCGTCGCAGCGGCCGCGGTCACCGCCGACCGCACCCGCCCGAAGAGGTCCAGTTCCCAGGTGGCGTCGAAACCGGCCTGGTAGCTCGAGATGTCCACGGGCCCGTCACTGAAGCCCGGAATGGTCTGGGTGCGGCGGTCGGCCGCCGCTCCGGACGTCACCCTGGGGTAGCGGTCGCGCGACACCTCCCCGAAGACGGCGCGTGCCTGCGCGACGCGCGCCAGCGCCATGCGCACGTCGTGATTGCGGGCGATGGCCGCGGTCACCAGCCCGTCGAGCACGGGGTCTTCGAACTGCTGCCACCACCGGCCGTCGAACTCGCGCGTGTCCATGCGAGCCGCCTCCCCGGCAGCCGGCGTGTACGGCGCCGCCTGTGGCGCCTCGTACGGGCCGCGCACCGCGCAGGCCGTGGACCACGACACGAGCGTCACCATCAGCACCAGCGAACCGCGTCTCATCACAGCCCCTCCAGCGGCGTGCGTTCAGGCTGCGGCAGCACCGTCGGCCTGCGCCATGTGCGAATCCTAGCCGCCGCGCCTTCCACGAGCACGTAGAACAGCGGCGTCAGGAACAGCCCGAACACGGTGACACCCAGCATGCCGGCAAACACCGCGATGCCCATCGTCTGACGCACCTCGAAGCCGGCGCCCGACGACAGCATCAGCGGCACGACGGCGATGAGAAAGGTCACCGACGTCATGAGCACCGGGCGCAGGCGCACGCGGCAGGCGTCGAGCACGGCCTCCACACGGCCGGCGCCATCGTCTTCGCGCTGCCTGGCGAACTCGACGATGAGGATGGCGTTCTTGCACGCCAACCCCGCGAGCACGAGGAAGCTGATCTGCGTGAACACGTTGTTGTCACCGCCCGTGAGCCACACGCCGGCCATGGCCGAGAACACCGTCATCGGCACGATGAGGATGATGGTCAGCGGCAGCGTCCAGCTCTCGTACTGCGCAGCCAGCGCGATGTAGACGAGCAGCACGCACAGCGGAAAGATGTAGATCATCGTGTTGCCGGACAGCTTCTCCTGGTAGGCCAGCTCGGTCCATTCGTAAGCCATGCCCGACGGCAGCCTGGCTTCGAGGATGCCCGCCATGGCCTCCTGGGCCTGCCCCGAGCTGAAGCCCGGTGCCGGTCCCCCACTGATCTCGGCTGCGGGATAGCCGTTGTAGTGCATCACCTGGTCGGGCCCGTACCCTCGTCCCACCTTCACGAGCGACCCCAACGACACCATGTCGCCGTTGACGTTCCGGGTCTCGAGCCGCCGGATCTGCTCCGGCTGCAGGCGGAAACCGGCCTCTGCCTGGACATTGACCTGGTACGTACGTCCGAAGCGGTTGAAGTCGTTCACGTACAGCGAGCCGAGGTAGACCTGCAGCGTGTCGAAGACGTCGGTCAACGGCACGCCGTAGGCCTTGGCCCGTTCGCGATCGACGTCGGCGTCCACCTGCGGCACGTTCACCTGGAAGCTCGAGAACAGCCCGGCCAGCGAGGATGTCGTCCAGCCCTCCGCCACTGCGCCCTGCACCTCGTCGTACAGCGCCTCGAAGCCCGCGGCCCCGCGATCCTGCACGTACAGCTTGAAGCCGCCGGTCGTGCTGAGGCCCATCACCGGAGGCGGCGGAAAGATCGCCACGAACGCGTCGTCGATGTCGGCGAAGCGCCCGTTGAGTGCGCCGACGATGCTGGCCGCGTCGAGGCCGTCACCGCTGCGCTCGGCGGCGGGGTCGAGCGTGACGAACACGATGCCGGCATTGGACGCGTTGACAAAGCCGTTCACCGACAGCCCCGGGAAAGCCACGGCGTGCGCGACGCCCGGCTGCTCGAGCGCGA
>JAEZDP010000029.1 GCA_023418055.1 Acidobacteriota bacterium
GTCGTGCTGACGCTGCTGGCCGTCACCTGGATCAGCGTCACGCAGGTGCGGCGCCAACTGCAGCCGCTCGCGCTGCTCATCGCGGCCACGCGCCGGCTGTCGCGTCGCGACTTCGACACGGACATCCGCATCCGGAGTGGCGACGAATTCCAGGAACTCGGCGATGCCTTCGCGCAACTGGCCCGGGAACTCCAGCAGCAGTTTGCCGATCTCGAGGCGTTCAACCAGGGCACGCTCGAGGCCCTCGGGCGCACCATAGACGCCAAGTCGCCATGGACCGCCGGACACTCCAGCCGGGTGACGGAACTCGCCCTGCTGCTGGCCGAAGCCATGCCACTGTCGCCAGAACACGTCGCCGTGATCAGGCGCGGCGGGCCGGTGCACGACATCGGGAAACTTGCCACGCCGGGACGCCTGCTCGACAAACCCGGCGCGCTCACGCCCGAGGAACTCGCCGAGATGCGGCAGCACCCTGCGCAGGGCGTCCACATCCTCGAGCCGATTCCCGCATTCAAGCCGCTGCTGCCGGTGGTGGGCCAGCATCACGAGCGATGGGACGGGAAGGGGTATCCCGCGGGCCTGGCCGGCGAGGACATCGACATCACCGCACGCGTGCTTGCGGTGGCCGACGTCTTCGACGCGCTGCGCTCACATCGCCCCTACCGGCAGGGGATGCCATTGTCGAAGGTGATCGGCATCATCGAGGAGGGCTGCGGCACGCACTTCGACCCGACGGTGATCGAGGCGTTCAGGCGCGTGGTCGCCAACGGCCTGCCCGACAGCCTGTCCCCGGCGGAGGTGCTCCGCACGGCGTGAGTTAGCATGGGCGTCCACGACCGCGAGGACTGCCATGACCCGTGACGAGATGCACGCGCTCTTCGACTACCACTACTGGGCTACACATCGGCTGCTCGATGCCGTGGGCGTCCTCAGCGCCGAAGACTACACGCGCCCGCTGGGCGGCAGCTTCGGCTGCATCCGCGACACGGTGGTGCACGTCCTGCTGGCCGACGAGATCTGGTGCGCGCGCTGGGAGGGCCGGCCGATCTCGGGCTTCGAGCCCTACGACAGCGTGCCCGACGTGCCGGCGGCACGCGCACGCTGGCGCGCTCTCGAGCCTGTCGTCCATGCGCTCGTGGACGAACTCGGCGAGGATGGGCTGCAGCGCACGTTTTCCTACCGCCTTCGGAACGGCACGCCAGGGACGTCCACCTACACGCAGGTCATGCAGCACGTCGTCAATCACGGGTCCTACCACCGAGGGCAGGTGGTCACGCTTCTGAGACAGATTGGCGCGGCGCCGCCGGCCAGCCTCGACCTCGTCGCGTTCCACCGCCTGCGCGCGACGCCTGCGGACCAGGCCTAGCGGCTCGTTTTCGCTTGCCTTCGCCGTGAGCCATCCGCTGCAATGGGGGCATGGCGGTACGACACCTCGTCACGATGCTCGTGGGTCTCGCGCTGTGTGGCGCGACGGCGCGGTCGGTGCACGCGCAAGGTGTGGAACTGGGGGCGCATGCCACCTACATCGACCTTGGCACGTTCGATCAGGCGGCCTGGGGCGTGGGTGGCCGCATCGGCCGTGAGGTGCTGCCGTTTGTGGCCCTCGAGGCGGAGGTCAACGTGTTCCCAGCCGATGACGCGGTGACGGGGCCGTTCGTGCAGGGACTCGGCGGCGTCAGGCTCGGCGGACGCACACGCACCTACGGGCTCTTCGCCAAGCTCCGCCCCGGCTTCGTGCGCTTCGACCGCGACTTCATCCAGCCGGGCACCGCCTGCATCGCCGTCGTGCCGACCCCGCGTGAGTGCCTCGCCACGCGCACCAACCTGGCGCTCGACTTCGGCAGCGTGCTCGAGGTCTATCCCACCGAACGCCTGACGCTGCGCGTGGATCTCGGCACGACCTACATCTGGTACGGCTCGCGGGGCGATGCGCGCGCGCGGCGCACGGGGAACTTTCAGCTGGGGTTGGGCGCGGGCGTCCGCTTCTGATTGGATACGAGACCGCCGTCCTCGAGCGGACGTGACGGGCACTGGCGCTGCGTGAGCCGCGAGACGGCCCACATCGTGACGAGTCCGGCCAGCATGGCGATCGTGCGGTACGGCACCGTGGCGACGCCCTCCGCATCCACAGGGAGGGGCACGAGCCTCGGCAGCCCGAGCAGCGGTTCACCCGCGCTCACGCGCAGGATGGTCGAGGCGGCCATGCCTGCGTAACAGCCCCACCGCGTCGCCTTCGGATCCCACAACACCAGCACGAGTTGCGGAAACAGCACGCAGTAGACCAGGTCGCTGCACAGCACCCAGAGCGCGTAGACGCTGTCGGCCCGGATGGCCAGCAGCGTCGCCGCCACGCCCACCACCAGCACCATCCGCTTCGCCACGCGGGTCAACTCCCATGAAGGCGCCCGCGGACGCACCAGCGGACGGTAGACGTTCCACGCGGCCATCGATGAGGCTGAGAGAATCGACGAGTCGACCGACGACATGACGGCGGCGGCCACGGCACCCAGGCCGATCGCCGACACTGCCGGCGGCACCAGGTGCAGTAGCGTGTAGGGCAGCACGAGCGCCGCGTCGGGCGCGGCGACGCCCCGTGCCTGCCAGTCCACGGCGCGAGCGCACAACCCGATGAGCACGGGCGGCAGCGCCGCGACCAGACAGCACAGCCCGGCGAGCAGCGACAGGTGCCGCGCGGTGGCTTCATCACGGCAGGCGAGCACACGCTGGAAGTACACGTGCCAGGGGATGCCGCCGAGCACGAGTAGCAGTGCGGTGTCGGACCACGCCCACCAGTTCACGGCGGTGGCCTGCTGCAGGCCGGTCTGCTGATAGGTCAGCCAGGCCTGACCGATGCCGCCCGACGCCTGGGCGACGAACGGCACGACGATCCAGAGGCCGACGACGAGCACAGCCAGCTGCGCGACGTCGGTGATCGCCACCGCCCACAGTCCGCCGGTCATCGTGTAGACGATGACCACCGCCGCCGAGAGCACGATGGACCACGTGACGTCGATGTCGAGCAGGAGCCCGAACGTGCTGCCGAGCGCCATCAGCACCGCGGCTGTCCAGGACACCTCGCCGGTCAGCGCGGGCACGTAGAGCAGGGCAGCCGCCTTCTTTCCGAAGCGGCGGTCGAACGGATCGAGCAGGGTCGTGAAGCCGTGCCGCCGCATGCGTGGCGCGAAGAACAGGCCGCCCACAACCAGGCTGAGCGCGTAGCCCCACGGCGCCTGCACGTGGAGCAGCCCGGCCCCGTACGTGGCCTCGGCGGTACCGTTCACGTAGCCGCCGTCCACCCATGTGGCCGTCATCGTGAACACGCCGATACCGAGCCCGAGACGTCGGCCGGCGAGGGCCAGGTCCGAGAAGTTACCCGCTTCGCTGCGCCGGGCCGCGCGCAGGCCCAGCCAGTACGTGAAGCCGAAGAACCCCACCATCGACGCCAGCCCGCCCCATTGCGGTGCGCCGGCTGTCGCCGCCAGGCTCATCGTGGCTGCCACGAGGACGACGGTCGATATCGTCGACCCACGGATCCACCAGGGGACGACGGTCTGGGGCGGGGGGGACGGCATCACGCGGGCGGCGCCATCATGGCATAGACGCGGGTCGCGTGCCGGGCGTGGCGAGGAAGCCGGCGTGCAGGGGTCAGGCGTGTTCGCGTCGGCTGGCCGCATACGCGGCGCCCACGCCGACGACGAGCGCGTCTTCGAGCAGTCCGCCCGCGATGTTGGCCGACGCCAGACGACGGCGCGCCATGGTGGCGAGGTACGCCGCCGCTACCGAAGCTGCCGCGCCGATGGCCGCGCCAAACAGGCGACCGCCGCCACGCTCGTGAGCCACGACGGCGCCGACCACCGCTCCCAGGACGGCCCGGCCGGCCAACGGCACGGCCTCCGTCCGGGCACCGATCCAGGGGGTCTTGTCGACGACCATCTCGGCCGCCGCCAACAGCGTTGCTACCCGTGTGGGCACCACGCCGTGGCCGAAGGTGAGCGTCGCCGGACCGGCCATGCTGCGTATGCCGGTGATGGCGCCGAGCGCCACCGTGTCGCGAAGGAGGGCGCTGTTCATGCCAGCCACTTTCGTTTGGTGTGATAGGTGAAGGTCACGTCGACGCCCTGATGCGTCAGCCCGGAGGCATCTCGGGGCGGACGGGCGAGCGAGCCGTAGCGCGCCAGCAGCGACAGCCGCCAGTGCGCCTCGCGATGCCAGCGGCGCTGGTAGTAGCCCGACAGGATCCTGAAGCCGAGGCGGCTCCACCAGTTCGGCATCTGCCCCAGCTTCCAGCGGGCCTCGATGCGGAAGCGGATGTCGCCCACCTCGTCGCGTGTGATCACGAACCACTCGACGCCGCGTTCGATGTGGCCGTCGAGCGTGTCGTATCTGAACCCATACACCCCCGGGGCTTCCCTGAGGTGCGTGACCATGGCCGGGCACAGGTAGCGCAGGCCGAGCACCTTGATCTCGAGTAGCAGCCGACGGCGCAGCAGCGGGCCGTCCGGGTCGAAGTGCGCCGTGACGATGCCGGGGTTCGAGAACTGGTAGTTGCAGAGGGCCATCCGCGCGCGCTCGAACACGGCGTCACCTTCAGGCTCCGACGCGATGACCGCTTCGGAGTGATAGTGGTGCCAGCCCTGCTCGCCGGTCATGTCCTCTTCGGCGGCGACGAAGTTGGGCGCGACTTCGGTCAGCCGCTCGAGGCGCGCTCGCAACTCGTCGCTCGACCAGCCTCGCCACAGCCGCCACTCAGCCATCAGTCGCCCACGGCCCTGAAGGTCGGCGCCGGCACGCCACACTCATCGTCGAGCTCCACGTCCACCTCTTCGGTGTCGGCACGTATGGGCCCGTCGATGTGTGCGCCCGCGAGTGTGGCGGTGTTGTTGATGAAGTCGGTCCAGGTGTCGGTCTGCATCGCCTCGCCGATGGCGAGGAAGCCCAGCAGACGAGGCGCGTCCTTCGAGCGGGCACGGCTGCGGATGTGGAAGATGACGGCACCGGCAGGGTTGCGATACGCGCCGAAGGTGATGCGTCCCGCCTCGGGATGGCCTTCGAGCGTGCCGAGTGTGAGACTCTGCGCATCCTCGTGCAGCACCCGCACGCGGCAGTCCTGCCCGGGCTTGATGACGATGTCGAGTTCCTTGTCGAGACCGATGCCGTCGGGCGCCGCGAAGTCGACCAGCGCTGTTGGCGGCAGCTCGCAGAAGTGGGCCTTCACCTTCTGCATCAGCTCGGAGGGCGAGAGCCTGCACTCGCCCAGCACGGCCCAGTAGTCGCGCTGGAGGAGGGGGCCGGCGCCGGTGGTGGCAGGTTGGAGATCGTCGGTCACGGGAGATGTTCCGTTCTGGGGGAGAAGGACTCTACTAGAATTGCGGCATGAGCAACGTCGATGTCAATCCAGCCGCCGAGGCGTCGATGGCCGACGCACCGGCACCGGTCGTCCGTCCGGAACACGCGGAGGGTGAGCTCGCACGCCTCATCGAGCAGCAGACGGCGAAGATTCCCTCGCATTGGTTCCTGCTCGCGGCCTTCGGCGCGATGGGCCTCTCGCTGGTGCTCGAACTGTCGGGTCGCACGCGAGCGAGCCGCTTCGTGGGCCGATGGCCGACGCCGCTGCTGATTGCGGGCACGTACAACAAGCTCGTCAAGACGCTCGGCACGCGGTAGGACCGGCAGGCGAGTGCAGGTCGGACCGCGCCGCGGCGGCACGCGCCCGTGTGCGACGGGTCAGGCGCGACGGCCGGTGAAGATCATCACGCGGCTGCTCCGGCGCAGCGGACGCATCCGGTAGTCGCCGTATCGTGTCTCCACGTCGAAGCCGGTGATTCTGTAGAGCAGCTCGACCTCGCGCGGGTAGTACACGTGCGAGTCGAAGTCCATCACGTAACGGTCCACTGACGTGTTGTCCACGAGCTTGTCGTAGAGGAAGCGCACCTCGGCCCGCTGCTCGTGGGCCACATACAACGTCGTCTTGTGACGGATGAGGCGTGCCCCGGTCTCGGGGTCGGTGGTGTCCACGTCGATCTCGACGGGCGTCCGCGGCGGCGTCTGCATCGAGTCGCCGAAGGCGGCCACGTTGGGCATCACGAGATCCACCACGAACCGGCCACCGGGGGTGAGGTTGGCGTGGGCACGCTGCCAGGCGGCGAGCTGGTCGTCGAGCGAGAGCAGGTGCGCCAGTGACGAGCACGGCGTGATGATGAGGTCGAACGGACGGTCGGCCGCCCACGTGCGCAGGTCGCCCTGCACGAACGACACACGGCGCTGCTGCGCCTTCGTCAGGCCCGCGCGCTTGCGCTCGGCCTCCTCGAGCATCGTGGGCGACAGCTCCAGCCCCACCACGTCGACGCCCGAGGGGACGCTGGCGGCCAGCGGCACCGTGACCCGCCCACTACCTGCGGCGAGTTCAAGGATGCGCCGCGGCTTCAGCTGGCGCACGAGCTCGATGTAGAACCGCACGTCCTCGTCGTCGCCTTCGTGCTCGAGGTCGTAGTCGCCGGGACGTTCGTAGATGGCGTTGTCGCCCCGCCCCCGCTGTTGTGCGGCCGCGTCGCGTCTCGTGCGCGCCTGCGTGCTCTTGCGTGTGCGCTTGGCCAAGGGAGTCTCCGATCAGCGGCGGCTAGCGGGTGAGCACGCGCCGCACGAACGCAAACAGCGCGTCGGTCGTGGCGTCGCCTGGCGTGCCGAGGTTGTCGTTGACGCTGTTGTGCGTCGCCTCACGCGCGGCAAACACCGAGACGTCGATGCCCGCCGACTCGAGCACCTGCGCCATCCGGCGTGCCTGCGCCGTCGTGTCGGGATGCCCTGCGATGTGGACGATGAAGAACGGCGGAATGCCCTTGTCGCGGGCCACGTGCGTGACGGCCGAGAAGTCGCGATGCTTCTCCGGGGAGTCACCGAACTTCTGACGGTGGCCGAAGGTCGGCATGGGCAGGTGGTGCACACGCGCCCGCGTCTCGGCCATCTCGATGATGGCCGGGATGTCGAACGTGTCGGCGTCGACCGGCACGCACCCCTTGATGCGCGACAGATCCAGCCCCTTCCCCTCGAGGTAGCGCGCATCGGTGCAGATGAGTGCAGCCAACTGTCCGCCCGAGGAATGGCCCATCACGAGCACCCGGGACGGATCGCCGCCGTACCCGGCGATGTGTTCGTGCACCCATTGCATGGCCGAGGCGACGTCGGCGATGATGGCCTCCATGGCCACGTCGGGCAGCAGGCGGTGGTTCATCGACACGAACACGAACCCTGCGTCGGTGAACGCCCGCGGCTTGCGGGCGACCTGGCCCTTGTCGCCGGTCTGCCAGCCGCCGCCGTGAATCCAGAACACGACGGGCAGGTTGCGGCCGTTGGGCGGGGCGTGCACGTCGAGCACCTGCCGGGCGTGGCCGGCAGGCACATAGGGGATGTCGCGCGTCACCGACTGCGCGGCGGCGCTCGCCGACACCGTCAGCAGGAGGAGGAGGCTGGCTGCGTAGGACATCCTCATCTCACACCTGCGCGGGCACGACGTAGGGCGCCCGATACTCGCGCGTCAGCAGCGCGTCGGCGTCAGGCGCGTTGTCGAAGCGCTCCTCGTTGCCCTTGAACGTCAGCGAACGTCCCACCCGGTACGAGATGTTGGCCAGGTGGCAGAGCGACGTCGACAGGTGGCCTTCGACGATGTCGCTGTGCAGGGCCTTGTCGTCGCGCGCGCGGAGCGCGTCGAGGAAGTTGCCCCAATGGTTGCCGCCGCGGGCGCCGTCGGACGAACCCGCAAAGGGCGTGCGCTCGCGCTGCCGGAACGCCTTCCAGGTGTTGCCGCTGATCTCGAGCCAGCCGTCCTCGCCGAAGAAGAGGTTGCCGACCTCCTGCCCCTCGCTGCCTTCGTGGTTCGTGTAGCGACCGCGTGTGTCCATCTGCAACTGGATGCCGTCGGCATACGTGTAGAGCGCGGCCTGCGTGTTGGGCGTCTCCTGCGTCGTCCGGTCGTGGCCGTACGCCTCGACATCGCCGTACACGCGGCGCCCCGGCGTCGACACGCGCTCGTCTTCCCGGAAGCCGTAGAGGCCGCCGCTCGAGTACACGGTGACGGGATGGTCGTTCCTCGCCAGCCCCCAGCGGGCGATATCGAGCTGGTGCGGGCCGGTGTTACCTGTGTCGCCGTTGCCCGTGTCCCAGTACCAATGCCAGTTGTAGTGGCTGCGCTTCTCGGCATACGGGCGCATGGGCGCGGGCCCGAGCCAGCGATCGTAGTGGAAGCCGGTCGGGGGCTCGCCCGGCGTGGCGACGCCGTACGAGTCGCGGGCCTTGAAGCACAGTGCACGCGCCATGTACAGGCGACCGATGCCGCCGTCGTGCAGAAAGGAGATGGCCTCCCGGATGTTGTCCGACGACCGGTTGTTGAGGCCCACCTGCATCCGCACCTTGTAGCGGTCGCGCGCCTCGATCATCTTGCGGCCTTCCCAGATGTTGTGCGACGACGGCTTCTCCACGTAGACGTGTTTGCCGGCCTGGCAGGCCAGCACCGTGGCCAGGGCGTGCCAATGGTTCGGCGTGACGATCGACACGGCATCGATGGCCTGGTCTTCGAGCACGCGATGCAGATCCCACTCGGTGGCGGGGCGGGTGCCCGTCTTCTCGTTCACCAGTTGCACGGCCTTGGCAAACAGGCGCTCGTCGGTGTCGCACAGCGTGCGCACCTGGACGTTGTGGCTGTCTTTCAGGCTGCACAGGTTGTTCAGGTGCACGGTGCCCTGGTTGCGGATGCCGATGACCGCCATGTTGATGCGGTCGTTGGCGCCCTGGATGGCGGCATACGAGCGCGCGCTCATGCCCATGGTGCCGAGGGCGACGCCCGCGGTGCCGATGACGCCGTGTCTGATGAAGTCTCGTCGGGTGGGAGTGGTCATTTCTCGTCGGCTCGGAGAGAGGGGCTGGACTACCCGCGGGGAGTATATGTCCACCGCGGCGCCGGGTGCAGCCTGCCTGCTCACCGCCGTGGGCGCCGCCAGCAGGGAATTGCTGCAACGGGCTCGAAGTCGCGCTACGATGCCGTCGTCTTCAACGCCAGTCGGAGTGTCGTGCCGCGGGGGCGAGCAGTGCGCCGCCCCCCCCGGCCCCCCCAGGTG
>JAEZDP010000054.1 GCA_023418055.1 Acidobacteriota bacterium
TTCCCCCAGGCGTCGGTCTGGAAGAAGCCCGTCGGCAGGTCGCCGGTCAAGGGCGTCGTGAGCATCCGCATGGCCTCTGGACTCAGATACCGGTGGCCGTCCAGGATGCCCTCGTTCAGCAGCATCTGTGCGAAGCGCGCGTAATCTGGCGCCGTCGAGAAGAGCCCGCCGTTGCCGAGCGGGGGGCGGTTGCGCGTGCCGTAGTCCACACGCGGCGGTGTCACGTCGAGGGCCCCGGTCTGTGGGTGCTTCGTGTAGGCGGTGACCAGGCGCGTCCGCTGCGCGTCGGTCGGATAGAACGTCGTGTCCTTCATACCGAGCGGCTCGAAGATGCGCGCCTGCACGAACGCGTCGAACGTCTGCCCACTGACGACCTCGACGATGCGCGAGGCGGCGTTGATGCCGCTCTGCGTGTATTTCCACTGCGCGCCGGGCTCGTATTGCATCGGCGCGGCGAGCCAGGCCTTCTCGAGGTCGGCCAGCGTCCTCGCGGCCCGCGCCGCCGACTGTTCCGCCTCGCCGAGGCCCGACGTGTGGGTGAGCAACTGGCTGATCGTGAGGTTCGCCGGCTTGCCCGACGGCGTCTTCAGCTCGGCAAACGCCGGCAGGTACTTCGCCACCGGATCGGTGGTCTTGAGCTTGCCCTCGTCCTGCAGCATCAGGATGGCGACACCGGTGACCGGCTTGGTCATCGAGGCGATCCAGAACAGGGTATCGGTCGTCATGGGCCGCTTTGCCGCCAGGTCCGACACGCCCAGGGCTTCGAGGTGCAGCACGCGATCCTTCGACACCACCGCAGTGACGATGCCTGGCACTTCCTGGCGGGCGACCATCTCCTGCATGGCGGCACTGACGCCGGGAAGGCTCTGTGCCTGGGCGGAGGCCGTGAGCGTGGCGGCGACGAGAATCACGGCGGTGGTCGTGAGGCGCATGAGGCGAGATGTTGCGCCCATGGGGAGGGGGCGTCAAGTCACGCGGTCACGCGGAGCCGCTGGGGACGTGGAGGGCCAGGGCGTCTGCACCGGCAGGGAAGCGAAGCTGGCTGGACGTGTCGCTCACGGCCGTCAGGACGACCTCGGCCACATCCGACTCCCTGGTCACCGGCATGTCGGCGGCAAAGCCAGCAAACACCCGGCGGGCAAAGGGCTCGTACGCCTCGGGAATCAGGCCCTGCATCCGCTGCTGGCCGTTGGAGGTGAAGTTGGTCGACGGGCCGTAACCCGGCTCGACGAGCTTGACGCGTACCCCGAACTCCCGCAACTCCAACTCCAGCGAAGCGGTGAACCCTTCGATGGCCGTCTTGCTGGCCGTGTAGGCGGCCACCAACGGGAATGGCGCCAGCGTCGCACTCGATGTGACGTTCACGATGGTGCCGGTGCGCCGCTCGCGAAACTGCGGGATGACCGCCTGGCACATGGCCATGACACCGAACGTGTTGGTCTCGAACACGTCGCGAACGGTGGACAGCGGCGTCGCCTCGAACGCTCCGAACAGGCCGATGCCTGCATTGTTCACCAGAGCGTCGAGGGGGCCGGCAGCCTCGAGGGCCTCGGCGATGCTGTCGGCACGTGTCACGTCCAGTGCGAGCACGCGCAGGTGCGGAGATCGGGGCAACACGTCCTCTCGTGGCGACCGCATCGTGGCAATGACGCCCCAGCCCTGTGCGAGAAGGTGCCTGGCCGTCGCGAGGCCGTAGCCAGAGGAACAGCCGGTGACGAGTACGGTCTTCATGTCTCTCTCCTTGAAAGCGGAACGCTCGAGAGAGACGATAGACGTCAGATCCAGGACTGTCGACAATCTGAGGTCCTCATTTCTTTAGCAGGAGTCCTCCCTTGAGTGACCCGTTGTCGGAGATAGTGCGGCTGCTGCGCCCGCAGGCGGCGTTTGCCAATGTGATCACCGGCAAGGGCCAGTGGTCGGTGCGTTACTCGGAGTACGGCCTGCCCAGCTTCTGTATCGTGCTCGGCGGACGCTGTCGGCTGGCGGTGGACGGGCATGCCCCGCTCGTCATCAGCGAGGGCGACTTCGTCCTGTTGCCGGCGACGCCGGCCTTCACCATGTCGAGCGTGGACACCGCGCCCCCGGTGCACCTCGACCCCCGCACGGTGGCCAGTGCCCGCCGCGAGATGCGCTACGGCGAAAAGAGGGGGCGCCCGGACATGCGTGCGCTGGGGGGCTCCTTCACGTTCGGGTGCGGCGACTCGAGCCTGCTCGTCTCGCTGCTGCCTCGCCTCGTGCACGTACGTGACTCGGCACGCCTCTCGCTGCTCGTCCGGATGGTCGGTGAGGAATCGGCCCATCAGAGCCCAGGCACGGAGTTCGTGGTGTCGCGTCTGGTGGATCTGATGCTCGTCGAAGCCATCCGGTCGGTGTCGGGGCCCACGGCTCCTCCGGGGCTGCTGCGTGGCCTTGGCGACGAGCGGCTCGCACGCGTACTGACGCAGGTGCACGCGCACGTCGATCGCGCCTGGAGCGTGGACGCCCTCGCACGAATCGCGGCGCTTTCACGATCGGCATTCTTCGAGCGGTTCACCAGACTGGTGGGCATGACACCGGGGGCCTACCTGCTGGCCTGGCGCATGGAGGTCGCGAAATCGCTGCTGCGCGAAGGCGGCGTGCCCGTCTACGACATTGCGGAACGTGTGGGCTACGGGTCGGCGAGCGCGTTCAGCGTGGCCTTCAGCAGACACGTGGGCGAGCCGCCCAGTCGTCATGCGCGGCGAACGAGCCGTTCCGGCGTCGGCAACGAGACTGGCTGACGGGGCGGTGCCCAGTCAGGGCGTGGATGGCGTGGCCTGGTACAGCCGCAGCGCGACCTTTCGCGGGTCACCGGGATCGATCGACACGGGCAGCACCGCGCCGGGCTGGATCTGCGGCACGTCGAGGCGCCCGATGCGGCCGCGCGTCTCGGCCTGGTAGGGCCGACCGCCGGCCGGGCGCACTTCGAGCGTGAACGCGACGACCGGGTCGTCGTTGATGGTCATGCCCGTGTCACGGATGGCGAGGACCAGCGCCTCGGCAGGCGTGCCGACCTGCCGAATCCTCCTGGCCTCGCCCTCGCCCGACATCGTGTCGACCACCGCACAGCCCGCGGCCAGCAGCAGCCACATCGCCATCCCCCACGACCGGAATGCCACGCGTCTCCCTCCCTGGACATGCAACGAGGGAACGGCCGCCCCCGCACACGGCCCACCTCAGCCTGGGACGTACCAGAGCACGACGTTGCCGTTACCGAACGCTTTGGTCCGGGTCAGACGAAGCGGCAGGCGTGCGCCGACCGTCTCGAAGAGCGTGCGCCCGCGGCCGAGGACGATGGGGTTCACCACGATCTGGTAACCGTCGATGAGCCGTGCGTCGGCAAGCTGCGACACGACGCTGCCGCTGCCGAGCACCACGAGGTCCGGACCATCTTCCTGCTTGAGCCGCGTGACTGCTGGCACGAGGTCGCCCCCGAGCAGCGTCGCGTTCTCCCACTCGAGTGTGTCGCGCGTCCGCGAGACGACGAACTTGCGTGCGCGGTTCATGCCGGCAGCCACCGCCGGCAGCATCTGCGCGGCCTGCGGCGTCGGCCAGAACGCCGCCATCATGTCGTAGGTGATGCGGCCGAAGAGCAGCGCCGACGCGCCGCTCGCGTTCCCGCTGGCAAACGCGTTCCACTCGTCGTCATGCTTGTGGGCCCAGCTCATGTCGTCGTGCGCGTCCACGAAGAACCCGTCGAGCGAGACGTTCTCGAACACCTGTACCTTCCGCATCTGATCTCCCGTTGCTGGTTCGAGGCCCGGCAGGACGTGGAACCCGCCGTCGCTGCCCTCCCCGTTCGTCTGCAAGACGAATGGCGTGCGGTGATCTCGACAGGTGGCCGATTGGCGCGAGGCGGTTCACTGCCTCAGCGAGGCACGCCGGCGTTCGAGGAAGGAACGCTCGGTGCCATTGCGGCAGCACGTGATGGCGTTGTCGTACGCCGTGGCTGCCTCGTCGAGCCTCCCCATGCGCCGCAGCAGGTCGGCGCGAACTGCATGGAACAGGTGGGTGTGCGCGAGATCGAGGCCGTCGACAATGGCGAGTGCGGCCGCAGGCCCTTCCACCTCGGCGAGCGCCACGGCGCGGTTGAGCGCGGCCATCGGCGTCGGCGCAAGCGCCAGCAGTTGGTCGTAGAGCTGCACGACCTGCCGCCAGTCGGTGGCCTGCGTGCTGGTCGCGTCGCTGTGCACGGCGTTGATGGCCGCCTGTAGCTGATAGGGCCCCGGCCGTCCGATGGCGAGACAGCGGCGGACGAGCGCCTGGCCTTCCGCCACGAGCGCGCGGTCCCACCGGGACCGGTCCTGGTCTGCCAGCCGTACGAGCTCACCTTCGGCCGACACCCTCGCCGCGCGCCGCGCATCCACCAGCAGCATCAGGGCCAGCAGACCCAGCACTTCAGGCTCGTCGGGCATCAGCGCCACGAGCACCCGCCCAAGCCGCACGGCCTCGGTGCACAGCTCGTCGCGCACCAGCCGCGCGCCCGCACTGGCCGCGTACCCTTCGTTGAAGATCAGGTACACGACGGCAAGGACCGCCCGGCGCCGTCCCGGCAACTCGTGCTCATCGGGCACGCGGTAGGGGATGCGCGCCGCGCGGATCTTCGCCTTCGCACGTACCAGGCGCTGCGCCAGCGGGGGCTCGGGCACCATGAAGGCGCGCGCGATTTCGCCCGTGGTGAGACCGCCGACGAGACGCAGCGTCAAGGCCACCTGCGCCGACGTCGCGAGGGCCGGATGACAACATGTGAAGATCAGGCGAAGCCGCTCGTCCTGCACGGCGCCCTCCTCGGGGGGGTCGGTGTCGGCGCCGGCGTCCAGTCGTCGCACCGCCTCCACGTGTCTGTCATGGCGCGTCGCCTCACGACGCAATCGGTCGATCGCCCGACGACGGGCGGTCGTGATGATCCAGCCGGCCGGACTCGGAGGCGGACCATCTGTCGACCATCGCTGCACCGCTACGGTGAAGGCATCCTGCACGGCCTCTTCGGCCAGGTCGATGTCGCCGCAGAAGCGCACGAGCGAGGCCACGGCCCGGCCGTACTCCTCTCGGAAGACACGCTCGACCTCCGACACGGGTGGCACCGTCACGTCAGTGCGTGAACGGCCGCACTTCGATGGGCAGGGGCGCCACCGCGTCGGCCAGCTTCCGTGCCCAGCCGAGCGCCTCGTCGAGATCTCGTGCGCGGACGATCGTGAAGCCGCCGACGTGTTCGCGGCCTTCGATGTACGGCCCGTCGGTCAGCAGCAGGTCGTCGTCGCGACGCTGCACGACCGTGGCCGTCTCGGGCGGATGCAGGCCGCCCGAAAACACCCAGGCGCCGCAGGCCTGCATCTCATCCACGAGCGCGTGCACCTTGCGCATGACGGGCTCGAGAAATTCAGGCGGCGGCGCGGGACCATCGGGCTGATAGATCGTCAGCAGGTATTGGGTCATGGAGAGGTTCTCCTCGGTCGGTTGAGCGTGCGCGCCTCGATGACGGCCCGGACCGCGCCGGCGCACACTGCCAACACCCAGACGAACGACTCATGTGGAAATCGACAGGCGCGTGGATGCGGACCGCCGACGTGGATGGCGCACAGCATGGCATCGCGCCATGCGCCACGGCAAGCGGCCGGCGGGTACTCGGGGAGAAGCACACGGAGGTGGTACTTTGGGGCGATGATTCCCGCCCCTGCAGACGTTGCCGCCCCACCCGCCGATGCCACGGTCACCTCGAGCGGACTCGCCACCCG
>JAEZDP010000099.1 GCA_023418055.1 Acidobacteriota bacterium
CCGCTGCGCTCGGCGGCGGGGTCGAGCGTGACGAACACGATGCCGGCATTGGACGCGTTGACAAAGCCGTTCACCGACAGCCCCGGGAAAGCCACGGCGTGCGCGACGCCCGGCTGCTCGAGCGCGACGGCCGACATGTGCCGGATGACGGCATCCGTGCGATCGAGCGTGGCGGCGTCCGGCAACTGGGCAAAGGCGATGAGGTAGTCCTTGTCCTGTTCGGGGATGAAGCCTTCGGGCACGTGCGCGAATCCCGCCACGGTGAGCCCGTTCAACGCGACGTAGAGCACCATCGCCACGGTTCCAACGCGCAGTACCCGCGCCACGCCGCGTCCGTACAGGTCGGAGGCCCAGCCGAACCCGCGGTTGAAGAGCCGGAAGAACCAGCCGAACAGGCGATCCGCCACGCGCTGGACCACGTCCTTCGGCGCACCGGGCGCCTTGAGCAGGCGCGAGGCCAGTGCAGGGCTCAACGTGAGCGAGTTGAACGCCGAGATGAGGGTGGCGATGGCGATGGTCACCGCGAACTGACGGTAGAACTGTCCGGTCAGTCCACTGATGAACGCGGTCGGAATGAACACGGCGCACAGCACCGCGCCGATGGCGATGATGGGCCCCGACACCTCGTCCATCGCCTTTCGGGTCGCCGTCACCGGATCTTCACCGAGTTCGATGTGGCGTTCGACGTTCTCCACCACCACGATCGCGTCGTCCACGACGATGCCGATGGCCAGGACGAGCCCGAAGAGCGACAGCGTGTTGAGGGAGAACCCCGTGGCGAGCATCACCGCGAAGGTGCCGATGATGGACACCGGCACGGCCAGCAAGGGAATGACCGACGCCCTCCATGTCTGCAGGAAGACCATGACCACCAGCACGACGAGCAACGTGGCTTCGACGAGCGTGCGGACGACCGCACGGATCGACTCGCGCACGAACAGGGTGGGGTCGTAGACGATGCGGTAGTCGATGCCCTCCGGGAACTCGGCCTTGAGGCGCTCCATGGTGGCGCGGACGTCGTTGGAGGCCTCGATCGCGTTGGACCCCGGGCGCTGGAACACGCCGACGGCGGCGGCCGGCTGGTTGTCGAGCAGGCTCCTGAGCGCGTAGTTGCTGGCGCCGAGTTCGACTCGCCCCACGTCCCTGACGCGGGTCACCTGGCCGTCGGGCGTCGCGCGCACCACGATGTCGGCAAACTCCGATTCGTCGGTGAGGCGCCCACGGGCATTGACCGAGAGCTGGAACGCCGTGTCGAGGGGCGCGGGCGGAGCGCCGAGGACGCCGGCAGCCACCTGCAGGTTCTGCTCGCGGATGGCCTGCACCACGTCGCTGGCCGTCATCTGGCGTGAGGCCAGGCGGTCCGGGTCCAGCCACACGCGCATGCTGTATTCGCCCGCGCCGAAGACGATGGCGTCGCCGACGCCTGCCACGCGGCGCAACTCGTCGCGAACGCGGAGATGCGCGAAGTTGGACAGGTACAGCTGGTCGTAGCGGTCGTCGGGCGAGACGAGGTGCACGACCATCACGAAGTCGGGCGACGCCTTCTCGGTGGTCACGCCGATGCGCTGCACCTCGAGCGGCAGGCGCGGCAGCGACTGGCTCACGCGGTTCTGCACCTGCACCTGCGCCTTGTCGAGGTCGGTGCCGAGCGCAAAGGTGACTGTGAGCGTCATGGCGCCGTCGGATGTGGCCTGCGAGAACATGTAGAGCAGGCCATCCACACCATTGAGCTGCTGTTCGATGGGCGAAGCCACGGTGTCGGCAATCACCTTCGGCGTGGCACCCGGATAGATGGCGCGCACGACCACGGTGGGCGGCGCCACTTCGGGATATTCGGTGACCGGCAGGCGCCAGACCGCGATGCTGCCGCCGATGACGATGAGCAGCGACAGGACGATCGCGAAGATGGGACGGTCGATGAACGTGTGGGCGAACTTCATGGGGACCTCAGTCCTGCGCGTCGAGGCGCGCGGCCACATCGGCTGACTGGTTCGTGCCGCCATCCATCGCCACGAGCGTCGTCGTGACGTCGGCCCCGGGGCGCACTCGCTGCAGGCCGGAGACCACGACGTGTTCGCCCACCGCCAGGCCGCTGCGTACCACGCGGAGGCCGTCCACGATGGGGCCGAGGGTGACGGCGCGATACGCGACCTTGCCGTCGCTGCCGACCGTGTAGACGTATTTCCTGTCGAGGTCCGTGCCGATGGCGTCGTCGCGCACGAGGAGGCCGCCGTGCGAGCCGTTGCCTGCGATACGCAGCCGCACGAAGAGGCCCGGTGTCAGGTCTCGGTCGGGATTGCGGAAGACGGCGCGGCCGACGATGCTGCCGGTGTCGGTGTCGATCTGGTTGTCGAGGAAGTCGAGGCGGCCCTCACGTGGGAAGCCCTCGTCGCTCGAGATGGCCATGCGGATGGGGCGTGAGGCGAGGTCGAGACGCGTGCCGCCCTTCTGGCCCGCGCGTCCGCGAGCGGCCTCGGCATACCGCAGGAAGATCTGCTCGTCGGCGCGGAAGTACGCATACACCGGGTCCACCGACACGATCGTGGTGAGAAGCGTGGCCTCGCCCGGCCCTGCCGACACAAGGTTGCCTTCGGTGACGATCGCGCGCCCCACCCGTCCGCCGATGGGCGCGGTGACGCGCGTGAACTCGAGGTCCAGTTCGGCGGCCCGCAATGCGGCTTCCACCGCGGCCGTCGCTGCGACGGACTCGTCGGCGGCCGCGACGCGCCGGTCGTGCTCCTCCTGGGCAATGGCGTCCTGTGCGCGCAGCCGGCCTGCGCGATCCCGTTCGGACTGCGCTCGCGTCACGGCGACGCGTGCCCTGGCCAGTTCCGCACGGAGACGGTCCACTTCGGCCTGGAACGGGCGAGGGTCGATGCGGAAGAGTTCCTGCCCCGCCTGCACGAGGGACCCTTCGCTGAACGACACGCGGTTGACGTAGCCGGACACGCGCGGCCGGACGTCCACGGACCGGACGGCTTCGATCCGGCCCGTGAACTCGTCCCACTCGGTCACCTCGCGTTCGACCACGGCGGCGACCGTGACCGACGGTGGCGCCGGGCCGGCCGGCTGCGCGGACGTGCTGTGGCACCCCGGCGGAACGGCCGCCACGAGTACGAGCAGCGCCCGCGCCCAGGCGGGTGCGGTGGTACGACGACGCGGCGTCGGCGCGACGGCCGGGGTCGGTACGGGTGTGGTGTCGATGGACATGAGGAACGCTCCTGCGCCGGGGCTGCAACCTGCCCCGGAGTCTCTGCGGATGAACGGCGCGGGGAACCCGCCGCCTGCCTTCGTGATCACGTCGATCGAACCGGGGAGAATTCGACGTCGCGACCACGAAAGCTTCGCCGGTCGCACCCTGCCTCCACAATTGGACCGACGCGTGAGACGCGGGTCGTCCGGCGGTGTCAGCACCGGGTCGCGCGACGGGACGAGCGGCATCTGCGACTTTCGGCCGATGCGGCGCCCCGCCCGATGTCGGATAATCGCGACATGTCCCGGCATGCGTCCGCCACGCCAGCGCACCAGGCTCGCCCACCGGCGCCGCGCCGGTCGAGGCGCCGCCCTCCGACCGTGTCCGACCTCGCCGTGCAGGTGAAGACGCTGCAGGCCTCGGCCAGACGTGAGCGGTTCGACCGTCAGCGCGCCGAATGCCTGGCGAACATCCAGAGCAACGCGGTGCAGCTCGCGCTCGACCTCCTGGTGCGCGAGCCGGACATCGACGGCTTCTTCAGGGTGTTCACGCGAACGCTGGTGGAGGAGTGCGAGAGCCACGCGTGCGGCGTGTGGCTCATCGACGAGGACGGGCAGGGCTGCGACCTCTGGATGGCCTGCGTCAAGGACCGCATGTACACGACCGCCAGCACCGACTGGCCCGGGCTGACGCTGCCGCGCGAGAGCATGGCGGCACACCTGTTCGCCTACCGCCAGGGGTGGACCGAGACGGTCGAGTACGCCGGCGACGACCCGCGCCTCCCGGCGTCGGTCCGTGCGTTCAATGCCGCCGAAGGCGTGCGGCACGTCGCTGTTGCGCCGCTCGTCCTGGCCACGCGGACCCTCGGGTGGTTCGCGCTGTCGAGCGGCAGCGACGAGGTCTGCGAGAGCACGTGGCGCGTCGCGCTGCTCGAGGCCAGTGCGCGGCAGGCGACCCTGGCGCTCTATCAGAGCCGCCTGGCCGAGCAGCACATGCTCGAGGAGCGGCGCAAGGCGGTGTTCGAGGAGCGCAGCCGCCTCGCGCGTGACATCCACGACAGCCTCGCCCAGGGGTTTGCGGCCATCCTGATGCAGTTGCAGGCCGCGCAGCGTGCAGCGGCGGACCTGCCCCGCAACGTCGCGACCAGCCTCGACACGGCCATCGAGCTGGCGCGCACGCACATGATCGAGGCGCGAGCGTCGGTGGGCGCCCTGCGTCCGCCCTCACGCGAGGACGAGACGCTCGCCGCGGCGCTGCGCCGCATCGTGCACATGGTCGGTCGCACGACCGACGTGCCGATCGACCTGTCGGTGGAGGCGCTGCCAGCCGTCCCGCCAGCCGTCACGCGCGAGATCGTCAGCATCACGACCGAGGCGCTCAACAACGCGGTACGCCATGCACGTGCACGCCGCATCAGCGTCACGGCCTCTGCGCCGCCGACGGTGGGCCTCCGGCTGTCGGTGGCCGACGATGGCCGCGGCATGACGGGCGAGCGTTCGGCCTCCGGGTTCGGGCTCACGAGCATGCAGGAGCGCGCCCACACGATCGGCGCCTCGCTCACCATCGTCACGGCGGCCCGGCGCGGCACCGAAGTGGTGCTGGCGTGGGAGCCGACGGCTGTCGTGACCACCCCGACACTCGTCGATGTCGCCAGCTGACCTCCTGCCTTCGGAGTCGCCCGTCAGGACGCGGGTGCTGCTCGTGGACGACCACGCCCTCCTCCGGACGGGCGTGGCCAACATCCTCAACCAGGAGGCGGATCTGGAAGTCGTGGCCGAGGCGGGCAACGGCGTGGAAGGCGTTGCGGCCTTCGCCCATCACCGACCCGACGTCACGCTGCTCGACCTGCGGATGCCCGAGATGGAAGGGGTCGAGGCCGTCGCCCGGATCCGCGAACTGGACCCGCAGGCCCGCATCATCGTGCTGACCACCTACGACACCGACGAGGACATCTCGCTGGCGTTGAAGGCTGGAGCCAAGGCCTTCATCCTCAAGGACATCGCCGCCGAGGACCTGGTGGCCTGCATCCGGGCCGTGCTGGCCGGCCGCACCTACCTCGCCCCTGCCGCCGCCGCGAAGCTGGCCGAAGGCGTCGCGCGCGTGCAGTTGACGCCGCGTGAGCTGGTGACGCTGCGACTCATGGCCGACGGGCAGACCAACAAGGAGATCGCCAACGTCCTGCGCATCACCGAGCGCACGGTCAAGACCCACGTCGGGCACCTGTTCGAGAAGCTGTCGGTGAGCAGCCGGACCGAAGCGGTCAAGGTGGCCACGCGGCGCGGGCTGGTGCGCCTCGACTGATCTCGGCGCTCACGCCCGGGCGACGACGCGGTCGAGCAGCGTCAGCAGGGCATCGGTGGTGTAGGGCTTCGCGAGAAAGAGCGGCAGGGGTGCGTGGCCGCCCCGGTGACCACGGTCGTCGAGGTCGAGGCCGCTCGTCGCGATGACGGCCAACGAAGGCGCGCGCTCGCGAAGCGCGTCGATGAGCGCCCGGCCGTCCATCACGGGCATCATCATGTCGGTGATCACCGCGGAGATGGCGTCGGTCTGCGCGGCGCAGTGCTCGAGCGCCTCGACGCCGTCTCCGGCGACGAGCGTGCGGTAGCCGAACGCCTCGAGCGTCCTGGCGGTCATCTCCCGGTTCGCCTGCTCGTCGTCCACGACCAGGATCAGCTCGCCGTTGCCGCGGGGCAGCGGCGTGGGCTCGACGGGCGGTGCGGCTGCCTCGACGTCGGTCGCCACCGGCAGCCACACCCTGAAGGTGGTACCGAGGGACGGCGTGCTCTCCACGTCGATGAACCCGCGGTGGCTCCTCACGATGGCCAGTGACGTCGACAGACCGAGGCCCGTGCCATGCCCGACGTCCTTTGTGGTGAAGAACGGCTCGAAGATGCGATCGAGTGTCTCGCGGGTCATCCCCGTGCCGGTGTCGGCCACCGACACGACGACATAGGCGCCCGGGCTCGCGTCGGGATGTCGCTGGGCCTCCTGCTCGGTGAGCGCGGCCTCGGCGGCCGTCACGTGCAGGACTCCCCCATCGGGCATGGCGTCACGGGCGTTCACGCACAGGTTGAGCAGCACCTGGTGCAGTTGCGTGGGGTCGCCGACGACCGAGGGCAGCGACCCGGGCACCGACGTTCTGACGATGACGTTCTTGAGAAACGTGTCGTTGGCGATCTTCTGGATCTCGTGAATGACCTGGGCCACCTGCACCGGCACCAGACGGCCTTCGACGCCGCGTGCAAACGAGAGCACCTGCCTGACCATCGCGGTGCCTCGCGTGGCGCTGGCTTCGATGAGGTCGATGAGATCCCGCCGGCCTGCCTCGTCGGTCGTCGTACGGAGCAGTTCGAGCGACAGCATGATCGGCGCGAGCGAGTTGTTCAGGTCGTGCGCGATGCCGCCGGCCAGCGTGCCGATGCTCTCGAGCCGTTGGGCGCGCATGAACTGCTGCGCGAGCACGGTGCGCTCGGTGACGTCGGTCTCGATGGCGAGGATGGTGTCGGCGGCGCCGCCTTCGCCGCGCACCAGGGTCCAGCGGCAGTCCATCGTGCGCGGTGCGCCGGTCTTCGTCCGCGTCTGCAGCTCGCCGGTCCATTCGCCCTCGGCGAGCACCTGCCGCATGGCTTCGGCGAACACGGTCGGCTCGGGGCGCAGCAGGTCCACGGCCGACTGCCCCTTCGCCTCGCCGGCCCGCCAGCCGTAGATGCGTTCGGAGCTGCGGTTCATGTACGTGACGCGGTGGTCGAGGGTACGGACACTGATGGCGTCGCGCGTCTTCTCGAGCAACGAGGCCTGCTCGGTGATGCGTGCTTCGGCCACCTTCAGGTCGTCGATGTCGGTGCAGGTGCCGAACCACTGCAACACACGGCCGTCGCTGTCCTGCAGCGGCAAGGCGCGTCCGAGCATCCAGTGGTACCGGCCATCGGCCCGGCGCATCCGGTATTCGATCTCGTAGGGCTGGGCCGTGGAGACCGCCTCCTGCCACCGCGCGCGGCTGCGCTGGCGGTCGTCGGGATGCAGCGTGCGCAGCCAGCCGTGCCCCAGCGACTCGTCGAGGCTCAGCCCGGTGTAGGTCAGCCACTGCTTGTTGAAGTGTGTGTGCCAGCCATCCGGGCGGGCGCGCCACACGATCTGGGGGATCACTTCCGTGATGAGGCGGAGTTCCGCTTCGCTGGCACGAAGCGCCGCTTCCACCGCCTTACGCCGTGCCACGTCCTGCTGCAGCAGACGATTGCTCTCCTCGAGCTGGAGGGTCTTCTCCTCGAGCTTGCGGATGAGCGTCTCGCTGTACACCTTGAGCACCGCCGCCTCGTCGCCGGACGGCATCTGGAGCGACACGCCGGCCGGAGTGCCGAGCCGGCCCTCCACGTCGCGGATCTGCTGCAGGAAGTCGTCGGGCTCGGCGGGCTTCAGGATGAACGCGTCGGCGCCGAGGCTGTAGGCCAGGCGCTCGTCTTCGGCCTCGGTGTACGTGGCGGTGTAGACGATGAACGGACGGCTGCGGAGGGTGGCGTCGGCCTTCCAGTGGCGCAGCAGCGTGTAGCCATCCATCACGGGCATCAGCAGGTCCGAGACGGCGAGGTCGGGCACCTGTTGCCTCGCCTTGACCAGCGCCTCGGCGCCGTGGCGTGCCTCGATGACCTCGTACCCATGCCCGGTGAGCAGGGCCTTGAGGTAGTAGAGGTTCTCGTCCTTGTCGTCCACGACCAGGACACGGGTCATGCCGAGTCTCCCCTGCCGGCGCCGCGTGGCAGGAATGCGGTGATTTCCGCCACGAAGGTGTCCGGGTTGATGGGCTTCTCGATGTAGCCGGTGCACCCCGCGCTCAGGGCCTTCTCGCGGTCGCCTGCCATGGCATACGAGGTCACCGCCACAATCGGCACGTCCTTGAGCGCCTGCAGTTCGCGCAGCGCGCGCGCGACTGCATACCCGTCCATGCGGGGCAACTGGATGTCGAGCAGGATGAGGTCGGGCACCAGCTCCTGTGCGGTGGTGATGCCGGCAGGTCCGTCGGTGGCCGGCACGATGCGGTGTCCATATTGCTCGAGCAGGAACGTGGCGAGGTAGCGATTCTGCTCGTTGTCCTCGATCAGCAGAATGGTGGCACTCATGACGGGGTTCCCTCGAGGTGCAGGGGCAGCAGGACCGTGAACGTGGAGCCGCGGCCCGGTTCGCTCTGCACGGAGATGGTGCCGCCGAGAAGATCGGTAAGGCGACGGCAGATGGCCAGCCCCAGCCCGGTGCCCTCGTGCAGGCGCGTGAGGCCGGTGTCGATCTGGTGGAACGGCGCAAACAGCGAGGGCAGGTCGCCGGGCGCAATGCCGATGCCGGTGTCCGAGACGTCGATGCGTACCATGGGGGCGGTCGTCGTTGGGTCGGACGCGTCGCCGCCCGGGTCGGGCAGGCTGGCCTTCACCGACACACGCCCCCGGTCGGTGAACTTGACGGCGTTGTTCACGAGGTTCAGCAGCACCTGCTCGACACGGCGACGGTCGCTCACCATCTCGTCGATGGCCGGGTCGACATCGATTACGAGGGCCAGCCCCTTCTTCTCGAGCATCGGCTTCACGCTGCTCGTGACGCGGTCGAGCGACGTCCGCAGGTCGAACGGCTCGGCCCGCACCTCGAGTTGGCCGGCCTCGATCTTCGAGATGTCCAGCACGTCGCCAATCAGCTCGAGCAGATGGCGGGCGCTGTTGCGCACCATCCCGAGCTGCTTGATCTGTTCGTCGTTGAGCGGCCCGGCCAGGCCCTGCAGGATGATGCCGGTGAAGCCCAGAATCGAGTTGAGCGGCGTGCGAAGCTCGTGGGACATCGTCGCAAGGAACGCCGACTTCGTGCGATCGGCGGCCTCGGCGCCGAGCAGGGCCGCCTGCAGTTCACGCGTGCGCTCGGCCACCGTGCGCTCGAGACCGTCGTTGGTCTCGCGCAGCCGCGTCTCGGCGAGGGCGCGCTGCTGTTCGGCCTCGCGGCGCGCGGTGACGTCGATGGCGATGCCGCCGATGAGGCGCTCGCCCGCGGCGTTGCGGAACGGGAACTTGAAGCAGTTCCAGTACAACTCACGGCCCTGCACGAACACCAGGTCGTCGATGATCTCCACCGTGTCGTCACGGCGCAGCACCTCGGCGTCGCTCTCGCGGATGCGCCGGGCCACCGCCTCGGGCACGAGGTCGAAGGCGGTCTTGCCGATCCACTCGTCGCGGTCGAGGCCGAAGGCCGCGTTCCAGGCGCGGTTCATGTAGAGATGTCGGCCCTCGGCGTCGGTGATCCACGCGATGGCCGGTGACGCGTCCATGAAGGCGTGAAAACGCTGCTCGCTGTCGCGCAACGCGGCCTGCGCATCCACCCGGTCGCTCACGTCGATGCCCACGCCCACGAGGCACGGCGCGCCGTCCACCGTGATGCGCGTGCCGGTGAAGAAGTAGGGCGTGCACGTTCCGTCACGTGAGACGAGCGAGGCCTCGACCGACGAGTGGCCCGTCGCAAACACCTCCGCGATGCGTTCGCCCACATGCGTCCGATCGTCTCCGGCAAACAGGTCGAGGGGGTGGATGGTCGCCAGCTCCTCGCCCGAGTAGCCGGTCACGCGCTCGAACTCGGAGTTCCATCGAAGGAAGTGGCCATGCTGGTCGTAGAGGTAGAGCACGCCTGGCACGCTCTCGACGAGAGAGGCCGAGAACCCGCGCTCGCGCTCCGCGTCTTCTGCGGTCCGCCGCTGCTCGAACTCGCGGGCGAGGTTGTCGAGGCCGAACGACAGGTCGAGGGCAGACTCCTCGAGCAGCGCGACCTCCTTGTCCTGGAAGACGTGTGGTTGCGTCGCATACACGCTCAGCGTGCCCCGCACGATGCCGAGTTGACGGATGGGGATCGCGGCCGACGCCCGGATGCCGCGCCGCCGGAACGGCTCGAGCCAGGGCCAGGCGTCCGGATCGTTCATCAGGTCGTTGCAGACGTTTGGACGGCCTTCGCGGAACGCCGTGGCCGACGGCCCCTTGCGCTCGTGCACATCGTCGATGCGGATGCGGATCTCGTCGAGGAAGCCGTCGGTGTCACCTGCGTGGGCTGCCGGGACGAGCGACTGCGTGGCGCCGTCGTACCAGGAGATCCACGCGAGGCGGAAGCCGCCATGGTCCACGAGGGCGCGGCACACCTTGCTCAGCAGCTCGTCACGCGTGGGGGCGCGCAGCACGGCCTGGTTGATGTGGCTCAGCGAGGCATAGAGGCGGCCGAGGCGCTCGAGCTCGCGGGCATGGGCGTCGATGTCGCGGCGCGCGCGGTGGGCGACAAACACCAGCGACGCCGCCACGAGCACCAGCAGGCCGCTGGCAATGAGGCCTCCCGGCACCAGCACCCCGGACGCCTCGGCGATGCCCGCAAACACCAGCAGCAGCGCGGCGATGCCGATGGCCGCGGCGGCAGGCAACGTCCAGTCACGCATGAGGCATGGTCTCGTCGTGCGAGGCGGCCTGGACGTACTCACGCACGAGGGCGTCGATGCCCGTGATGGCGCCACCGGCACACACGGCAAAGGCACCCGCCTCGAATGCGCGGCGCACGTCGGCGGGGGTGCGGATGCGGCCCTCGCACACCACCGGCACGTGGGCCCGGCGGGCCAGTTCCGCGACGAGCACGAGATCCGGCCCGCGGCCAGCCGGCGCGTCCGACGTGTAGCCCGCCAGCGTCGTCGCCAGCATGTCCACCCCCAGGTCGAGCGCCGCCAGTCCTTCCTCGAGCGTCGCCACGTCGGCAAGAATGGGCGCCTGCAGGTCGTGCAGTACGTCGATCACGTCCTCGAGCATCTCGCCGTCCGGCCTGGGGCGCCCGGTGGCATCGACGGCGACGATGTGGGCGCCGGCGTCCACGACGCCCCAGGCGGAGGCGCGCGTGGGCGTGATGTAGACGGCCGATCCTGCGTGCACTTCCTTGTGCAGCCCGATGACCGGACCGGTGCACATGGCCCTGACCGCGCGGATGTGGTCGGGGCTGTCGATGCGGACGGCCGCCGCACCGCCCTGCTCGGCGGCTCGTGCCATGCGCGCGATGACGTACGGGTCGTGCAGCGGAGACGACGGCGGGGCCTGGCAGGAGACAATCAGCCGGCCGCGCAATCGCGCGATGATCTCTGCGCCGGTCATGCCAGCGCCTCACTGGTCACGGCCAGCGCAGCCACGACGTCCGCGTCCACGTCGAGCCCCGCGCGCCGAAGGGCAAGCATCACGGCACCCGCGGCGGGCCCGAGCAGGGGCAGGGCCGCCCGCGCCCCCGCCACCCGTTGCCGCAGCACGCGCTCGAAGCGCATGCGGTAGGGCACGTGCTTGAACATGCCGCCCACCATCCGGACGTCTGGCGCCTCGAAGTCGAGACGCGCCGCGACGGTGGCCACCATGTCCACGAGGGCCGTGATGCCGTCGGCGACCACCTGACCGGCGAGCGGATCGCCGGCATGAGCGGCCTCGAGCACGTCGCGAGCCGCCGCCGCGATCTCGTCGCGCGTGACGTGGTGGTTGTAGAAGCGCATCGGCAGGTCACGCAGATCCGCCACGGCGAACCGCTGCGCAAGGGACTCGACGAGCGGCGAGGGAGGCGCGCCGCGGTCAATCGCCTGCATCGCGGCACGGATGGCATCGCGGGCGATGCCGAACCCACTGCCCTCGTCGCCGAACGCGTAGCCGAAGCCCGCCGCTCGGGCCACGCGGCCGTCCGGTGCCTGCCCAAACGCCACCGAGCCGGTCCCGGCAATGACGGCGATCCCCGGCGCCCCGCCGGTAGCCCCGGCGAGAGCGGCGGGGGTGTCGTGCGCCACCTCGAGCACGTCGGCCTGCACCAGCGCGCCGATGATGTCGTGCTTGAAATCGGCCTCACCCGTCATGGCGCAGTGAGCGGCCAGGAAGTGCGCGCCTTCGAGCGACCCCAGGCCCGCCTCGGCCAGCGCCATCCCGACGCTGTCGCGAATGGCCGCATGCAGACGCTCGCGGCCACCCGGGGCCTCCACATGGTTGGACGGGCCGCCGTGGCCCCGTCCGAGCACACGGCCGCGCGCATCGGCCACCACGGCCTCGGTGTGGCTCTGTCCGCCGTCAACCCCCAGGACGATCTGCATTCCGTGTCGCTCGCAAGAGCTCGTCTATTGCCTGCACCACGTCGTGGCCCCCAGCAGCCAGTGCCGCTGCCCGCGCCCGCTGCTCGTCGGCGTCCCGTGCGAGGTCGCCTGCCGTCGCATGCGCGAGTTCGTGCGCGAGAATGGCCCCGCGCACCCGCTCGTCGGGCACCCCCAGGGCACCCGCCACAGTGTCCACGACGGCCTCGTTCACCACGACGCTGTCGGTGGCGCGGTCGTACTCCCCCGCCGTCACACATGCCCACCGCCGCGTCGTCACCCTGGTCATCGCACCGCCGCCCGTGTCACCAGCACCACGACCACTTCCTCGTCAGGCAGCCCTCGCACTTCGGTGGCCGCCAGCCCAAACACCTGCCCCTCGTCGGACAGCCCGGCGAGATTCACGATACGCGCCCCGGCGAGCACGTGCACGTCGGGCATCTCCCGACCCGCATCGCCGTAGGTGGACAGTCCGCGCACCACCTGCCGCAGCACCACCTCCACCCTTGCTGCGGTCGTCTGCTCGACATGCGCGTCCCGTCGTTGCAGGCGGACGACGCCGTCCCTGTCGACGACGCGCACGTGGAGGACCTCGCGAGACATCAGCCCGAAGAGCCGTGACTCGCGGACATGCGCCCCATAGACCGCGAGGCGGGGTGTCGCCGCCAGCCGCCGGACGGCGTCGCCGTTCACCCGCAGCGACCGCGCCGCCACGGCGCGCTGCTGCTCTTCGCTGGCGCCTGTCTGCTGCAGGTCGCGACGCCGCAGTTCGGCAGCGCCCATCGCCACGGCTCGGACGAGATGTCGCTGCGCATCGACGCTCACCTGCACGTCCACCGTGTCCACGAGCGCGCCGGCCCGTACCGCCGCGTCCAGCGCCTCCTGGCGCACTCTCAGGACGTCGGCCGCCGTCGGGTTCACGATGTTCCGCTCGACGGTATCACGCACCATGGCGAGCGCCACGCCAATCGGCGAGATGACCTCGGCGCGGGCTGCCAGCCGCGCGGGCAGCGCCATGCGCGTCGCCGTGTATGGCACGAGTGCCCCGGCGCCACCCCCGCCCCCCACCAGTTCGACCGTGGCGACGTCGAGCTGGTAGTCGTCGACGAGTTGCCGCACCTGCTGCGCGACCTTCGCACATGCAGCGTCGAGCACCTGTCGCGCGGCGTCCTCGCCGCTGCAGCCGAGTGCGCGGCCGAGCACCTCGAACGCCGCGCGGGCCGCGGTCGCGTCCACCTGCGCGAAGGCGCCCTCCGGGACCACCCCCAGGGCGTTGGCGGCACAGGTGGGCGTCAGCGCCAGCCGTGTCCCGGCGGTCGTCTCGACGGCCACGTAGTCTTCCGGATCGCCAGGCCGCGGTTGCACCGCCACGAGGGTCGCCCCGGCGTCGAGCAGGTCAGGCGCCGCGAAGCACGCGTAGGGGAGGCCGGCAATGTGCGCCGAACGCGGCCCTACGTCGATCAGCCGTCCGTGTGCGGCGCGCACCATGCTGCCGCCCGCGATGGCCACGGTCCGCACGTCGAGCGTCGTCAGGAAGGTGCGGTGGCCGCCGACTCGCGCGGGACGCATCTGGGGCTGGCCGTCACGGATCACCGAGATGTCGGCGCTCGTGCCGCCCACCTCGATGAAGATGCCATCCGAGACGCGCTCGTGCATCAGCGCGCCGGCGATGCCGGCCGCCGGCCCGGACAACATCGTCAGGATGGGCCGCGCATGCACCTCGCTGACGCTCATGACGCCGCCGTCCGAACGCATGATCATCAGCGGCGCGCCGATGCCTGCACGCGCCACCGACGCCTCGGTCAGCGTGGCCGTGGAGACCATCCGCGGGAGAATCGCGGCATTCAGCGCAGCCGTCCGGGTGCGCGTACGCAACCCGTAGAGCGTCGAGACCTCGTGTCCGGCGGTCCCGAGCAGACCTCGGGCTCTCGCCGCCTCGACCACGGCGCGCTCAACGGTGGGGTCGTCCACGCCGAATGCCTCGCTGGCCACGATCACCTCGACTCCCTCCGAGGCGAGTTCGTCGACAGCCCTGGCGATGCCCTCTGGCGCGACGAATCGATGGACCGTCGTCAGGGCACGGCCCGGCGCCAGCGGCACCGGCGGCACGCGGGTGTCGAGGCGCGCCTTCCAGCCCTCCACGCCTCGACCTACGCCGACGATGCCGACGCGCGCCACGTCGCCTTCGAGCAAGGCGTTGGTGGCCTGGGTCGTCGAATGCGCGATGAAGGCCACCTGCGAGGCTGGCAGGCCCAGGCGGGCCAGCATCCCCTCGAGCGCGTCCACGATACCCCGCGCCACGCCTTCGGCCGCGCCATGCGACGTGGGCACCTTGAGCTGTGCCAGCAGCGTGAAGGTGTCGGCATCCACCGCCACGACGTCGGTGAAGGTCCCGCCCACGTCGATGCCGATGCGGACGCGGCCGGGGCTCGGCGTGCCGGTCATGACAGGAACATCAGGGCGCCGAGCACCAGTCCGCCCAGGCACACCAGCATCATGGCCGGCAGCGTGGCCGTCGTGAGTTCCTCCACGCGGACGCCGCTGTAGGTCGCCACCCAGACGTTGTGCGTGTTGGTGGGGTCGCAGACGTTCTGCACCTGCACCACCGACATGACGGCCGCCAGCAGGGCGAGCGGGGGCAGCACACCCGAGGCGAGCAGCAGCGCGTAGACCCCGATGCCGACGCCGTACGGGTTCAGCGGACCGCGATAGAGCGCGAGCGGTGACAGCAGCCCGAAGAACAGCACGAAGCCGAGCGGTGACCCGACGGGCAACTGGGCGACGAGGGGCGCGAGCGCCTCACGGACCGCGGGCAGCGTGAGCGCGTTGAGCAACATGCCGATGCCGGCCATCAGCACCGCGGCCGGCGCGGCGTCGCCGATACCCTCGAGCATCGACGAGACGAGGGTCTGCACGGCACGGCGCGGCTGCGTCGTCACCACGCCGTAGAGCGCGCCTGCCAGAAAGGACGGCAACTCGCGCCATCCGAAGCCCACGTACAGCACGAGCGGCACGAACGGCGTGAAGTAAGCAAACGGCGACAGGTGCCGCCTGACGCGTCGTGCCTCGTCGGCGGCCCACAGGCGCAGGTCCGGGGCGCGTCGTGCAGCCCACGTGGCATACGCGGCCACGACTACGACCATGATGAGGGCCAGGCCGGTCGCAAACCGCGGCACCTCGGGCGGCAGGGCGGTATCAGGAGCCACCTGGAGCAGCTCCCGGTAGAGCCGCCACAGGGCGATGTTGAAGATGAACCCCGTGGCATAGGCGAGCAGGAAGAGCACGGCGGCCAGCCGGCGCGGCACGCCCAGGCTCATCATGATGGGCAGCACGAGGGTGCCGACCATGATCACCGCCCCCAGGCCGGTGAGCGACGTGAAGAGGACCGCCGTCACCGTCATCAAGCCCGCAGCCACGACCATCGGGCGGTCTCCGCCGAATTCAGCCGCACGCCTGATGACTTCTTCTGCGATGCCCGTCTGCAGCAACACCCGCCCGAGCATCGCACCGGCACACACCGCGACATACGCGGGCGCCAGACGCACGGCGCCGTCCCCGACCACGTAGGTCAGCCATCCTTCCAGCGGCTCGCCGACCACGATGGCGACCGACGCGGCCATGGCCGGTACGGCCAGCAGGGCCGGCAGGCGGCGCAGGAACATCAACGTCGCAAACAGCGCGAAGATGCCGAGCAGCAGGACGGCCGTCACCTGCCGGCGGCCTCACAGCGGGGGCGATCGGGCCGCAGCTCCCGCACGTCCACGTCGGCGTCGATGTCGATCCGCGCCTCGAACGTCCGTGCCCAGGGAAAGGTCAGCGACGGCGAACCCACCCTCGTGACGTGGACATCGAACAGTGGGCGCGCCGGGGAGCCCATCTGATGCGGGCCACGCGTGAAGGCTGCGGACAGCCGACTCAGGTGCTCGGCGAGACGGCCTTCGACATCCCTGGCGACGACGCCGGCCTCGTCGCCCAGCCACAGCGGGGACGACCCGGCCGCACGCCGTGCGTCGTTGACGACAGGACGCACGACGCCCTGATAGGCGTAGTCGTTCACCAGGCGATGGAGGAGGACGCGCATCTGCGCGCCTGCGAGATCCGGCCAGGCTGCGCTGCGGCACCGCTGGGCCAGCATCATCCCAGCGTGATGGAGCAGGCCATGAGGTACGGCCGTGCCGATGGTGTTACCGGCGGTGTTCCACGAGGCGTAGCCGTACAGGCGAGGCACGGTGCCGCGCTCGAGCAGCACCTCGGTGAAGGCGGGTGAGGCCCCCTGCACGTCGCCCTTCGGGTCCACGTCGGCCACCACCACCCGTCTGCCGGCTGTCACGGCGGCGTGCACGCGGCGGGCAAAGGCCACTGGCACGTCCGGTTCGTGGCGGGACGCGAAGACGAACACCGACAGGTCCGTCGTGTCGGCCTCCGCCGACACCGCGGCGCCAGCCGTCTCGATGTGGGCCTCGACCGTCTCGTGCAGCGCGCGGTCTTCGAAGGGCGCCACCATGGTGCGTGCCGCCTCGCTCGAGTAGATCGCGTGCATGGACGGCCGCAGGCCGTGATGGGCAAGCACGGCGCGCGACAGCAGCAGCATCGCGACCTCGTCGGCGCCCGGTTGCACGGCCACGCGGCCAGCCAGGCCCCGCGTCCTGATGCTCTCGAGCAGCGACGCGCGGTCGGCGACATGTACGCCTCTCGGCTTTGCATCGTCCTGCGACAGCACGAGGTGGGTGAGCACGCCCGCGTCGAGCAGGTCGAGGCTGGCGTGATTCACGCGGCGGTTGCGGGCGCGGGCCGCCCGGTAGTCGTCGAGCGCCGAGGCGGGAATGGCGCGCTCCAGGGCGTCCACCTCGCGGCGTGTGTCCGCATCGCGCGACCGGTCCGGCGACAGCTCTGCCCACCGCGCCAGAGGCTCGCGCCAGGCCTCGTTGGTGCCATCGGCCGTAGGCGCGAGGCGCATGATCACGCTGAAGGCGTAAATGGGGAGGTCGGGGCGTCGGCGGCGGATGTCCTGCAGCACATCGAGGCGAGCCAGCGCCGCCTGCACGTCCACCTGGTGCACGCGCGACGCGACCAACCCGCCGTAGGCAAGCATGTCGATCGAGACAATGAGCGCGTCGACCGTCGTCAGGTCGAGCGAGGCGAGCCATCGGCCGATGGCGGCTGGGTCGCCTGGCGTCGTGAAGCGTCCCAGGGTGGCGAGCGGCGGCGTGACCACGGTGGCATGCGCCAGTGGCGCCAGCATCTCGGGGTACTGGAGGCACACCGGGCGATCGTCGAGTGGCACGAGGGCCACGCGCATGGGCGCCTGCGCGACGGCTTCGGGAGCCATCACGGCGCACGCGACGGTCAGCACCACGCACATCACCCGCAACATGGCGCGATTGTAGTGCCGAGGATCAGCGCACCGTCACCGCGGCGCCGTCTTCCAGGGTTCGAAGCACCTGGAAGGGGCCCGTGACGATGGTGGCGCCCTCCGGGGCGCCCTCCACTTCGATGTCGAGCCCGCCGATGATGCCCGTCGTCACGGGCAGGAACGACGCCAAGCCGTCACGGACGACGAACAGCCCGGAGCGCTCGGCGCCGCCGGCCGGGTCCGGGCGCAGCACCACCGCCTGCAGCGGTACGACGAGGGCGCCCTTGCGGACGTCGGTCAGCACCTCGGCGTCGCAGGTCAGGCCGGGGCGCAGGCTGACATCCGCGGTGTCGAGACGAACGACCACCCGAAACTCGCGCGCCGCGGCCGCGGCGCTCTGGCCGGTACCCGCGCCAGCGGTGGGCAGCGCGCTCGTGCCAATCTCGATGACCCGTCCCTGAAAGCGGCGGCCGGGCAGGGCTTCGAGAGAGACCTCCGCCGGCTGCCCGATCGCGAGTCGAAGCACGTCGGCCTCGGCCACCTTGATCTCGGCATTCACGGTGGACAGGTCGGAGATGGTCATGAGCGTCGTGCCGGGCTGGTTCTGGATGCCGATGACCACCATCTCGCCCTCTCGCACCTGCAGACGGCTCACGAGGCCGTCGATGGGCGCGGTGATCTCGGTCTTGTCGAGCAGGTCGCTGGCGCCGGTGGCCTGCGCACGGGCCTGCGCGATGCGACGTTCGGCGCTGCGCACCGCATCGTCGGCCCTGGCCTGGGCGGCCTCGGAGGCCTGCACCGTTGCCTCGGCAGCCTCGGCAGCCGCGACACCGGCGTCACGTTCGGCGGCCGAGACGAGTTGCTCGCCGAACAACTGTTCGATCCGCTGACGGTTGGCGCGCGCCTCGGCCGCACGTGCCACGGCGGCGGCGACGTCGGCCCGCGCAGCAGCGAGTTGCTGGCGCGCCGCATCACGCTCGGCGCCGAGGGCGTTGACCTGCGCCTGCGCCGCGTCGGCCTGGCTGCGCGCCTGCACCGGATCGAGGCGTGCGAGCACCTGCCCCTCCCTGACGCTGTCGCCTTCCTTCACGCGCAGTTCGACGATGCGCCCCATGACCATCGATCCAATGTCGGCGTACCGATCGGCGACAATCTCTCCGGAGGCCGTCACGAAGGACCGGAAATCGTCTCGCCGCTCGATGACGGCGACGTCCACCTGGACCCCGGCCCCGTCACGACGCGCCAGCCACCAGATGGCGGTGGCGGCCACGAGGACGAGGACGAGCAGGATGAGGGGACGGCGCCGCATGGCAATGCTGGGACGCCGATCATAGGGCAGCCGTCCCCATTCTGTCGCACGGCGCTCGTGCACCTGCATGTGTGAGCGGCAGCGTCTGAGGAGACGACGTGCACATTCCGACAACGATCAGCCGCTTCGGCGACACGCTCGCACAGGCGCTGGCCACCATGCGGGGCAACCCGCTGCGTTCGAGCCTGGCGGCCGTCGCCGTGGCCGCGGCGGTGGCGACGATGGTCATCGTGGTTGCCGGTCTCGAAGGCGCGCGGCAGTACGCGCTGACGACCGGCGCGCGGACCTTCGGCAGCGACACCTTCGTCATCGCGCAGGTGGTGGCCGGCCAGTTGAGCCGACGCGAACTGGCCGACCGGCTGCAACGCAATCAGCCGATACGGCGGGCCGACGTCCGTTTTCTCGACGCCGCGGCGGGCACCACGCTGCTCCTGGCCCCCACGGCCCAGCGCAATGCCGACGTCCGCGCAGGTCGCGAGCGCTTCGAGGGTGCCGCGATCACCGGCACCTCCGCCGCTCTCTCGACCATCCGCGACATCGACATCGACGACGGGCGGTTCTTCGTGCGTGACGAGGAGGAGCGGGCCGCCCAGGTGGTCGTGCTGGGTGCTGACGTCGCGGCGACCGTCCTCCCTGGTGTCGACCCGCTCGGCCGCACCGTCCGCATCGGCGGACGCGGCTTCGTGGTGGTCGGCACCGTCCGGCGCCAGGGCACCGGGGGCGGCGTGACCCTCGACAGGTATGTCTACATGCCGCTGCAAGCCTTCGAGCGCACGTTCGGTGCGCCGGCCACGCTGCAGGTCTTTGCCAGGGGACGCGATGGCGAGCGGGTCGAGTCGGCCGAAGACGTCGCGCGGGCCGGCATGCGCGCCCGGCGTCAGTTGCGGCCGGGGCAGCCCGACGCCTTCGACATCCTGACCCCGGAGGCGGCGCGCAGTTTCGTGCTCAACCTGTCGGAGCGCATCAGCGCGGCGGCAGGGCCCATCTCGTTGATGGCCCTCCTCGCCGCCGTCATCGTCGTCGCCAACACGGTGCTGGTGTCGGTGACCCAGCGGACCCGCGAGATCGGCGTGCGGCGGGCGCTGGGCGCCACGCGCACCGAGGTGCAGCTCGAAGTGCTCGCGGAGGCCGCGTTGACGGGGCTGCTCGGCGGGCTCGTCGGGCTGGCCGTCGCGTGGGCGCTGCTGGGCCTCCTCGAGCGCGCCACCGCGACGCCCCTCGCGGTCGGCGGGCTGACGGCATTCTGGAGCGTGGTGGCGGCCTGCGCGTCGGGAATCGCAGCCGGCTGGTATCCGGCGCGGAAAGCGTCGCGGTTCGACATCGTCGACGCGCTGAGGCAGGAGTAGATGCAGGCCTGGCGCGAAGCCATCGGGCTGGCCGTCGGCGCCATCCGCCTGCAGGCGAGCCGCTCGCTGCTGGCGAGTGTGGGCATCGTCATCGGCATCGTGACGGTGGTGCTCGTGGCCTCGGTGCTCGCGAACGTGCGGAACCAGGTGGCGTTGCTGTTCCGCGAACTCGGCACCGAGAACATCTTCGCGTTCCACCTGAGCGGCGACCCGTACTCCGGCCCGTCCGAGAGCGAAGCGCAGCGCCGTGCGCTCGACCCGGCGTTTGCCGACGACATCGCCCGTCTGGCGCCGTCGGTGCGAGAGGTCGGGGTGCAGATGATCGTGCCGGCGGTCGTGGATGGACGGCCGCTGGTCGCGCGGGCCGGCACCGCCGAGTCGGACACCGTGCTGGTCGAAGGCGCGTCGCCAAACCTCTACGACATCACCGGCGCGGAGTTCGCCGCGGGACGCCCGTTCACCGCACTCGAAGACCGCGTCGGCGCGCGCGTGGCGGTCATCGGCGCCAGCCTGTCACGCGCGCTCTATGGCGGGCGGACGGCGCTCGGACAGACCCTTCAGCTCGGGGGGGACACATACACCGTCGTCGGCGAGCTTGCGCCGCGGCGGGGTGGGTTCTTCGGCGAGAACAGGCAGGACTCGGTGCTTGCCATTCCGGTCGGGACGCTGCAACGGCGCTATCCCGGCATCGACCGCACCGTGCTGTACGTGCGTGCGCTGCCGGAGCGGCGCGAGCAGGCACGTGACGAGACCGAGTTCATCCTGCGGCGCCTGCGCCGACTGGCGCCCGATGCGCCAAACGACTTCAATCTGTCCTCGTCGGACCAGATCATCAGGACGCTCGACCAGGTGAGCCTCGCGATCGGCCTGCTCACCGTGGGGCTGGCGGGGGTGAGCTTGTTCATCGGGGGCATCGGCATCGCCAACGTCATGGTGATTGCGGTGACCGAACGCACGCGCGAGATTGGGCTGCGTCTGGCCGTGGGCGCGCCACGGGGAGCGGTGCTGCGGCAGTTCCTGCTCGAGGCGGCGATGCTGTCGGGGCTCGGAGGACTGGCCGGCGTGGTGCTCGCGCTGCTGCTCGGGTGGATCGCGTCGCTCGCGCTCACGGGCTTCTCGGCGGTGCCGCCCCTCTGGGCGGTCGTCGCGGGGCTCGTCACCTCGACGCTCGTCGGCATCGTCGCCGGCTACCTCCCCGCGCGGCGGGCGGCGGGCCTGAACCCGGTGGACGCCCTCAGGTATGAGTAGGCGGGCTCAATGCCTCATGCCTCATGTCTCATGCTTCATGCGTATGGCGTATGGCGTAGGGCGTAGGGCGTAGGGCGTCACAGATCGCCGCCTTCGAGCCGCGACAACAGGCTCGACGTGTCCCACCGTCCATGGCCGGCCTTCTGGACGTCGGCGTAGAACTGATCGACGAGCGCGGCGACGGGGAGACTGGCGCCGTTGCGGCGGGCTTCTTCGAGCAGGATGCCGAGGTCCTTGCGCATCCAGTCGACGGCAAAGCCGAACGCGTATTCGCCCTGCACCATCGTTTGCCAGCGGTTCTCCATCTGCCACGACTGCGCGGCGCCCTTCGAGATGACTGCGATGACGCGTTCGATGTCGAGTTCGGCGCGGGTGGCGAAGTGCAGCGCTTCGGCGAGGCTCTGCACGGCGCCGGCGATGCAGATCTGATTGACCATCTTGCAGAGTTGCCCGGCGCCCGAGTCGCCGATGCGGGCGACCGTTCGGCCGTAGGCCTGCATGACGGGCTGGGCGCGATCGAAGGCGGTCTCGTCGCCGCCACACATGACGCTCAGCTGGCCCCGCTGCGCGCCCGCCTCCCCGCCCGAGACCGGGCCGTCGATGAAGTGCAGGCCGCGACGGCGTGCCTCGGCGTACAGCTCACGAGCGACGGCAGCCGAAGCGGTCGTGTGGTCGACGAAGATGGCGTCCGGCTGCATCGTACTGAACGCGCCCCGTTCGCCGGTGGTCACCTCGCGGACGTCCTGATCGGCACCAACACACGCCAGCACGAACTCGGCCCCCGTTGCGGCATCGGCTGGCGAGGCTGCGTGACGAGCGCCGTAGCGCTCCACCCACGCCTCCGCCCGGGAAGTCGTGCGGTTGTAGACCGTCACGTCGTGTCCAGCCGCCACCAGATGGCCGGCCATGGGGCCGCCCATCACGCCAAGTCCGAGAAACGCCACATGTGCCATGCGCGACAGGATACAGGGTCGCCGCACGCCATACGCCGTACGCCTTACGCCTTACGCCTTACGCCTTACGCCTGATGCCTGACTGCGGCCCGTCGGGTGCGACATCTGGCGCCGTCCCGCCGATCCCCCGATCCGCGATCCGCCATAATCGACCCATGCCGATTCGCCACACGTTCGCACTCGCGCTGATGCTGGTGGTTGCGCCGGGCGGGACGCTCGCTGGCGCACAGGACCCGGACGCACAGGTGCCGTCGGGCGACTCGCCGAGCGGCGCGACGGCCGCCTCGGTGCTGCCGCCGTTCCCCATCTGGTTGCAGCAGGTGCGAGAAGAGGCGCTGGCGCGGGGTGTGTCGCCGGTCACCGTGCAGGCCGCGCTCAGTGACGTGACGCCCGTCGCGCAGATCCTCGAGCGCGACCGCACGCAGGCCGAGTTCAAGGAGACGCTCGCGCAGTACGTGAACAAGCGCGTGGGCGTGCCCACCATCCGGCTGGGCCGTGCGCGTGCCGCCGAACACCGGTCGCTGCTGGCGAGGCTCGAAGAGACGTATGGGGTTCCCGGGCGGTTCGTCGTGGCGATCTGGGGGCTCGAATCGAACTTCGGGCGCTTCAGCGGCGTGCGGCCCGTCATTCCGACGCTGGCCACACTCGCCTACGACCCGCGACGCACCGCGCTGTTCCGTGCCGAGTTGTTCCACGCCCTCGAGATTCTCGACCGGCAGCACATCGACCTGCCGCGCCTGAAGGGCTCGTGGGCGGGCGCGATGGGCCAGCCCCAGTTCCTGCCCTCGAGCTACCTGCGCTACGCGGTGGACGAGGACGGCGACGGCACGCGCGACATCTGGCGCTCGACGCCGGACGTGTTCGGCTCGATGGCCAACTACCTCAAGGCCCATGGGTGGACCCAGGGCCAGACCTGGGGACGCGAGGTGGCCTTGCCCGCCACGCCAGCGGCGCAGGCGGCGCTGACCGCTGCGGCACCGCTGCGCACGGCCGGCTGCCGCGCCTCGCGCGAACTCACCGAGAAGTTGCCCTTGGAACGGTGGCAGGCCCTCGGCGTCCGCACCGCCGCGGGGGCCGCGTTGCCACGCGCCGAGATGGACGCGTCGCTGCTGCGCACCGACAGCGGGACGTTCCTCGTGTACCAGAACTACGAGGCGCTCCTCGGCTACAACTGCGCGCACGCCTACGCGATGGCGGTGGCGCGGCTCGCCGACCGCATCGCCGACGATGACCCGCTGCCAACGCCGGCGAGGCGCCGGACGTCTCCGAAGAAGACGCGGCGCTGACCTGGCACGCGGCCGGGCGCCACATCATCACGCGGAGGCGCGGAGGGCACGGAGACGACGAGCGTCCACCTTCAATGGCTCGTGATAGCCTCGCCCGCGAGGGTCCCCGTGCCGGTGCCCACCTACGACCGATTCATCGAACCGATCCTCCGTTATCTGGCCGCTCGCCCGGACGGGGCGCTTGCGCGTGACGTCTACGAGGCCGCTGCCGATGTCCTGGCACTCTCGGACGCGGACCGCGCGGAGTTGCTGCCCAGCGGTGCGCAGGCCGTTTACAAGAATCGCGCCGGGTGGGCCCACGACCGCCTGAAACGGGCGGGCTACTCACAGAGCCTGCGCAGAGGGTACTGGCGCCTGACGGACGCGGGGGCCGCCTATGCCCTCAGCCACCCCGCTCCCCTGCCAGATACCCTGATCGAGCAGGTGGCCACTGGCAACATGTCCATCCGCCTGCGCGCAGCCATCGGCGGGGCTGGCGAACTCGTCGTCCCCGATGACACCGGGGCGGCGGTCAACCGAAAGACCAGTCCGGACGATCGGCTCGAACAGGCGCTGCGCGAACTTCGTCAGTCGATCGCCACTGAAGTGAGCGATGAGTTGTCCCGGGTGTCCTCGCACATCTTCGAGACCATCGTGCTGGACCTGGATAGCGACTACTTCGAGTAGCGGGCCGTCGGGCGAAGCGTTCCCGTGAGCCTGAGCTCCGCGTCCTCCGCGCCTCCGCGTGAGGCCTTGCTCCGTGCCCTCCGCGTGCGATCCGACTCGGCGGCCTCCGCGTGAGCCCTTCCTCCGCGCCCTCCGCGTGACGTTAACGCACGCCCCTCCCACACGTCCTCCATGCCAGACCCACAACGGAGGTGACCTTGACGCCCGCTC
>JAEZDP010000160.1 GCA_023418055.1 Acidobacteriota bacterium
CTGCTCATCGGCGCCGGTGCGCTGGCCGCGCACGGAGAGACGCGGCTGCCGCTCGTGCTCGTCGCCCTCACGACGGGCATTGCGGCGGGCGCCTTCCTCTGGTACCGCATCGGGCGCCGGCGCGGACGGTCGGTGCTCGGCCGGTTGTGCCGCATGGCGCTCGAGCCGTCCACCTGCCTGCGGCGCACCGAGAACCTGTTCCTGCGCTATGGGGCCGCGGCGCTCATCTTCGCGAAGTTCGTGCCCGGCCTCAGCACGGTGGCCCTGCCACTGGCCGGCGTGTTCGGCATGCGTCCACGGCGGTTCATCGCACACGACATCCCCGGCGTGCTGCTGTGGGTGAGCGCCTACCTGGCGGTGGGCTACCTGTCCTCGGGTCCGCTCGTCGCACTTGGGTCGAGGGCGCCCTGGTCGGGACGCTCCTGGGTCCTCGTCGCGGCCGGGGCCCTGGTCGCCTACGTGGCCTGGAAGCAGGTCCGTCGCCGCATCGTCCTCCGGCAACTGCGCATGGCGCGCTTCTCGGTGGACGAGCTGAAGCGCCGGCTCGACACCGACGCGGCGCCGGTCGTGCTCGATCTGCGCCATCCGCTCGACTTCGGAAGCGACCCCTGCGTCATCCCGGGCGCGTTGTACATTCCGGCCGAGGATCTGCCGGAACGGCACGCCGAGATCCCACGCGACCGCGAGGTCGTCCTGTACTGTACCTGCCCCGACGAGATCACCAGTGCCAAGCAGGCCTTGCGCCTGCGCCGACGAGGCGTGCGTCACGTGCGACCCCTGCAGGGCGGGCTGTCGGCCTGGCGCGACGCGGACCTTCCCACCGAGCGCCGGGAGCCCGTCATACCGGAGGCCGGGGCTTTCCGGGCATAGAATCGTGCGGCATGCCACACCCTCCAGCCGTGCTGGTCACTGGGGCAAGCCGCGGGCTCGGCCGCGGCATTGCCATTGAGGCAGCCGCCGAGGGCCTTTCGGTGGCCATCAACTACGCGACCAACGCCGAGGCCGCCGACCAGACGGCCGCCTTGTGCCGGCAGGCCGCGCCGCACGCGGCGCAGGTCTTCGTGCCGGTGCGCGGCGACATCAGCCAGCGTGACGATCGCGCGTCGATCCTGAGAGAGACGCTCGAGGCCTGCGGCCGCCTCGACGCGCTCGTGAACAACGCGGGCATGGCGCCCCGCGTGCGCGCCGACCTCACCGAGACCACCGAGGCCTCGTTCGAAGAATTGCTGCGCGTGAACCTCCAGGGACCCTTCTTCCTCACGCAGGCGGTGGCCAACTACTGGCGCACGAAGCCGCACGAGCCGGCCCTGCGCGGCGGCTTCAAGGTGATCTTCGTCACGTCGATTTCGGCCGACACGGCGTCGGTCAACCGCGGCGAGTACTGCATCTCGAAGGCCGGGCTGGCCATGACCTCGCAGCTCTGGGCCGTGCGGTTGGCCGGGGAGGGCGTGCAGGTGCTGGAACTGCGGCCGGGCATCATGGCCACCGACATGACCGCCGGCGTGAAGGATCGCTACGATGCCCTCATCGCCGACGGCCTCGTGCCGCTGCGCCGCTGGGGGACGGCCGAAGACGTCGGCCTGGCCGTGCGGGCCGTGCTCGCCGGCCAGTTCCCGTTCTCGACCGGCGAGGTCATCCATCTCGACGGCGGCTTCCATTTGCGACGCCTCTGATGCGCGTCCGCCTCACCATCGATCCCGCGAGACGTTCATGATTCAGATCGACACGTCCCTCACGCCCGCGTCGCTGCTGCCCGCCACCGACCGGCTGTTCGACCTTTCGGCCCGGAAGATTGCGCTCATCGAGCAGAGCTGGAATCCCTCGGATGGCACTCCCGTGTTCACGGTGGCCGGGCGCTACACCTCGCGTGGCTGGACCGAGTGGACGCAGGGATTCCAGTTCGGCTCGGCCATTCTCCAGTTCGATGCCACGGGCGATGGCGCCATGCTCGACATCGGCCGTCGTCAGACCGTCCAGCAGATGGCCAGCCACGTCAGCCACGTGGGCGTGCACGACCACGGGTTCAACAACGTCTCGACCTACGGCAACCTGCTGCGGCTGTCGCGCGAGGGACGCATCGCCGCCGACGACTGGGAGGTGGCGTTCTACGAGCTGGCGCTGAAGGTGTCCGGCGCGGTGCAGGCCGCCCGCTGGACGGAACTCCCCGAGGGCCTCGGCTACATCCGCTCGTTCAACGGTCCGCACTCGCTCTTTGCCGACACGATGCGATCGCTGCGGTCGCTCGCCGTGGCCCACCAGCTCGGGCACGCCCTGATGGGTGAGCGCGACCGCCGCATCTCGCTGCTGCAGCGCCTGGTGCAGCACGCCGACACGAACGCGCGCTACAACGTGTACTTCGGCACCGGCCGCGACGCCTACGACATCAGGGGCCGCGTGGTGCACGAGTCGATCTTCAACGTCAGCGACGGCTCGTACCGCTGCCCGTCCACGCAGCAGGGCTATTCGCCGTTCAGCACCTGGACGCGTGGCCTGGCCTGGGTCCTCACCGGGTACGCCGAACAGCTCGAGTTCCTCGAGACGCGCAAAGATGCCGAGTTCAAGCCGTTTGCCAGAAAGACGGAGGTGACCGACCGCTTTCTCGACGCGGCGCGCGCGACGGCCGACTTCTATCTGGCCTTCACGCCCACCTGCGGCGTGCCTTACTGGGACACCGGCGCCCCGGGCCTGGCGCACCTGGGCGACTATCTCGACCGCCCGGCCGACCCGTACAACGACCACGAGCCCGTGGACAGCAGCGCGGCCGCCATCGCGGCGCAGGGACTGATACGACTCGGCACCTACCTGCGTGCCCGCGGAGACACGCGTGCCGGGCGCCGCTATCTCGCAGCGGGCCTGACGACGGCGCGGACGTTGTTTGCCGAGCCGTACCTGTCGGAGTCACCGAAGCACCAGGGCCTCCTGCTGCATTCCGTCTACCATCGGCCGAACGGCTGGGACCACATTCCCCGCGGACGGAAGATCCCCTGCGGAGAGTCGTCGATGTGGGGCGACTACCACGGCCGCGAGCTGGCGTTGCTCATCCGGCGGATGGCACGACGCGAGCCGTACTACACGTTCTTCGGGAGCTGACGTCAGGCATGCCGATCGCCGGCCGTTTCGTGGCCACGAGGAGCGCCGCCGCGTCCCTCGGCTCGAGATGAGCGCGCGACCAGACCCGTCCGTCCGGCGCCTGCTCGTGCTGGCCGAGCGGCTGCCCAGGCCCGACGAGTCGTCGGGCAGCTGTCGCTTCCTCGCGATCCTCTCGCATCTGGCGCGTCGCGGCCCGGTGGACCTGTGGGTCGAACGTGACGAGACCACCGGCCGCACGGCGCTGCCCGCCGCACGTGTCGCTCGCGACCGCGAGCGCCTCACCGGCCTCGGCATCCAGGTCCTGCCGTTGCCGTTCCACGCGCTGCGCGCGGCCATCCACTCGCACGCCTACGACCGGGTCTTGTTCGAGATGCACGATGTTGCCGCCCGGTACCTGCCCACGGTCCGCACGCTGCTGCCCGGTGCGGCACTCATTGTCGACTCGGTGGACGTGCACTTTGCCAGGCTCGCCGCGGCGGAGGCCGTCGGCGCGGTCAACGCCCGCGACGTCCGGCGGATGCGGCGCGCCGAGACAGGCGTCTACCGGCGCGCTGACGCCGTCGTCGTCGTCTCGCGCGAGGACGCCGGCGCACTCGACGGCGAACCGGGGATGCCTGCCATCGTCCAGGTGCCCAATTGCGTGACGCTGCGCCCTCGTGTGACCGTGTCACGCTCTCCGACCGCGCTCTTCGTCGGGCACTTCAACCACGCGCCGAACCTCGACGGGCTTCGCTGGTACGTCCGGAACGTCTGGCCGCTCGTGGTGGCTCGGCGCCCGGACGCGAGCACGACGGTCGTCGGCAGCCACGCGTCCGCCGAGGTCCATGCACTCGGCCGCGCGTCCGGCATCGACGTGCGGGGGTACGTGCCCGACCTGCAGCCCATCGTGGACCAGAGCGCGGTGGCGATCGCGCCGCTGCGGTATGGCGCCGGCATGAAGGGCAAGGTCACCGACGCACTCGCGGCGGGCATGCCCCTCGTCACCACGTCGGTCGGCGCCCAGGGTCTCGACCTCGTCAACGGCCGCCACGCGTTCGTCACCGACGACCCCATCGCGTTCGCCGACGCGCTCGTCACGCTCTTCGATGACCCCTCGCGCGCCGGGGCGATCGGTCTCGCAGGGCAGCGGTACATCGACGATGTGTGCGGGCCGGAGGCCACGGCACGGGCGCTCGCGGTGCTGACGGCGGTCACGCGCCGCGAAAGCCCGCCCTCGCCGTCCTCCATGACGATCGGCGGGCGGCTGTTGGTGGCGAGCCGTGGCGTGCGTCACGCGGTGATGTCGGTGGCGAGGCGCCACGCCAGGTGGCTGGCAGTGCCAGAGACGAGCCTCACGGGAACGCGGACCGCTCAGCGGCGATCGTGACGGGCCAGGGCACCGAGCCCGCGTGTGACGAGCATCCTGGCGAGCGACCGGCCGAACCTCGGGTGCAGCTGGCAGCCGAACGCGTACAGCGATCGCACGAGCTGCGGACACGCGGCCGCGCGGGGAAGCAGCCGCACGATCACCTCACGCACGATGTCGGCGATGCGTGTGCGCGTCGTGTCCGGCAGCTCGAGCCTGTCGTACACGTGACGCCAGACGTCGAGCGATTCCTGCCACCATCGGGGGTCGTCGGCGAACGCGGTACGCACCGTCGCGTCGTGGCTCCGATGTCGGTTCAGGGGTTCGGCGACGAACGCCACGTCGGACACGAGCAGCATGCGCACCCACGTCATCCAGTCGCCGGCGAGCCGCATCCCGTCGGGGGCACCTCCAACCTTCTCGAAGACCTCTCGCCTGAACACGACCGCGCTGGCGTTGGGAATCGTGTTGCTGACGGCCAGGTACTGCGCGATTTCGTCGCGCCCGGTATTGACGTAGTCGGTGCACCAGTGGGTGGCGTCTACGCTGTCGGTCCACCGCCGTAGCGTCCCGTCGGTCACACCAGCCGCGTCCATCGCCCACGACTGCGAATAGGCCAGCCCACACGCCGGGTGCGCGTCCAGGCAGCCGACCATGCGCTCGAGGAAGCGAGGCTCACACTCGTCGTCCGACTCGGCAATCCAGACGAGCGGCGCGGACGTGGCACGTACCCCACGGTTCCACTGGACGAACGGCGAGCCGCTGTTGTGTGGCTGACGCTGGATCGTGACGCGCGGATGGTTTGCGTACCGGCTGAGCACCTGCGGCGAGTCGTCGGTGGACGCATCGTCGATCACGAGCAGGTCGAAATCCTGGAATGTCTGGTCGAGGATGGAGCAGATGCGCCGATCGAGGTACGGGGCGTGGTTGTAGCTGGGCACCACCACGCTCACCGCTGGCATGGTGCGATGACCTCAGAGCACCTGTGTCGGTTCAGAGGATCGCAGCGGCATCGGCACCAGCGGCTGTGTGCGCGCCAGGGCGTCGAGATCGGCGAGCACCCCACCTGCTGCACCGGCCGACTGCTCGTGATACTCATCGTCGGCGTTGATGCACCACGGGTCGGTGGCGCCGCCCAGCAGGTTCTCGGCGGCCAGCATCGCCGTGGCCATCGAGTGGTCCTGGTTGTTGTACTTGTGCATGCCGTTGCGGCCGGCCACCTGAAGGTTCGAGAAGCCCGCCAGGTACTGGCGGATGACGCTGACGGCCTGCTCGTAGTCGGTCGAGTAGACGGGATAGGCGTGCGGCATGCGCACCACCGCGCCATCCACGATCGTGTCGGGGGAGGCCAGTCCGAGCTCGGCCAGTTCACGTCGTCCGAGCGCGATGAGATCGTCGTCGCTCAGCTGCCACAACGGGTCGCCTTCGGCACAGAAGTACTCCAGGCCGAGACATGTGCGGGTCTGGTCCGGCACCATGTCGGGGCTCCAGTTCTTGAAGTTCTGGATGCGGCCCAGCTTCACGCTCGGATCGTGCACGTAGATCCAGTTGTCAGCGAAGATCTCGGCCTTGTCGATGATGAGGGCGACCGTGATGAACGCGCGATACTGCAGCTGTGCGGCCGCACGCTGCACGTCTGGAGGCGCCGGCGGCGACAGGCTCTCCACCAGCTGCCGCAGCGGCATGGTGGACAGCACCGCATCCACTGGGGCCGTGACGTCGCGGCCCCGATGGGTGTAGGTGACCGACGTGATGCGCCCGTGGTCGTGGTCCAGGCGATGCAGGGGAGTGTCGAGCAGCACGTCCTGCCCGGCCTCGACGAGACGGGCGTGGAATGCGTCCCACATCATGCCGGGCCCGAGTCGCGGGTACTCGAACTGTTCGATGAGCGACTTCACCGGTGCACGGCCTGCTCGTCGAAACCGCTTGAACAGCATGTCGGTGATGGCCGTCCACAGCGACAGCGACTGGATGCGCTGCGCCGCCCACTGCGCGCCGATCTCCGAACACGGCATGCCCCACACCTTCTCGGTGTAGGTCTTGAAGAACACTTCGAACAGGCGCCGCCCGAATCGATTGCACACCCAGTCTTCGAAGCTGACTTCGTGACGAATCGGGCGCAACCGGCTCCAGGCGTAACTGGCGACCACCCGCACGGCGTTGACCACGCCCAGCCCCTGCAGCGCGTTGACCGGGCGAAGCGGATACGAGAAGTAGTGCCCGTTGTAGAAGATGCGCGACAGGCGCGGACGCGTGAGCAGTTGGTCGCCGAGCGTCGAGCGCCACAGGTCACGCAGCGCGTCCACGCGCGTGAAGAACCGGTGACCGCCGATGTCGAACCGGAAGCCCTTGTAGGTGACCGTGCGGGCCAGCCCGCCCACCTGGTCGTCCTGCTCGACCACGGTGACGCGGCGTCCGCGGTTGACGAGCACGTTGGCGCCCGTCAGTCCCGCTGGTCCGGCCCCGATGACCAGGACGTCGATGCGGGGTGGGGCGGGCATGGGTAAGCGTAAGGAAACAGGTCGCGACGCGCGAACGGCGGATGGGGCGAATGATACCATTCGCGCCTGACGCCTTCAGTCCGTCGGAGTGTGCCGGTGCCCCCTGTCAGCCCTTCTTCTTCCCGCCGTGCAACGCTCTGCGCGCGGCTGGTGATTGTCGCGTCGGCCCTGTGGGTGGGCTGGGCCGGGCTGACGTGGGGCACATGGTCGGCCGGCAGCGCCGACGCTCACGGCTACATCAGCCAGGCCGCGCTGTGGCTGAAGGGCGACCTCATCGTCCAGCAGCCGATGGCGACGACCGTGCCGTGGGAGCACGCCCATTGGACGTTCGCCCCGCTCGGGTACCGCCCGGGCGTCGAGGCCGGCACGCTGGTGCCCGTCTATCCCGCCGGACTGCCGCTCGTGATGGCCGCCGCACAGGCTGTAGGCGGCCCGCAGGCGGTCTTTCTCGTGGTCCCGCTCTTCGGAGTGCTGGCCGTGCTCGCCACCGCGCGACTCGCCAGCCTGCTGGCCTCACCGCCTGCAGGCGCCGTCGCCGCGCTGGCACTGGCCTCGAGCCCGACGTTCCTGTTCTCGTTGATGTGGCCCATGAGCGACGTGCCCGCCAGCGCGCTGTGGGTGATCGCCCTCGTCTTCGCGGCAGGGTCGGGAGTGGCCTCTGCAGGCGGGGCGGGCGCAGCCATGGCCCTGGCGGTGCTCACGCGGCCGAATCTCGTGCTCGTGGCAGTGGCGCCGGCCGTCTACCTGCTCTTTCGCGCCGTCACGGCGCCGCCCGACCGTCGGGGTCATGCGTGGGTGCGGCTCGGCCTCGCGTGTGCCCTTGCGGCGGTCGGATGTCTCGGGGTGGCGGCCCTGCACACATGGCTGTACGGGTCGCCGCTCAGCACCGGCTACGGTCATGCCAGCGAGATCTTCGACGTGGCGCACCTGCCCGGCACGGCGTCGGGTTTCGTCCTGCGCCCGCTGGCGCTCGAGCCCGCCCTCGTCCTGCTGTGCCTGGCGGGGCTGTTCTGGGAACTGCGTGCCGGCGCGTCTCGTCGCGCGATCGCGTGGATGGCTGCCGCGGCCCTCGCCCTCGTGCTCGTCTCCTATGCGTTCTACGTCTCGTTCCCCGAGTGGTGGTACGTCCGCCTGCTGCTGCCAGCATGGCCGGCCGCCGCTGCGTTTGCCGGCGCCGCTGCGGTGCGGCTGTCCGGGCTCGCGCCGGGGCCCTGGAGGGCCGTCGTGCTCACGGCGCTCGTCGCCGCGACCGTCTCGATGGGCCTCCGGGAGGCCGTGCATCGGGGGGCCTTCACGCTGCGCGACGCCGAGGCTCGCTACGAACACGTCGCACGCTTTGCGCGTCGTGCCCTGCCTGACCACGCCATCTTCTTCACCTTTCAGCAGAGCGGCGCCCTCAGCTACTACGCCGAGCGGCCGATCATCAGGTTCGATGTGCTGCCGCCGGCCGCGTTCAACGACGCCATCAGCAAGATGCGATTTCGGGGCTATCGTCCGTACTTCGTCATCGAAGATCACGAAGAGGTGGTCTTCAAGGCCCGCTTCCGGCCGGTCAGTTCCCTGGGCTACCTCGACTGGGCGCCGATGGCGGAACTCGACGGACCGGTACGCGTGCGCATCTACGACCCGGCAGATCGCGACAAGATGCGGCGGAACGAGGGCTATCCCACCTACCGGGTCCGCCCGTGACAACGTCGTCACGCGCCAGGCAGCACACGGATCGCGCACGGCGGGTCGTGTTCCTGCCGGAGTGGCACGACAACCCCTATCAGGACCTGCTGGCGTCCGGCTTGACGCGCCTCGGCGTCCGCGTCGCCATCGTCAGCCGGCGCCTGGTCTTCTTCCGTGCGGTGACGCGGCAGGGCCGTCCTGACGTGCTGCACCTGCACGCCCCCGACCACTTCGTCGTCTATCGCCGCACCCTGCCGGCAGCTGTCATCGCACTCGCGCTGTACCTGGCGCAGATTGCCTGGCTGCGTTGGCTGGGCGTACGTGTGGTGTGGACCGTACACGACCTGACGAACCACGAGGGACGTCGACCGCGGTTCGACGCCGCCTGTCGTCGAGCCACCGCCCGCCTGGCCGACGCACTCATCGTCCACTGTCAGCGTGCCAGAGACGAGGTGGCACGGGGATACGGAGTGGAGGCCACCCGCATCCATGTAGTGCGCCACGGCCACTACGGGGACGCGTACCCGCACTACCACGGCGACCGCACGTCGGCCCGGGCAGCACTGGACCTTCCGCGCGACTCGACCCTCGTGTTGTTTCTCGGCAACATCCGTCGGCACAAGGGCGTCGAGCGGCTGATCGACGCGTTTCGGCACCTCGATCGCGCCGGCGCTCGACTGGTCATCGCCGGAGATCCCTTCGACGCCGGCATCCGCGCCGGCCTCGCGGCGTCGGTGCAGGGACGCAGCGACGTCGTCCTGCGCCTCGGCCGCGTTGCCGACGATGACGTGCCCGTGTACCTGCGTGCCGCCGACCTCGTCGTCTGTCCCTTCACGAGCTCGCTGACGTCCGGCTCGCTCGCTCTGGCCCTCTCGTTCGGCAAGGCCGTCGTCGTGTCGCGGCAGGGGTGTGCCGCCGAGATGGTGGGTGAAGACGGAGGGTTTCTCTACGACCCGTCTCAATCCGACGGGCTGGTGTCGGCACTCCGCGCCGCGCTGGACGCGCGCGATCGTCTTGCTGCCACCGGCCAGTCCAACGCCGTGCGCATGCGCAGCGACGACTGGCACACGCTGGCACGGCAGACCCTCGCCGTCTACGACGAGGCCGCGTCGAATGGGTAGGGCGACCGGAACGCCGTGAGATCTGTCGCAGCGCTCCGCAGGATCCGGCAATAGGTTCGCCCCACCACCGTCCAGGCATCCTCTTCGCGCAGCCTCCTGCTCCGCTCGTCGAGCATGGTGCGCAGGGTCTCGTCGTCGAGGACCCGGCTGATGGCACGCGCGAGCGGACGCGGCCGCCGGCTGCCCACCCGAACCACCGCGTCGCCCACCTCGTCGAAGACCGGCGCCGTGCTCGTCACGACGGGCCGTCCCGACGCCAGCGCCACACGCACCGCCGCGCTCGACGAATCGATGGTGACCGCGTACGGCAGGACCACGACATCACAGGCCTGCAGCGCCTCGATGGAAGCGTGAGGCTCGAGAAAGTCAGTGAGGAGCGTGGCGTGCCCCCGCAGTCCGGCTCGATCGATCTCGTCGAGGCACTGCCTGTGGCACGCCGCAGAATCGTCCGAGGGATAGAGTGCCGTCACGGCCAGCAGCCCGATCTCCGGGTACTTCCGTCGCAGCCGGCTCACTGCCCGTATCAGCTCCACCACGCCCTTATGGGACCGCAGGAACCCGAAGGTGCCGACGACGGGCGCGCCAGTCACCCCCAGCCTCTCCCGGGCCATGTCCTTGGAGACAGCGGCCGTCACGGGGTACCCCTGTGGCAGGACGACGACGTTGTCGCGGAGCCCCATCGCGAAGAGCCGTCGTCTGTCGTCGTCGGTGTGGACGAGGAGGCGGTGAAGCCTCGACAGAATCGCGACGAGATCGCGTGACGGACGTGCCGTGCGTACGGAATGGAGGGTCATCAACACCCGGCGGCCTTCCGC
>JAEZDP010000211.1 GCA_023418055.1 Acidobacteriota bacterium
CGATCGATGCCGCCGTGATCCGACACGAAGTGCACTTCGGTGCCGTCGGCCGACCAGCTCGGCTCGATCGCGGTCATGTCGCCGGGGCTCAGCTGCCTCGCGGGTCCGCCGAGCAGCGGCAGCAGCCAGAGCGACGGAGGCAGCCCGGCGTCGAGGCGCTCGAAGACGACCGCCGACGCATCGGGGGCGATCGACGGCCGCCGCGCCGCGCGCACCGCATCCTCGGCGAGCCGCACCGACGGTCCGCTCGGCAGGCCACTCCGGTTGAGCGGCAGCGCCCGCAGGCCGCTGACGGTGGACATGCCGGTGTAGGCCAGTTGCCGGCCGTCGGGATGGACGCTCACGTGTCGCACGTCCAGACCTCCCGGGGGCAGCACGAGGACCGGCGAGGCCGCCACCTCCTGGCGGGGGGTCAGCGGCAGGCGCCAGAGGTCGAAGTGTTCGTCCATCCTGACGTAGTAGGCATTCAAGCCATCGCGCGACAGCGTCGGGTCGAGCACGCGCGTGCCCGCGTCGAGCAGCATCGTGGCCTCGCCCGTGTCCACGTGCACCTTGTAGAGCTGCGTCGATCGGAGGCCCTGCGATGCGAAGAGCAGGTGCTCGCCGTCCGGGAACCAGTTGGGCCGCACGTGGCCGCCGTCGGGGTTCCACGGGCGTGTGACCTGCCGGGGGACGCCGCCCGAACTCGACACCACCCAGAGGCTCGAGGGTCCGAACATCTCGAACGCGCCCCCGTTCGGCTCGGTGTAGGGGGCGGCCTGAAAGGCCACCTGCTGCCCGTCGGGCGACCAGGCCGGCCGGGATCCGAACGGGCTGATTTGTCGAGGCTCTCCTCCGATGGCCGGAATCACCCAGATGCCGCCCCGCCGGACCGAGTGATAGGCGATCGTCTCCCCATCGGGCGACCAGGCGGGCTGGACGTTGCGCTGGCCGTCGCTCGTCAGCGCATCACGCCTGCCGCCGGACGCCAGGGCTCGCAGGTGTATCTCGAAAGTGCCGCTGCGGTCCGACGAGTACGCGAGCGTGAGCCCGTCGGGGGACCACGCCGGAAACGCGTCGAGCGAGGGAGACGAGGTGAGCTGGACCAGGCCGGTCGGCGCAGGGGAGCCTGGCGCGGGCACCGCGGCCCGCTGTTGGGCGATCCAGGCCAGGGCGAGCGAAACCACCGCCACCACGGCGAAGAACGCGGAGAGGTAGTTGGCACGCCGAGCTGCCCAGCTCGACGACGTACCGGCGGCGGCGTCCTCTGGCCGCGGAGCCGCGACAAAGGTTGGACGCGCCTCGTCGGAGGCGGCCGGCGCCATCGGCACCACCGTCACGGGGGCGACGAACCGGTATCCGCGAGTCGGCACGGTCTCGATGTAGCGGCCTTCACGGGCGCTGTCGCCGAGCGCTCTCCGCAGCTGAGCTACGACACGGGCGATGGCATTGTCGGTGACGAAGACACCCGGCCAGACGGCGTCGAGCAAGTCCTGCTTGGTGAGCAGATCGCCGGCGCGCGCCACTAGGAGCACGAGCAGATCGTAGGCCTTGGGCTCGAGATCCACCACCCGTCCGGCGACGATCACGCGGCCCGCCTTGACGTCGACGACGACAGTATCGAACTGATACGAATGGACTTCCGGAGCCATCACGGTTTCATCATGGTAACCCGAACACTTCGTCACGACGGCAGAGCCATCGCCCGCGCATACTGCGGCGTCTGTGAATCACGACGGTGACCTGCGCGAGGTGCAGGCATCGCCCATCGCCTTCCACCTGGACGCCACCCCCGACGACCATGTCTGCCATAGCTCCCGAATCCTCCTCGCGCACGACCGCACCTTCGATGCCGTCGACTCATCAGCGGCCTCACCTGTTCGGGCATCTGCGGGAAGACTTCCTCGCCTCGCTGGTGGTCTTCCTGGTGGCGGTGCCGCTGTCACTCGGCATTGCGCTGGCCTCAGGAGCGCCCATCATGGCGGGCCTCGTGGCCGCCATCGTCGGCGGCTTCGTGGCCGGCGTGGTGGCAGGCGCGCCGCTGCAGGTGACCGGTCCCGCGGCCGGCCTCACGGCCATCGTCTTCGGCCTGGTGCAGCAGTTCGAGGACTGGCGCCTCGTCTGCGCGGCCGTCGTCATCTCGGGCCTGATTCAGCTAGGGCTCGGGGCGTCGCGGGTCGCACGAATGTGTCTCGCGGTGTCACCAGCCGTCGTCCACGGGATGCTGGCCGGCATCGGCATCACGATCGCGCTGGCGCAGTTGCACATCGTCCTGGGCGGAGCGCCCGAGAGCAAGGCGCTGGCCAACCTCCTGCAACTGCCCGGGCAGGTTGCCAGCTTGCATGGCCCGGCCGCGATGATTGGGCTGGCCACCATCTCCATGCTGCTGGCGTGGCAGTGGGTGCCCAAGACGCTGTCGATGATCCCGGGGTCGCTCGTCGCGGTGGTGGTGGCTACCGCCGCGTCGGTGCTGATGGGGCTCGACGTCGAGCGCATCAACCTCCAGGGGGGCTTCGCCGGCGGCTTCCAGTTTGCGGCCTGGCCGAGCGCCGACCAGTGGGGCATGGTCATCATCGGCGCTTTCACGGTGGCCGCCGTTGCCAGCGTCGAGTCGCTGCTGTGTGCCGTCGCCACCGACAAGCTGCACGATGGACCGCGGGCCAACCTCGACCGTGAGCTCATGGGCCAGGGTCTGGCCAACACCTTGTCCGGTTTGCTCGGCGGCCTCCCCGTCACCGGCGTCATCGTCCGGTCCTCGGCCAACATCCAGGCGGGCGGCCGCACGCAGCTGTCGGCCATCATGCATGCCCTCTGGGTGCTCGTCTTCGTCGTGGCCTTCAGCCAGATCATCGAGCTCATTCCCTTGAGCGTGCTGGCCGGCCTGCTGGTGTACGTGGGCATGCGGCTGGTGAACACGCACCACATCCGTGAGCTGCTCACCTTCGGCGAGTCGGTGATCTACGCCGTGACCGTGGCGGGCATCGTCTTTATCGGGCTGCTGCCCGGCATCGGCATCGGGCTGGCGCTGGCGGTGCTGATGTTGCTGCGCCGGCTGTCCGAGTCGCGCATCGAAGTGGAGGAGGCCGAGAACCGCTGGCACGTCCGCCTCGACGGGTCGATGACGTTCATGGCCATCCCGCGGCTCACCTTCGCGTTGTCGCAGATTCCGCCCGGCACCCGCGTCGACGTGGATCTGATGTGCGACTTCATGGACCATGCCGCCTTCGAGGCGCTGCACGGCTGGCGTGTCACGCACGAGAAGATGGGCGGCGTCGTGGACATCGACGAGATGCACGAGCCGTGGTACGCCGATGCGGCCAAGGGCGCGCCCAAGCAGGGCAAGTCGCGCCTGGTCATGATGCTCGGCTCGGTGCGCAAGCGGTACCGGATCTCGCGTGAGGGGCGCCGACAGCTCGTGAGCAGCGAGGAACAGCTCATGACCGGCGTCATGGAGTTCAACACGCGTCTGTCGCGCGACGTGAAGCCGCTGCTGATGCACCTGGCCGACGAAGGCCAGTCACCGCAGGCGCTCTTCATCACCTGCGCCGACTCGCGCATCGTGCCCGCCGACCTGGTGAACGCCGACCCGGGCGACCTGTTCGTGGTGCGCAACATCGGCAACATCGTGCCGCGGTACGACGAAGCGATGGCGGCTGGCGAGCACTCAATGGCCGCCTCCATCGAGTTTGCGGTGGGTGAGCTGCACATTCGCAACATCGTCATCTGTGGCCACTCCGAATGTGGCGCGATGAAGGCGATGCTGGCGGGCGCGCACGAGAACCGCGAGGGGTCGCTCGGGCACTGGCTGCGGTACGGCGCCGACGCGCTCGACATCTATCGGGCGGAACACGCTCGCGAGGAGGCCCCCGCGGCGCACAACGACCTCGCGCGTATCAACGTCATCCGGCAGATCGAGAACCTGCAGACCTACCCGGCCATCGCCCAGGCCATGGCCGAAGGCGAGCTGCGCATCTTCGGCTGGTTCTTCGACCTGCGCCGCGTGAAGGTCACCGTGTGGGATCGCGCCACGGGCCGCTTCGAGACGCTCGAGGATCAGTACACGCCCCCACCGACGATGCGCGCATCGGCCTGAGCGCGCATCGCCCGCACATCGGGTTCCCCATCCCAGGGCGCGGCGTTGTCGCCGCGCCCAACGCGCGG
>JAEZDP010000151.1 GCA_023418055.1 Acidobacteriota bacterium
ACGCCTTCCTCGAGCATCGGGCGCATCGACCAGCCGAGCGTGCGGTCTTCACCATCCACGGTGCGGCAACGCAGTTCGCGGGCCACACTCGGCACGCCGGAGCGCAGCGCCGCGAGTGCCTCGGCCAGTTCCCCCGCATCGTCGGGATGCACGAGATCGGCGATGCCGCGCCGGTGCAGGTCCGGGTCATTCAACCCGAGCAGCCGTGACATCGCGAGGTTGACGCGCACGAAGGTGCCGTCGGTCGTCACGATGCACATCGGCTCGGCGGCGAGCGAGAAGAAGGTCTCGAACTGCCGCGTGCTGCGCACCTGCTCGGTGATGTCCTGCACGGTGCCCGCCAGGACATGGTGGCCATGGTCGGCGATGAGTTCGGCGCGCTCGTGGACGTGGCGGATGGTGCCGTCGGGGCGGACGATGCGGTGTTCGATATCGAGGGGCGCACGGCCGGAGACGGCATCGTCGTGGGCCCGGAGCATCGCAGCGCGGTCGTCGGGATGCATCCGCGCCAGGAAGGCGTCGAAGGTGGGGGCGAAGTCGGTGGGGTCGAGGCCGAAGATGCGGTAGATCTCGTCGGACCAGGCCAGGCGGTTCTCGTCGAGGCGGTTCTCCCAGCTGCCAACGGAGGCGATGCGTTGGGCAACTTCGAGATGGCTGGCGAGGGCGCGAAGTCGGCGCTCGGTGTCGGCGCCCGTCTGCAGGGCGTGGCGGAGGGTGCGTTCGCGGGCGTGGAGTGCGACGCGGCTTTCGACCTGCCGCGCCAGGCGCTCGAGGTGGTCGACCACCGCCGGTCCCGGGCTGTGGGGCGCGTAATCGAGCACCGCGAGGGCGCCCCAGACCGAGCCGTCGTGTAGCACGGGCACCCCGGCATAGAAGCGGAGGCGGGCAGGGGGCACGCCAGAGGCGGAGGAGGCGGAAGCCGCGGCGCCAGGCGCGTGGTCGTCGTCGGCGGAGGTGGTGTCGGCGTTGGCAGGACGGTCCGCGGCGGCGTCGGCCAACGGCGCCATGGTGTCAGGCACGACCACGGGCCGTGCCGTGGTCGTCACGCGCGTGCAGAAGCTGTCGGCTGCGGGCGCGAGGCTGGCCGGCAGGCCGACCTGCGCCATCACGTGCCGCCCGGCCGGGTGCACCAGGGTGAGGCACGCCATGGGCGTCCCGCAGAGCGCGGCGGCGAGGCAGACGACGTCCGTGAACGTCTGGTCCCCGGTCAACTCGTCGACGGCCGCGTTGGTGGCGTCGGTCGCGTCGGTTGCGTCGGTCGTGGGCTCCCGTAGGTCCGGGACCGTGCCGGATTCCGGGTCGTGAGTCATGACGAGTGCGACGCAGTATGGCACGAGCGAGGCGGCGCTCGTGAGGTCTGACCCCGGGGCGATCACGCCGCAGGTCTGACCCCAGGATCATCGCGCCGCAGGTCTGACCCCAAGACCTTCTGCCGCAGGTCTGACCCCACGGCGACACGCCGCAGGTCTGACCCCGCCGCTACTTGCCGTAGCGGACGCGCCAGATGCTGTGGTTGCCGTCCTCCACGACGAGGAGCGAGCCGTCACGCAGGACGGTCACGTCCACCGGGCGTCCCCACACCTCGGGGCGGTCCGGGCCGAGCATCCAGCCCACCACGAAGTCTTCGTACGCGCCCGTCGGTTGCCCGTCGCGGAAGGGCAGGAAGATCACCTTGTAGCCGGTCCGGTCGGTGCGCCCCGAGGATCCCCGCAGGGCCGCAAACGCGCCATGACGGTACTTCGCGGGGAATGCCGTGTGGTCGTAGAAGGCGAGTCCGAGAATCGACGAGTGCGTCTCGATGAGCACCTCGGGCGCGACGGCCGCCTTGACGATGTCGGGGCGGGCGCCGGCGTGCCGGGGGTCTTCGTGCTGGCCGATGTAGGCGAAGGGCCAGCCGTGGGTGGCCCCGGGCCGCACACGCGCGACGTAGTCGGGCACGAGGTGATCGCCGAGCCCGTCGCGCTCCTGCACCGTCATCCACAATTCGCCGGTCGAGGGATGCACGTCGAGTCCGACGGCGTTGCGGACGCCCGAGGTGACCACGCGCGGGTTGCGGCCGTCCACGTCGAACTGCAGCACCGCCGCACGCAGGGGGTCGGGCTCGATGTCGACGTTGGTCGAACTGCCGACCGTCACGTAGAAGGACGTACCGTCAGGACTGAAGGCGATGTTCCGCGTCCAGTGCCCGCCCTTGCTCCAGGGCAGGTCGGCCACCTTTTCGGCCTCTCCCGACGCCGTCGTCTGGCCCGGTGCATAGGCGAAGCGGACCACGGCATCGGTGTTGGCCACATAGACGTGCCCCTTGAAGAACGCCACGCCGTAGGGCTGGCGCAGGCCCGTGGCAAAGACGGTGCGCTCGTCCTCGTCGATGCGGTGGTTGCCGTCGGCGTCCCTGAGGACGACGAGCGAACCGGCGCCCGAGTCCACGACGAACACGTCGCCGTTGTCGGCCTGGGCCGCCACGCGCGGCCGCGTGAACCCGCCCTCGGCATACCGCTCGACCACGAACCCCTCGGGCACCACCAGCGTCGCGTCTGCCGGGGCAGGAACGACCTTCGGAGGATTGGGCGTCTGCTCGGAGGGCGTTCCGAGGTCCTTGACCGTGAAGTGGTAGCTGCCGAGTGTCCGGGCGCCCTGTTGGGCGCCGAGGGGAAGCGTGGTGGCCAGGACGACGAGGGTCGCCATGCCTGCCAGAGAGCCTGCGCGTTGCCGCATGATCCGGAACTCCTGAGGGGGGAGGGGTGTCGCGTCCACGGTGGACAGATGCGGCGACATGATACGGCAGGCCGAGAGCGCGCGTATCCTTGGCCCAGACGCCACCCGTCATCCGCGGCCCCTGCGGGGACGACTATCGAAAGGAAACGGACCATGACTCGTGGAACATGTGCGGCAGGCCTCCTCGCGACCTTCCTGACGGCAGGCACTCTGCACGCGCAGAGCGTGCCGGAGGTGAAGCTGCCTGCAAGCCCGCGCGGATCGGCGGAGGTGCAAGTCGGCGGCACGTGGGCGAAGACGCAGGAAGGGGGACAGCGCTACGAGGGCGGCAAGTGGATCACGGTCGATTACGGCCGGCCGGTCCTGCGCGGCCGCGAGAACATCTTCGGCAGCGGCGCCGACTACGGCCGCACGGTCGCCGGAGAGGATGCCGTCTGGCGCGCGGGTGCCAATGCCACCACACGACTGTCCACCCAGGTGCCGCTCGACATGGGCGGCACGCAGGTACCCCCTGGCACCTACAACGTCTTCGTGGACCTGAAGCCCGGCGCCTGGGCGCTGGTGCTCTCGACGCAGCCCATCCAGGAGCGCTACGACCCGAATGACAAAGTGAAGCTGTATGGCGCCTACAACTACGACCCGAAGTTCGACGTCGTGCGCCTGCCGATGAAGGTGAGCACCTCGCCCGTGTCGGTCGAGCAGTTCACCATCGGCTTCGTGGACGTGAAGGGCGATCGCGCCTCGCTGGCGATGTGGTGGGACACGACGGTGGCGGTGGCGGAGTTCCGGATCCGCTAGCGGCGTTGGGGTCAGACCTGCGGCGCGACGTCCCGGGGTCAGACCTGCCGTCTGCCGCATTGGGGTCAGACCTGCGGCCTGCCCCACCGGGGTCAGACCTGCCGGGCGTCGGGATGCCGGCGCCCGCCAGGCGCCCTGCCGCCACCGCGGCCCCGTCAGGACACCTCGCCAGCCGCGCCCCGCCCCGCCCAGGTCTCGACCGCCTGCCGTATCGCCTCGATCGTGCACGGCTTGGTCAGGACCGCATCCATCCCGGCCTCCCCCCCAGCCGCCCGGAGGGTCGGCAGCGCGGTCGCCGTCAGCGCCAGCACGGCCACGTCCCGCTGGCGTCCACCGGCGCGGATCGCCCGGGTGGCCTCGAAGCCATCCATCTCGGGCATCTGGCAGTCCATCAGCACCAGGTCGAAGACGTCGCGCTGCACCGCGTCCACCGCCTCCCGCCCGTTGTCGGCCAGGGTCACCGAGCACCCCAGGCGCCGCAGCATGCCCTCCACCACCCGTCGATTGATCGCGTTGTCGTCGGCCACCAGCACGCGGGCGTTCAGCGTCGCCGCGGGGACGTCGGACATCCCGTGCGTCGCCAGCGCGTCCTGACGCGTTGCCCCGGGCCCTGGCGCCGCTTCGTCGAGCGCCAGGCGCAGACTCTCGCGACGTACCGGCAGCGACGCGACGATGGCATGCGGACAGATGCCGGCACGACGCTCCGCCGTCACCTGACCCGGCGTGGCCAGCAGGACGTGCGGCCGGTGCTCGCCCATCACGACGGCACCGAGGCGTGCCCGCTCCTCGTCGGTCATCGTGTCGATGCGGGCCATGTCGATGAGCAGCACGGCGGCTGGCGCAACCGCCAGCGCCTGCAGGCACGCGTCGACATCCCCGACACGGACCACGGCGACACCCCATCGAGCGAGCAGGACGTCCACGGCTGTCGCAGTGGCTGCCCCTTGCAGGAACTGCACGACCGGTCCCTCATGCGTCACCGTGCGATCGTCCCGCTGCCCGGTGTCCGGCCCGACCGGCAGTTCGAACCAGAACGTGCTGCCGCCGGCCTCGTTCCTGTGCATGCCGATCGTGCCGCCCATCAGCGCGACGAGTTCGCGGCAGATGGCGAGGCCCAGCCCCGTGCCGCCATGCCGGCGCCGCGTCGAGGTGTCGAGCTGCGAGAACGGGAGGAACAGCTTCGCCTGCTGGTCGTCGGGCACGCCTGCGCCGGTGTCGGCCACGGCGAGGCGCACCCGCGCCAGGTCGTCGCCATCTGACGGCACCCGCGCCACGGTGACCAGCACCGTACCCGCATCGGTGAACTTCACCGCATTGCCCACCAGGTTGCTGAGCACCTGACGCACACGCCCCGCGTCGGCCAGCACCACGGCGGGAACCTCCGCATCCGCGGTCGTCGCGATGTCGAGGTGCTTGGCGGCCGCGCGCCCGGCAAACAGCGTGACGACGTCTTCGGCCAGCGACACCAGGTCGAACGCCTCGACCCGCGTCGTCAGCGTCCCCGACTCGATCTTCGCGAAATCGAGCACATCGTCGATGACCGTGACGAGGGCACGCCCGCTCGCCTCGAGCGCGTGCACGAACTCGCGCTGCGGCCCGTCGAGTCTCGTGCCGAGCAGCAGCTCGGTCATGCCCAGGATGCCGTTGAGCGGCGTGCGAATCTCGTGGCTGACACTCGCAAGAAACTGGTTCTTCGCACGCGAGGCCTGTTCGGCGGCCACGCGCGCATGCCGTACCCGGCGGTTCTGCCACGCGAAGACGCCGACGATGAGGGCCAGGACGACGGCGGTGACTCCGAGTGCGGTATTGCGATCGCGCATCGCCACCAGGTCGCGGAACATCGTCATCTGGTTGGTGGCCTGCACGCCCCAGCGCTCTCCGATCTCGGTCATGGTGCCGTCGAGCGCCAGCGCGACGATGGCCTGGTGCAGCCTGGCCGCCTCGTCTTCGAGCCCAGGCTGCGCGCCCACGCCATAGGTAAGATTCAGCTCCCGGAACCAGCGAAAGGTGAGCGGAATGCCATGACACGACGGTACGCGCTCTCGGATGAGCGAGTACGACCGTACGTCGAGCATCGCCGCGTCGGCCTGCCCCAGGCACACCGACTCCACGACGGGCACTTCGCGCGCGAAGCCGACCACGGTGGCCTCCGGAAACGCCCGCGTGAAGAGCGTCACGCCGAACGACAGGTCCAGCACCGCCACGCGGGTGTCGCCCTGGCCCAGCCGCGCGCGGTCGACCACGTTGTCGGTGCGTGACATCAGCCCGAGGTTGTTCTCCCACCAGGGGCGGCTGAAGCTGATGCGCCGCTGCCGCGCCTCGGTGATGGCGAGCATCGGGTACAGGTCGATGCGCCCGTCGGCAAACGCCTGGTCGGGACTGCCCTCGGTGTTCACCCAGCGGATGACCATGCCCTCGCGGCGCGCCGCCTCGGCAAAGACCTCCACGCCGAATCCCCCCGGCGAGCCGTCCTCGTTCACCATCAGGTACGGGATGAAGTTGTAGTAGCCGACGCGCAACTCGGTGGGGCGAACCGGGCGCGTCCACTCACGGACCGCCAGACCGCCGATGGCGGCCGAGACGCCCGCGGCAATCGCCACGACGAGGGCGGCACGTCCCGACATCGACACCGGCCAGCTCACCTCGGGGTTATCGGCGCCAAACGGGCGCAGGGTGAATGTCAGGCGCTCCGGCGGACCGACCGCATCGTGGTGGCCGCCAGGATGAGGGCACCGCCGAGGATGCCCAGGGGCCCCGGCGATTCACCGTGCCCGACCCACGTCCAGACGGGGTTCAACGCGGACTCGAGCAGCAGGAGCAGCGACGTCTCGATCGCGGTGAGGTGGCGCAGCCCGCGCACCAGCAGGACGTAGGCCAGGCCCAACTGGAACGCCCCGAGGTAGGTGACGCTGAGCCAGTCGACCGCGCCGACGTCGTGCAGCGGCCACGCCAGCGGCAGGCAGGTGGCGGCCACGAGCACGTTGGCCACCATCGTGGCGTTGACGGCGGGACGCCCGGTCGTGTCGCGCTGCTCGAGCCAGCGGAGCCCGATGAGCGAGAGGGCCCACGTGATGCCGCTGACGAACGCGACGACATTGCCGAGCACGGGGTGGGGCGCCGTGGATGTCGCGTCAGTGGTGCTCAGCGCGAGCAGCACGAGCCCGACGAGCACGGTCACGATGAACGGCACGTCGCGGAGCGCGGCACGTTCGCGCAGCAGCCAGGGGCTGAGCACCACGAGGTAGAGCGGCGCCGCCGCCTGGATGAAGATGGCGTGGGCCGCCGTCGTGAGCTTGTTGGCGGCGATGAAGGTGACGAAGGTGGCGGCAATGAGCGCGCCGACGAGCAGCGTCGCCGGGTTCAGGCGCGGCCACTGCCTGAAGGCCACCACCAGGACCACCGCGGCGACGGCCGATCGCAGCGACGCGATCTGCCACGCGGACATGGTCGTCGCCTTGATGACGACGCCCGCGGTGGAGAAGAGGAGCGCGGCGAGCAGGACCTGCGTGCGCGCGGTCATCGACCGTGGGGCCCGACCCCACCCCGGCGTCTTGGAGACCTGACCCCGACACACGTACACTGGCGCCCATGCGCATGTTGCTGATGGTGGGACTCCTGCTCGTGGGCGCTGCCGGTCCGGCGGTCGCCCAGTCGCAGGCCGATGCCGATGCCGTGAAGGCGGCCGAACTCCGACGGTTCGAGGTGATGACCCGCAAGGACTACACCGCGCTGGCCACGCTGCTCGGCGACGACCTGATCTACACCCACTCGAGCGCCGCGGTCGACTCGAAGGCGTCGTACCTCGAGAGCCTCACCTCGGGCCGGGTCACTTACAAGGTGATCAAGCCGAGCGACCTCAAGGTGTCGGTGTACGGCACCACGGCGATCATCACCGGGCAGGCCCACATGACCGTCGACGCCAACGGCCAGGCCATCGACAACACCCTGCGCTTCACCGACGTGTGGGTGCAGCGTGACGGCCGCTGGCAGATGGTCGCCTGGCAGTCCACCCGCATGCCGTGAGGCCCGAGGCCGACCGTCGTCGGCCCCGTCGTCAGGCAAGCAGGCTCCGAATCGGCTTGCCCACGCCGTCGCGCGTCACGTAGAACGGCCGCTGCTCGACGTCGTAGGCCAGCGTCGGCGGGATGCCGAGCGTGTGGAAGATGGTCGCGTGGAGATCTTCGATGCCCACGGGATCTTCGAGCGTGCGGCATGGGCGCTCGTCGGCTGTCCGCCCATGCAAGTGCCCTCGCCGGACTCCGCCGCCAAACAGGAGCACGCACCCGGCGTCGGTGAAATGCCGGTGCATCCCGTAGTGCGACAACTGGGTGATGGTCTCGGGGATCTCCACCTGGTCCTTGACCGTGCGATCCGGTTTCCCCTCCACGAGCAGGTCCCGGCTGAACTCGCTGGCCAGCACGATGAGCGTGCGGTCGAGCAGGCCGCGCTCCTCGAGGTCGAGCACCAGTTGCGCGATGGGCGCGTCGATCTGCCGTTTCATCTGCGTCAGCCGCGTATGGCCGTTCTCGTGCGTGTCCCAGTTGAGGAACGGAATGTATTCGGTCGTCACCTCGATGAAGCGGGCCCCCGCTTCCACCAACCGACGCGCCAGCAGACAGCCCAGCCCGAAGCGCCCCTGCATCTGCGCCTCGTACTGCGCGCCGAATCGATCCTGCGTCGCGTCGAAGCGCTGGCCCGGCACGTACCCGGGCACGTATCGCTGCACTGACGCCAGCGGTTCCTGCGCCAGATCGAACGCGGCGGCGGCCGGTGAGCTGAGCAGCCGGTGCGCGTTGTCGTACGCCCGCAGCAGCGACTCGCGCTGATAGGCGCTGCCGTGCTGGCCAATCGGGCTCGCCTCGAGCATCTGCTTGAACAGCACGTCACGTCGTGCAAAGCGTGAGGGCGACATCCCTCCGGGTGGACGTACGCTGGCGGCCGCGTCTTCGGGGAACGGGATGTTGAACGGCCCGTATTCGGTGCCGAGAAACCCCGCCGTCGTGAACGCCTTGAGCTCTTCGCCCTCGCCCACGTCGAAGCGCTGCCCGATGTTGATGAACGCGGGCATCGCGTCGGCGCGCGGACCGAGCGTGCGCGCGATGATCGATCCGATGTGCGGGGCCGCCACGGTTTGCGGCGGCGCGTACCCCGTGTGCCAGTGGAACTGATGCCGCGAGTGCAGGATGAAGCCCAGGTCGCCGGCACGGTACGTCCTGATGAGCGTGCCCCTGTCGATCACCTTGGCGAGATGCTCGAGCCCTGCCGAGAACTTGATGCCATCGACGACGGTGTCGATGGCGGGAAACGTGCTCAGCACCTGCTCAGGCTTCAGCCCCGGCGCGAAGGGCGTATAGCGCTTGGGGTCGAAGGTCTCGGTGTGGGCCATCCCGCCGGCCATCCACAGCACGATGACCGCATCGGCGGTCGGCGCGAGTGTCGCGGTGCTGAGAGAGCCGGCCGCGTCTTGGCCTGCCGCAGCGCGCGAGACGCGCGGATAGCCCGCGGCGAGCGCCGAGAGGGTGGCGGCACTGGCGCGTGTGAGGAAGTCGCGTCGCGTTGGTGTCGGCATGTCGAATCTTCAGTGGACCAGCCGATATTCCGGCAACATCACGACGGCCCAGAGCAGGTCCTCCACGTGGGACACGTCGGGCCGTTCCCCCAGCAGATCGAGCGCCAGGCGCTCTTCCGCGCTACCGGCAGGCCTCCCCAGTGCGCGCGTGAACGTGCGGTGCACGAGATCGCGCGGGCCCTCGGCCTCGGCCAGCATCCGTGCGGCGCCGTCACGCAGAAGGACGGCGAGCGTCTCGCCGTTGGCCAGTTCCAGGGCCTGGAGCGTCGTCGGTGCGTCGGCGCGTGTGGTCACCACCTGTTCGCGTCCCGGGCGCCCCAACGCCGTGGTCAGCGGCGTGGCCACACGCAGCGCCGCACGCGTGCGTCCGTAGAGCGTCGTCGAGGCCAGCGCCGCGTCGAAGGCATCGTCCATCGCGGCGGGCCGCGCCATGGACGCCGCCATCACGGCGGCCTCCTGCCAGAGGCGATCGGGAAACAGGGGCTGCTCCCACCCGGCCTGCTCCTCATCGGACCAGCGCCATCCGGCGTGCGTTCCCGCCACGACGGTGAGGCGGTCCGACGCCCGAGCGCGCGCGTGCACCTGCAGCCAGAGGGCCTGCGGGACTGACGCTGGCCCTTGCCCCGAAGGCGGCTGGGGCGCCGTCACCACCACGGCCAGCACGTTGCGTCCTGGACGCAGGTGGCGGGCGACGTCCACGACCCGCGGCCGCGACGGCGCGCCCGCGCTCACCACCTGCGTGCCATTGACGTGCAACACCACCTGGCGTGGATGGGCGAGGATCACGGGCGCCACGTCGGGCGCCGCGTCGAGTTCGAACGTTCCGCGGAACCACGTGCGCACCGGGTCGGCCGATGGCGTGGGCGTCGGCGAACGCCAGATCCACGCAGCGTCGACAGCGGGCACTTCACCCGAGACGCCTACCGACGCTTCGAACTCGCCGGCAGGCTCGCCGGGCCACACACCGGTGATGGCGCCGAGCCCGTCGGCGAACTGCTCGGCGGTGAGCCGTCGCACCGCCGGGCCCGCGAAGCGCTGCCCCGAGGCCATGGCATCGACGTCTACCGCCTCACGCTGGTATGCCGCCGAGGTCACCATCCGCACCAGCGTGTGTTGCAGGTCGTAGTCGTGCGCCACGAGGTCTTCGGCGAGCCAGTCGAGCAGGTCGGGATGCCACGCCGGCTGGTCCATGTCGTCGAGCGGCTCGACGAGCCCGCGCCCGAACAGGCGAGCCCAGAGGCGATTGACGATGGTGCGCGACAGCCGCCCGTTGCGCGTATCCACGAGCACCTGGGCGAGTTGGCGCACACGCTCGGCGCGGTCGGCATCGGCATCGATCGTCCCGAGGCCGGGGTAGAGGAACTTGAGCGGGGCGGTCTGGCCGGTCGGCTTGTCGCACTCGACCATCTCGAGGGCGCTGTCGGCATACACCCCGGCGAGGCCATAGGCATCGGCCAGTTGCCACTCGTTGATGAAGCTGTCGTGGCACGAGGCGCACTTGAGGTTCACGCCCATGAACACCTGCGACACGTTCTGGGCGGCCTGCATGGGTGGCGTCTGGCTGGCATTGACCACGCCGCGCCACACGATGCCACGCGTGAAGCCTTCGGCACGTGGGCCCGGGTTCACCAACTCCGAGACGAAGCGGTCGAACGGCATGTTGTCGGCCAGCGCGGTGTACAGCCAGCCGCTGATCTGCCGGCGTCCCCCGTCGATGTAGCCGGGTCCGCGGTAGTCGTTGCGCAGCAGGTCGTTCCAGAAGGTGAGCCAGTGCGTGGCGTAGCGCTGCCGATCGGCGAGGAGGGAGGTGGCGAGGCGCGCGACCTTGTCGGACCGCGTGTCGGCGACAAACGCGTCCACGTCGGCGGGGGCGGGCAGCATGCCCACGAGATCGAGATGCAGGCGGCGGACGAGGCGCCGATCGTCGGCGCGTGGCGCCGCGGCGGCATCGCTGTCGGGATGCGCGGCCAGCAGGCGGTCGATGGGGTGCACCAGGGTGCCGTGCGCCGGCGGCAGGGCAGGCAGCCGCGGGTCGAGGTTGCGCGGCGGCTGGCGGGCGAACGTCACGCGGTCGTCCCAGGGCGCGCCCTGATCGATCCACGTCCGCAGTCGGCCGATTTCGGCCGCGGTCAATCGCGAGCCTTTCTCGGGCATCACGAGATCGGGGTCGAGGCCGGCTACCAGGTGGACGAGCAGGCTGTCGGCGCTGTTACCGGGCTCGATGGCGGCACCGGCTCGCCCGCCCTTCAACAACGCCTCACGGGTCTCGAGGCTGAAGCGGCCCTTGGCCTGGCCCCGCGCGTGACAGCGGGCACAACTCCTGGCGAGGATGGGCGCCACGTCGCGCGCGAAGTCCACCGGCCCCTCTGCCGGAGGGGGCAGCGTCTGCGCCGCCGGGGTCGGCGTCTGTTGCCAGGACACGCCGGTGGTGACGGCAAGACCTGCCATGAGCAGGGTCGAGATGAGCAGCTTCATGGGACGCCTGCATTATGGCTCAGGCCGTGCGCGCCAGCGCCTCCTGGAACTCGCCGAAGAACCGGCGCACCTTCTCGCGCGCGTCGCCCGGCCCGAGCGTCTCGATGGGCACGTAGCCCCGATAGCCCACCTCACGCAGGATGCCGACGATGCGACGCAGGTCGACGCGCTCTTCGACGTTGCGCCGATAGACCAGCTCCTTCACCTGCCAGGTGTAGGCATGCGGCGCCAGGCGCGCGATCTCGCGGTACGGATCGTCGGTGAGGCGCAGGCTGCCGATGTCCACGTTCAGGCCGAACCACGGCGAGGGGATCCGCCGGCGAATCTCGAGGAAGTCTTCGGTGTCCTTCAGCGCGTCGTGATGGTTCTGGAGCACGATCGCGATGCCGCGCGACGCGCCGTGCGCGACGCAGGCCTCGAGCCCGGCCACGATCCACTCGAAGGCCTCGGCCTTGCTGTGGCCACCAGGAATCGCACGGCCGTCGAACACCCGCAGCACGGGGGCGCCGAGCTTGGCCGCCACCTCCACCCACCGGCCGACGTGCGCCACATCGGCGGCACGCTTCGCCGGGTCGGCGACGGCGAAGTCGTTGCGCACGCCCGTTCCGCTGATGGCCACGCCACGCCGGAAGGCCAGCGACTTGATGCGGTAGATCTCCGCATCCGATGCCGGGGTCGGGTACCCCGCGAAGTAGTAGCCCGTGGGATCGACCGCATCGAACCCGAGCGCTGCGCAGAACTCGATGACCTCGTCGAGGGTCATCTCCCCGCGGGTCAGCGGGCCGTTGAAGGAGTAGAGGTTGCAGCTGGTCCTGATGCGTGCCGGTTCACCAGGCTGCACGAGCCCGGTGGCTGGCTGCCAGGCCGAGGCCGCGAGCGCAGAGCCCGGCACCGCGGCAAGCGCCGCGACGGCCTGCCGTCGAGTGAGCATGGGGGAGGGTAGAACAGTCTACGGTTTACGGTCTACGGTCTACGGTTACGGCTCGCGGGGTGCCGGCGTATGGCGTATGGCGTATGGCGTACGGCGTGCGGCGTACGGCGTGCGGCGCCCCCTCACCCCTTCGACGCGTTGAGCGTGTCCCACCACCGCGACAGGTTGTTCCCCGCGGGGCGTGGGTGGCGTTCGTAGTGCGACGTGTCGTTGAAGAGCATGAGGCGCACGCGCACGGGGTCGCGGAAATCGAGCACGTTCACGCACGCGGGAGCCTGGTCGAGGCGGTCGCGATAGCCGCGTTCGTCGAAGCCGAGCAGGCTGCTGAGCAGCAGGCGGATGGTGGCCTTGTGCGAGACGACGAGCACGCGCTCCCCGCGATGCCGCGTGACGATCTCGCGCAGGACCGGCAGCGACCGCGCCAGCACCGCCACGCCCGATTCGCCGTCCTCGGGGGCGAAGGTGAACGGGTCCTCTTCCCACGCCGCGTACTCATCGGCAAACTGCGTCTCGACCTCGCGTCGCGTCAACCCCTCCCAGCGCCCGTGGCTGATCTCGCGCAGCCCGTCGCGCGCCTGCGGTTCCAGCCCACAGGCCGCGCCGACGATGCTGGCCGTCTCCATCGTGCGCGAGAGCGGGCTGGTGTAGAGCGCCGTGATGCCTTCGTGCTGCAGGCGTTCGCCGAGCCGCGCCGCCTGCCAGCGGCCCTCGTCGGAGAGGTCGACGCCGATGGCACCGGCAAACCGGTCTTCGGCCGTGAGTTGGGTGGCGCCGTGGCGCACCAGGTAGAGGCGGGTGGGGTTCATCGTGCGTTCATCCTGCCACGGGGTCGCGCGCGGGGGCCAGCGGACGCCGACCAACCAGCAACGCCAGCTCGCGCCACTTCCACTGGCAATCGACGTCCTCGAAGCCGATGTCGCGCAGCCACCCGAGTTGCGTCTCGACGGGGGCGAGCTTGTTGGAGGGGTCGTCCTCGTCGGGCGCCACGCCGAGCGCGTCGAGAAACGCGAGATGCAGGGCCGGAGTGGCCGAGGCCACGTGTTCGAGATTGCAGAACATGCCACCCGGCACGAGCGCGTCGTAGACCTCGGCGTAGAGCTGCGCCTTCCGCTGGTCCGACACGTGATGGATGGCGAAGCTCGAGACGACAGCATCGAACGCCCCGAGGGGCGGCAAGGGTCGGTCGAGATCGTGTTCGACGACGAGGACGGGGCCGCCGGCCGGGAACCGCGCGTGCAGCCGGTCGAGCATGGCCGACGAGAAGTCGAGCGCGACACCGGTGGCGGCGGGCAGATGCGCGAGTACGGCCCCAAGCAGGCGGCCGTCGCCGGCGCCGAGGTCGAGGACGCGGGTGGCACGTGCCGGTACCCACTCGAGGAGCGCCTCCTGGCCCTCGCCCCGGCGGGGGATGGCGTCGGCGCGGGCGAGGTACGCGTGGGCGTGGTCGGTCCGCGACCAGAGGTTCACATCGGTCATGGGGACATCGTACGGCGGAGTTGGACGGACCGCCCCCTGGACGACCCAGTCTGGGCAGGCCGCACCCCATCCATGCGTGCGAGTCGACCGCTGCCACCTCGTCAGTGCGCTTGCGCATGGACCGGTGGCGGCCGGGCGACGCCACGCGCAAACATCCCGGAATTGCTGGCCGTCACCCGCCACGGGCAGTTGGAGACCGTTGACGGAAACGCCTCCAGCACGCCGGGCGTGATTGTTGCTTCTCATCCTCGCGGACTCGCTTCGCCCTGGAGGAACCTGCACTGTCATTTGCCCTGCCGCTCCGGCTGACTGCCGCCACCCTGCTGCTGACGTTCGTACCCGGCAGCCTGCCCGTCTCGGCGCAGGACCCGGGCGAGGCCCCCGCTCCCGTGACGGTGGCGTCGATTGCGTTCGAGGGTGTCACCGCGCTGCCGGAGGCCGACCTCCGCGCTGTCATGCAGACCGAGGCGCCCTCGCGCATCCCCTTCAGCCGCAAGCCCGTCTACAGCGTGGCCGACCTCAAGCAGGATGCCGGCCGTATCGAGTCGCTCTACGCGTCACGCGGCTACCCCGACGCCCGCGTCGAGCGCATCGCGGCCGACGTCGACCCTGACGAGCGCACCGTGGAGATCGTGGTGACGGTTGCCGAGGGCGCGCCACGCCCGGCCGGTCGGGTCGCGTTCACCGGCTTTGCCGAGATCGAAGCCGACAGGCTCGAGCGCCTCCCCGGCATCGCCGGGTACCAAGAAGGTGCGCCGCTCGAGGCCGCCTGGATCGAAGAGATTCGCGACAACGCCCTGTTTCTGTTGCGGGATGCCGGCTTCGCCCAAGCCGCTGTCGAGATCCGGGAGGTGGCCGGCGAGGACGGCGCGACGGACCTCACGTTTACCGCCACGCCCGGGCCGCGGTTCCGTATCGGCCCCATCGAGTACGTGGGCCTCACGTCGGTCGACGAGGACGTCGTCCGCCGGCGGCTGGCCTTCAAGCCGGGCGACGAGTTCCGCGAGTCGCGCATCGACGAGACCGAGCGCGCGCTGCGGTCGCTCGAGCTGTTCGAGTTCGCCTACGTCCAGCCGCGGCGCGACGAGACGACGGGTGAGCAGGTGCCCATCCGCGTGACCGTGGCCGAGGGACGCCATCGGCGCACGGATCTGGGCGTGGGGTACGGCACGGAGGAACGGGCCCGCGCGCAGGCGTCCTGGCGCAACGTCAACGTCGGGGGCCGCGGTCGCACCGTCGGCCTCGAGGGCCGGGCGTCGTCGCTCGAGTGGGGCGCGCGTGCAAGCGTGCTCGAGCCCTACTTCTTCTCGCGCCGGCTGTCGCTCGGCGGCACGGCCCACTGGTGGTTCGAGAACGAGCCCATCTACCGGATGCGCACCTACGGCGGGCGCGGCACGCTCACCTGGCAGCACGACACCCGCGACATCCCGCGGCAGCGGGGCAGTTCCTCGTCGGTCGGCCTCACCGTCATCAACGACTACACCCGCTATTCGGTGGCCGACTTCGCCCTCGAAGACGCGTCGTATCGCGCACAGCTCATCTCGCTCGGCCTCGACCCGGAGACGGGTGAGGCGCAGGGTACGCTCGTGGGCCTGCGGCTGCAGCTGCAGCACAGCTCGGTGCTGAACCCTCTCGACGGCCGCCAGGGTCAGGCGGTGAGCCTGGCCGTGGAGCGCGCGGGAGGACTGTTGTCAGGCGACTTCACCTATACCGAACTCGTGGGCGAGGCGCGCGCCTACCGCACGCTCGGCGGTGTGGTGCTCGCGGCGCGTGGACGCATGGGCGGCATCGCCGCCGGCGACGAGAGCACCGGGGTGCCGTTCTTCAAGCGCTACTTCCTCGGCGGGTCCACCAGCCTGCGGGGCTGGGGGCGCTACGACGTCAGCCCGCTCACTGATTCCGGGTTGCCCATCGGCGGTCTCGCGCTGCTGGAGACGTCGGCTGAAGCCCGGGTGCCGGTCACCGAGAGCCTCGCGCTCGTCGGCTTCGTCGATGCGGGCAACGTGTGGGGCGCGCGGGGTGACATCGACCTCGGTGACCTGCGGGTGAGCGTGGGACCGGGCATCCGCTACGCCACCCCCATCGGCCCGGTGCGCCTCGACTTCGGCTACCAGCTCACGCCCATCGACGGCCTGGTGGTGCGCGGCCGGCCCGAGCAGCGCAACTGGCGCGTGCATTTCTCGATCGGACAGGCGTTCTAGTTCATGCGATACCTGCGGACCTCCCTGCGTGTGGCCGGCATCCTCTCGGCCGTTGTCGTCGTCGTCCTCGTCGTGGTGGTGCTCGTGTCGCAGACCGCCTGGTTCCGGGACTGGCTGCGCCGATACGCGATGCGCGAGGCGGCGCAGTTCGTGGACGGCCAACTGCTCATCGGCCGTCTCGACGGCGGGCTGTGGGGCGGCGTGCAGTTGCACGACGTGCGCATCGACCGAGGCGGTGACACGGTGGTGGGGCTCGACACGCTCGAGCTCGAGTACCGCTTGTTCGATTTCATCCGGGAGGGCGTGGTCGTGCGCCGGGTGGAACTCGTGGCCCCCCGGGTGGCGCTGCGGCGGGAAGGGGACACCTGGAACGTGGCGACGCTGCTCGTCGATCAGGGGCCGTCGGACCCGGACGCTCCTCGCGCGACGTTCCGCGTCGGCTCCATCGTGCTGCGCGACGGACTGGTGACCGTGAACGACCCCACCTGTCCCGCCGGGACCGCCGGGTGTCTGCCTGAACGGATCGAGCAGCTGCAGGCCGACCTCGGCCTGACGTCCACGCCCGAGGCGCTCGACGTCGACCTGCGGGACGCCAGCTTCCGCACCTCCGAACCGGCACTGGCCCTCCTTCGCTTGCGAACGACCGTGCGGATGACCGACACGGATCTGGCCGTGTCGGACCTCGACCTCGCGACGGCGGCCAGCGTGCTCTCTGGCGAGGCAAGCGTGAAGGCGTACGCCACCAGTCCCGACGTGGCGGCCTCGCTGCGCGCCGAGCCGCTGGCGCTGGCGGAAGTCGGACGGTTCGTTCCCCAGCTCGGTGCGACGACGCTGATGCCGGTGATTGCCATCGACGTCGAGGGTCCCCTGCGGGCGCTGCGCGTGACGACCGACGTGAAGAGCGACGCCGGCGCGTTGAGTACATCGCTCGTGGCCGACGGGGAAGCGCCTGCGTACGGCGCGAGGGGCAGCGCGTCGGTGACCGACTTCGACCTCGCCGGCTGGATGGGCGATCCGGCTCTGCAGACCGCCATCACCGCGCGCACCGACCTGGACGTGACCGGCAGCGACCTGCAGACGCTGGCCGGCAACGTCGCGCTCGAGGCGACCTCTGCCGAAGCGATGGGCTACCGGGTCGGCGCCGCTCGCGCCCGTGCGGAAATCGCCGAGGGCGTGGCAGACGTCACGGGCGACGTCCAGGCCTACGGCGCCACGGTGACGACGGCGGGGACGGTGGACTTCGCGGGCGCGGCCGAGGGCGACCTGGCCCTGGCGTTGGCGGGCGACATCCGCGACCTCGATGTGCGTCAGCTGCCCGCCACGCTCGGTGCTCCTCCGTTGCGGACGGACATCTCGCTGGCGTACCGGGCGGAAGGTCCGCTGGACCGCATGCGCGTGCGCGCCGACTTCAGACCGTCGACCGTCGACACGCTGACGATAGACGGCGGCACGACGGCCGACGTGACCATTGCCGGCAGCGACATCAGCTACGCGGTCACCGGTGGCGTGCGGAACGTGAACCTGCAGCGGATTGGCCAGGTCTTCGACGTGGCCGCCCTCGACGCGCCGGCCTACGAGAGCGACATCACGGCCCGCATCGATGCGCGCGGCCGTGGCATCGACGTGGCGTCGGCCGTCGCCGACGTCTCGCTGCATGTCACCGACTCGTCGCTGGGCGGCGCACGTGTCCCCGACCTGCGTCTCGAGGCGTCGGCCAATCGCGGCGCCGTCGAGGCACGGCTCAACGGGCGTGTCGACGACCTGCGACCCGAAGTGTTCGCCGGACGCGACGACGTCGCCGGGCGGGTGTCGGGCACGATTGACGCTTCGGTGTCGCTGCCTGACGTGACCGGCACGATCGATCCCGCCCTCGTCACCGGCCAGGTGGCGCTCGCGCTCGACCCGTCGGACGTGGGTGGCGTGCGTCTCGACGAACTGCGGGCCGATGTGACCGCAGACGCCGGCCAGGTGGAGGTGCGGCAGTTGCAGCTCACCTCGGCTGCCGCCACGCTCGAGGCCAGTGGGCCGTTTGCGCTCGTGGACGCCGGAAACTCCCGCCTTACGTATGCGCTCGACGTCAGGGATGCGGGCACGCTTGCGGCACTGGCGGGCGTATCAGGGGTGGCCGGCACGGCGCAAGTCGAGGGCGTCCTCAGTGGCTGGCTGCAGGACCTCTCCACGACCGGCACGCTCGCCGTAGCCGACGCCGTGTATTCGGAGACGGCGAGTGTGGAACGTCTCGACGGCACGTTCACCGCAGCCGTCCCAGCGCTTGACGTCGCGCGCGCGAGTGCCGCCGTCGATCTCGACGCGACGCGGCTCGATGCCGGCGGTACGCTCGTCGACACGGCCGCCGTGGAGGCGCGTTACGCCGACTCGCAGGCCGACTTCGAGGCCGATGTGACGCTCAACGAGTTGGCCGCCGGTGCTGGCGGCGTGCTGGCGCTCGAAGAGGCGAGACAGGTCGTGACATTGCGGCGGCTCGAGGCCACGGGCGACGGCCTGGCCTGGGCGCTGGCGCCCGGCGCCTCCCCCCAGGTCACCCATGAAGCCGGGCGGGTGGCCATCGACGACCTGCGGCTTGCCAGCGGCACGCAGCGCCTCGACGTGCAGGGCGCGGTGCGCCTGCCGTCCGACGCCGCGCCGTTTGCCGGTGAAGGCCTCGAGGTGCAGGTTACGGCTGTGGACCTCGCCCCCATCGGCGCCCGCCTCATGCCCGAGCGCGAACTGGCCGGTACGCTCGATGCCACGATCGGCATGAACGGTGCGCTGCACGACGGCGTGGCGAACGTGGACGTTCAGGTGCGGCAGGGTGCCGTGCAGGGCTTCACGTTCGACGCGCTCGAGGCGACGGCACAGTATGCCGACGGCGTCGCCGCGGTGAAGACGACGCTGCAGCAGAGTGCGGCGTCGGCGTTGACGGCAGAGGGCCGCGTGCCGGTCCTCGCCGCCATTGGCTCGGCGCCCGAAGGACACCCCGTCGACGAGCGCCTCGACCTGACCGTCGTCAGCAACGGCATCGACCTCGCCGTGGTCGAAGGCGTGACCGACTACGTGGCCGACGTGCAGGGCCGGCTGCTCGTTGACGCGACGGTGACCGGTACGCTCGCGCAGCCAGACGTGGACGGCATGGTGACGATTCGCGATGGCGCCTTCCGCGTGCCGCTCGTGGATGCCCGCTATACCGGGTTGCAGGCCGAGGTCCACGTGGGGCAGGACCAGGTGCGTGTTGACACGCTGCGACTGCTCGACACTCGCGAGAACCCCTTTGAGGTGTCTGGCACCCTCGGCCTGGTGGACACGACACTCGGTGATGTGGACCTGCGTGCCTCGGCCTCCGAGTTCCGCCTGATCGACAACGATCTCGGCGACGTCCGGCTCACCGCCGACGTGACCGTCGCCGGTACGCCTTCGGCGCCCATCGTCCGCGGCGAATTGAGCCTGCCGTCCTCGCGCATCGACGTGGACCGCCTGCTGGCCGCGCTCGCGGGAGCGGAGTCCGACGTGGAGCGCAATGACGTGGATCTGGTGTTCGAACCGCACGCGGCGTCCTCTGCTGGTCCCGACTCCCCGGCGGACGCGACGACGCCACCGGGCGCCCCGAATGACGGAGTGGTCGTGGTGCAGCGCCGTGACGTCTCTGCGGAGGACGTGCAGACGGTCGACGGCGATGTCGTCGAGGCTGGGCAGGCGGCTGAGGCGGTTGACGCGGCGGAGCCTGCCGAAGGCGACGCGCCGGCGTCAGGCGTGCTCGACGCCGCCACCATTGACGTGCGGTTCACGGTGGCCGACGACCTCGTGCTGCGGGGCGACGACGTGCGGGTGGGTGATGGCGGCCCGAGCCTCGGCGCGCTGAACATGACGGTGGGCGCCGACCTGCGCGCCACGCAGTCGCCCGGCGAGCCGCTGCTCGTCACCGGGCAGATCTCGACGGTGCGGGGCTACTACGATTTCCAGGGCCGGCGTTTCACCGTCGTGCGTGATGGCGCGATTCGTTTCCAGGGCGACGACGTGACCAACCCGACGCTCGACATCGCGGCCACGCGCGACATCTCGGGCGTCGAAGCGCGCATCGACGTGGAGGGCACGGCCAACGAGCCGCAACTGCGCCTCTCGAGCACGCCCAGCCTCGACGAAGCCGACATCCTCGCGCTCATCGTCTTCAACCGTCCGCTGGACGACCTGGGCTCGGGCGAGCAGGTGTCGCTCGCTCAGCGCGCCGGCGAACTGGTCGGCGGCCGCCTGACCGGTGCGCTGGCCACCACGTTGCGCGACGCCCTCGACGTGGACCAGTTCGAGATCGACGCCTTCGCCGAAACCGGGCCCGCCGTGACCGTCGGCAACCGCCTGGGCGAGCGCATCTACGTACGCCTGCGCCAGCAGCTCGGATCGCAGGACGTCAGCCAAATCCTGCTCGAGTACGAACTGCTGCGAAACCTCCGCCTGCAGACATCCATGACGCAGGGCGGCAACACGGACCGATCGCCAGGCCAGCGCGTGGAGCGGAGTGGCATCGACCTGCTGTACTTCTTCTACTACTAGCGCCACACGCCACACGCCATACGCCACACGCCATACGCCATACGCCACACGCCGTAGGGCGTA
>JAEZDP010000489.1 GCA_023418055.1 Acidobacteriota bacterium
GAGAACCGCCTGGTCGGGATGAAGAGTCGCGGTGTCTACGAGACGCCGGGCGGCTCGATCCTGTACGAAGCGCACAAGGCCCTCGAGCAGATTTGCCTCGAACGCGACCTGTATCACGAGAAGCAGCGCCTGGCGCTGCGCTACGGCGAACTGGTGTACTACGGCCAGTGGTTCCACCCGCTGCGCGAAGCGCTGCAGGCCTTCGTGGACCACGCCAGCCAGGTGGTGACCGGCGTGGTGCGCGTCAAGCTGTTCAAGGGCCGCGCCACCGCGGTGAGCGCCACGTCACCGCAGTCGCTCTACGACACCAACCTGGCCAGCTTCGCGATGCAGGGCTACGACGTGACCGCGGCCCGCGGGTTCATCGACCTGTTCGGGTTGCCGATGAAGGTGCGAGGCCTCAAACAGGGGTCGTAGCCCTCGTCCTCGCCCCGTGCGGTTGGAGGGGCGGGGCGTTCGAGCCGATGTCCTGAACGTACAGGACCGACTCGCGGTGACCTTTGTAACCCGATCGTCGTTTGCGGCGCCCGTCGCCGTCACCCTGCTGCTGACCGCGGCGTCGGTGGTCGTGTGGCAGGCGCTGGTCTCGCACGAACGCGAACTCATCCGGGGCCACTCGAGTGCAGAAGCCACGCGTGTCGCCGAGGCCCTTCAACGCGAGTTGAGCCGGGCCGAAGCGATGCTCCAGGGCATCCGCGCGCGGTGGGTGTCGGGCGCCGTCACCACGGAGGCGCACTGGGTGGCCGACGCCAGCCACCAGGCGCGCTACTCGAGCGGCACGCTCGCCAGCCTGTTGCTCGTCGGCGACGACCTTCACGTGCGGTGGGCCCAGCCCGACAACGTCGAGCGCCGCGCGGCGGGCCTCGACCTGCGTACGTCGCCCCCACGGCTGGCCGCCGTCGAACGCGCCCAGCAGACGGGCCGCACGGTCTACACCCGGCCGATGCGCCTGCTCACCGACGACTTCGGCTTCGCCGTGGTGCTGGCCCTGTCGCCCACGCGTGAGGACGGCGGGTACGTGGTCGCAGAGTACGGGTTCTCGGCGCTGATCTCGCAGGTGGTCGGCAATACCCGGTTTGCCGTGGAAATCGACGGCAGCCGGGAGCCGCTCTTTGCCATCGGCACGCCGGCCGGCGCGCGCGCGTGGGCCCTCCCCGGCACCGCCGAAGTCACCGTCCCCGGCAGCGGCACCTGGCGCATCACGGCCACCCCCACCGACGCGTTGCTGGCCGACGAGCGCTCGGCCCTGCCGCAGCTGCTGCTGGCACTCAGCCTGCTGCTGGCGGGCCTGGCCGGCACGACGGTGCACGCCCTCGGCCGCAGTCGCAGCCAGATGCGCGCGCTCCAGAGGTCGAACGCGTCGCTGGCCGAGTCGTTCACGGCGCTCGAACGTGCACGAGCGGCCGTCGCCGACTCGGAGGCGCGCTTCCGCGGCCTGTTCGAGCAATCACCGATGGGGCTGGTGTTGACCCGCACGTCGCTGCAGCTGGTCGCCGCCAACCCGGCCTTCTGCGCCATGACCGGGTTCACCGAAGCGGAGTTGCGCGGCGTGGGCGAGGCGTTGCTCTGCGACGCCGAAACGATCCTTCCGCAGCAGCGCGAGCAGTTGCGGGCGACAGGCGCCTACGGGCCGTTCAAGGCGCAGGTCCGCCAACGCAGCGGCAGCACGGTGCCGGTCGTCCTCACCGGCGCGCTCGTGCGCGACCAGTCCGGCGAGCCCCTCATCTGGTCGTTCGTGCAGGACGATACGGTGGGCGCCGTCGCCGAACGCGACCGGCAGCGCTACCTGCAGGAACTCGAAGCCCAGGCGGTGCGACTCGCCGAGGCGCGTGATGCCGCCGTGGCCGCCACGGCCGCCAAGAGCGGCTTCCTGGCCACCATGAGCCACGAGATCCGCACGCCGATGAACGCCATCATCGGCATGACCGGACTGCTCCTCGATACGCCGCTCACGCCAGACCAGCGCGAACTCGGCGAGACCGTCAGGGCCTCGGCCGAACACCTGCTCACCATCATCAACGACATCCTCGACTTCTCGAAGATCGAGGCCGGCCGCATGGAGATCGAGACCGTCGCCCTCGACGTGCGCGCGGTCGTCGACGAGGCCCTCGACCTCGTGGCCGCCACGGCCAGCCGCAAAGGCCTCGAACTGGGGGCCGTCGTGGCACCCGACGTGCCGCAGGTCGTGCTCGGCGACCCGGGTCGGCTGCGCCAGGTGCTGCTCAACCTGCTGTCGAACGCCGTCAAGTTCACCAGCCGCGGCACGGTCTCGGTCGAGGTCACCACCGAGCCGGCGCCGGCCGGGCCCTGCCTCAGGGTCGACGTCCACGACGAGGGCATCGGCATCGACGAAGAGGTCCAGGCCCGGTTGTTCGAGCCGTTCACGCAGGCCGACGCGTCCACCACGCGGCGATTCGGCGGCACCGGGCTCGGCCTGGCCATCAGCCGGCAACTCGTCGAGGCGATGGGCGGGCACATCGGGCTGCGGAGCACGCCGGGGCAGGGGACGACGTTCTACTTCACGCTGCCGGCGACGGCCTGCCCCGAGTCGGGCACCCGTCAGCAGGGCGGCGAGGCGCACGACGAGATGCTGGCGGCACTGCAGGGCCGACGGGTGTTGTACGACGACCCGCGCGATCTCTCGCGTCGGTCGCTCGCCGGCCACCTGGCTTCGCTGGGGATGGAAGCCGTCGAGGGGGCCCTGCCTGCGGGCGATGACAGCGACACACCCGGACGTCAGGACGCGCCCGCCGTCGACGTCCACGTGCGAGGCCTGTCCGGCGATGAACCCCCACACGTCCTGCAGGCGCTCGGCGCGGCGGCGGCCCGGGCGCATGTGCCGCTCGTGCTCGTCGCCGACGCCGGTGTCTCACAGGAGGTGCTCGCGCTCGCCGGGGCGGCCGCCACGCTCACCCGTCCGCTGCGGCGGCGCCAGGTGAACGACGCCCTGGGCGCCGTCCTGCGCCTGACACACGACGACGCGCCCGCGGCGGCACCGAGCGTGCCTCACGCCTGCGCGTCGCGGCTGCGCGTGCTGCTGGCCGAGGACAATCAGGTGAACCAGCGAGTGGCCGTGCGGATGCTCGAGAAGCTGGGCCACCGTGTGGACCCCGTGGCCAATGGGCTCGAAGCCGTCGAGGCGCTCGGGCGCCTCCCCTACGACATCGTCCTCATGGACTGCCACATGCCGGAGTGCGACGGCTTCGACGCCACCGCACTCATCCGGCAGGCCGAAGCCGGCACGCGCCGCACCCCCATCGTCGCGCTGACGGCCAATGCCATGGCCGGCGACCGCGAACGCTGCCTCGCGGCCGGCATGGACGACTACCTCGCGAAGCCGCTGCGGCTCGAGGCGCTCGCACAGACGCTCGTGCGCTGGGCCGGCGGTCAGGCCATGCGGGCGAGCGCGTCGAGCAGCCGCTCGACCTCCTCGTCACTCGTGTAGCACGCACACCCGACGCGGACGAGGCCTTCGGCGGCGAGGCCGAGCCGCTCGACCAGCGTGGTCGCGTAGAAGTCGCCACTCGACACGAACAGGCCCTGACCGCCCAGGCGTCGTGAGACCTCGTCGCTCGGCACGCCTGCCACGGTGAACGCCACGGTGGGCGTGCGGGGCGCATCGGGGGGCAGGCCGACGCACCGGACATGGGCAAGCGCCTGCAGCCCCTCCCAGAGCCGCGTGATGAGCGTCTGCCCGCGGTGGTGGAAGGCGGCCAGACGCGCCTGCAGGGCCTCACGAGACACGAACCCGCCGGCGTCCGTGCCGGCGAGGAAGCGGACGGCCGCGGCCGCCCCCGCCATCGCTTCATGACTCTGCGTGCCGGTCTCCACCGACTCGGGCGCGTGGGCCGGCGACGGCTGCAGCTTGGGCAGGTCGAGGCCCTCGAGGACGGCGTGGCGTCCCCACAACACGCCGATGTGCGGGCCGTAGAACTTGTAGGCCGAACACGCCAGGAGATCGCACTCGAGGGCCTGCACGTCGACGAGCACGTGCGGCGCGTAGTGCACGGCGTCCACGAAGACCAGGGCGTTCACGGCATGGGCACGCGCCGCGATCTCCCGCACGTCGGTGATGGTCCCGATCGCGTTGGACGCGGCCCCGACGGCCACCAGCCGGGTTCGCGGGCCGAGCAGGCCGGCCAGCGCGTCGAGATCCACCCGCGTCCGCGTGGCGTCGAGGGGCGCGTGGCGGACGACCAGTCCATGGTCGCGCGCCGCGTGCCGCCACGGATCGATGTTCGCGTGGTGGTCGAGATCGGTGACGACCACCTCGTCACCGGGGGCGAACGTGCGGGCCAGGGCGCGGGCGACGTGAAAGGTGAGCGTCGACATGTTCTGTCCGAAACACACCTCGTGGGGGCCGCTGGCGTTCAGGAAGGTGGCCAGGGT
>JAEZDP010000420.1 GCA_023418055.1 Acidobacteriota bacterium
GCCATGCCCAGACCGGCCAGGATCAGGCCCCAGCGCGAGGTGAACGTCTCTTTTGCACTGATCATGGGTGTGATTTCCGCGCACACCGTATCACGAGGAGAGCAGGACAGAAGGAACGAAGGAACGAAGGAGGGAAGGAAACAAGGAACGAAGGAAACAAGGAACGAAGGAACGGAGGAACCGAGGAACGAAGTGAGGAACCTCGATCTGACAGACTGTGCCGTGATGGGGTATCAGCGCGCCCGCGTGTGTCTCGTCGTGCTGCTCGTCCTGGCGGCTGCCTGCGGCGGGCGGGCCACGCATGGCGCTGTGACCGAACCCGTCCGGCCGCGTACCATTGCCGTGCTGGGGGACAGCCTTTCGGTGTCACCCTCGCCCGACGACAGCTTCCCTGCGGTGCTGCAGCGGCGACTCGAGATCGAAGGTCACGCCTGGCGCGTCGTGAGCGTCGGCCAGAACGGCGATACCACGGCCGACGGGCTTGCGCGTCTCGACGATCTGCTGGAGGAGCAGCCTCACGTCCTCGTGCTGGCGCTGGGCGCAAACGACGGCCTTCGCGGGGTGCCGCTGGACACGGTCCGTCAGAATCTCGACACGATCATCTCGCGAGCGCAGGCGGCGGGTGTGCGGGTGCTGCTGTGCGGGATGGAGGCGCCCCCTTTCAACGGCCTGCGCTACAGCCTCGCGTTCCACTTCGTCTTCCCCGATCTGGCCGAGACCTACCGCTTGCCGTTGGTGCCCTTCCTGCTCACCGGCGTGATCGGAAGGCGAGAGCTCAACCGCGAGGACTGGGTCCACCCGAACGCGCGCGGCGCCGAACGCATCGCCGAGACGATCTGGCCGGTGCTCGAGCCGATGCTGGCGGCGGACGCTGATGCGCAGCCGTCCGACATCCGCCCGAACCGTTGACGCGCCCCCGTGCAGCGGCGATCATCGCGGCACCACCCATCACGTAACCCGCCGACGGAGGAACGCCGCGTGTTCAAGATCATCGCCGTGTTGTTGTGCCTGCTCGTATTGCCGGCGCCCGCTGCCGCGCAACAGGGCGCCGAACCCCAACTGCTGCGCAAGCGCTACGAGAGCGCGGTCACCGGTAAGGCGCGCGAGTACTACGTGTTCCTGCCGAGGGGCTATGGCGACGACCCCGCGAAGACGTGGCCGCTGATCCTGTTCCTGCACGGGGGCGGCGAGCGAGGCAACGGCCTCGACGACCTCAGCAAGGTCCTGGTGCACGGACCGCTGATGGAGGCGTGGATTCAGCGGCGCGACCTGCCCTTCGTGATGGTGGTGCCCCAGGCGCCTTACCCGGACGACCGCGCGAACACCACCGAGATCCCTCCGGGGTTCGTCGAGCAGCCTGACCGCGCGGCGGCACCGCCGCCACGCGTCGCGCCGGAGTTCGACGCCAACCCCGTCCCCCAGGATTGGGGCACGTTGCGCGACCGCTCGGGCAACACCGTCGTCAACGCGTGGGTGCGCATCGGCGACGAGCTGGTGCAGATGGTCGAACGCACCGCCACGGAGTACCGGGTGGATCGGTCACGGCTGTATCTGACAGGCCTCAGCATGGGTGGCTTCGGCTCGTTCGGTCTTGCCGCGGCACATCCGGATCTCTTCGCCGCCGTCGCGCCCATCTGCGGCGGGGGCGATCCCGCCTCGATCGACGCCTTCGCCAAGGCGCAGCGCCCCATCTGGGTGTTCCACGGCGGACGCGACCGCGTGGTCTCTCCCATCGAGAGCCTGCAGATGGTCAACGCGTTGCTCGAGAAGGGGCATCGCGACGTGAAGTTCACCGTCCACGAGGACCTGGCACACAACGTCTGGACACGCATCTACGCCGGCGACGACTTCTACACGTGGCTGCTCGCGCAGCGGAAATGAGCGGGCGGATCACGCTCCGGCCACGGCGGCACGAGCGTGCACCGACTCCATCGCGCGGACGAGGTCGTCGTCCATGAACGGCTTCTGCAGGTAGGCAAAGCCCCGGGCCTCGCAGACGACCTTGTCGGCGTCCGACAACTCGAGGCCGCTCACGATGACCACTGCGGGTCGGCGGCCGTGGTGCTGCAGGGCCGCGCCAAGGGCGACACCGTCGCCGTCGGGCAGCAGGTAGTCGAGCACGGCCACGTCCACGTCGGCGGCGGCCGCCGCGAGGCCCTCGCTCGCCGTGCCGGCCGTGCGCACGTCGTAGCCGCGCTGGGTGAGCACGTAGGCCATCCAGCCGACCAGCGAGTCGTTGTCGTCCACGACCAGCACCCTGGACGGCGCGAGGCGTGGTGTGGGCACCTCGGACGGCCCCTCGTGGACGTCGAAGGTCATCGAGGTCCCGTCGGCGTCCACCGCCACCTCCACGAGCGCACCGGGCGGCACGAGGCCTCGTGCGACCCGGGCGGCAAGGGGCTGCGTCAGGAGCCGGTGGATCACGCGTTTCAGCTCGCGTGCGCCTGATTCCTGGCTGGTGCCGCGCTGCAACAACAGGTCGCGCGCGGGCGGCGTCACCAGAATCCGGAAGCAGCGGTCACCCAGGCGCGTCGACACGTGTCGCTGCAGGTCGTCGAGGTGGTGCCCGAGGATGGTGTCGAGCGCCTCCTCGTCGAGTGGCCGATACGTGACGATGACGTCGATGCGGTTGACGAACTCGGGCGAGAAACGTCGACGGACGGCCGCGAGGGCGATGGTCTCGAGTCGATCGACGGCGTCGTTCCGAGCCGAGGGTGCCTGGAAGCCGAGGCCTGGATCGAGCGCGCGCATCATCTCGCGCGCGCCGAGGTTGCTCGTGAGGAAGATGAGGCTCCGGCTGAAGTCCACCTCACGTCCGTCGCCGAGGGTCAGCGTCGCGCGGTCGAGGATGCCGAGCAGCAGGGTCGTCAACGCCGGCGCGGCCTTCTCGATCTCGTCGAACAGGACGAGCGCCAGGTCGCAGCCGGGCGAGGTGACCGCACCCAGGCGATCACGCGACAGCATCGCCACCGACTCGCGGTGCCCGACGTAGCCTGGGGGCGCGCCGACGAGACGCGCCACCTCGTGGTCGCTCTGGAACTCGCCGCAGTTGATCGTCAGCACATGGGTGGGTGTGCCGTGCAGCACCTCGGCCAGGGCCTCGACGGTGCGCGTCTTGCCGGTGCCCGTCGGCCCGAGCAACAGGAAGATGCCTGCCGGCCGACGTTCGGGAGCGAAGCCCGCCTGGTACATTTCGACGTACGGCACGATGTACCGCACGGCATCCGCCTGCCCCACCACATGGCGCGATAGCAGGTCGACGAGATCGCGCGGCCCGCGCGACACGGCATCGCCAGGATCAGAGTCGACCGGCATCGGCGGCCTCGCAAGACGTTGACGGGTCGGGAACGATTATAGCCCCGGCGATGCGCCCCGATCCCCGATCCCCGATCCCCGATCGGCGTAAGGCGTGCGGCGTAAGGCGTAAGGCGTAAGGCGTAAGGCGTATACTCGAAGATCCCTCCCAGGCGTCCTGCGCCGGCGGCCGTCCCCGCGATGGCTCGTGGCACCTGCGTGCGCCCGCTCAGGCCGTCGCGCCCGGCGTTGCCTGTCCTGGTTCCGGAAGGAGGTGACCCACCCGCAGTCGTTACGCGTCCACTCACCTCGCGTGCACGAAGGAGTACATCATGGCCAATCGCAAGATCGAACCACGGCTGGAGGCGCACATCGACCAGGAGAAGGCACGGGCGAGTGCGGGCGGCATGGCGGCCGCTGCCGTGGACGACATGCCCATTCCCGTCACGATCTCGCACGGCGACATGCTTCGGGCCCAACCGGGCACGGAAGGCGCAGCGGGTCTCGAGAGCATGGGGCCGCAGGCGATGCCCAGCCAGCAACCGCTGCTCGAGCGGCTGCGGTCGCTCAAGGCTCCCGACATCACCACCTACGCACTAGCCAACGCCGTGACCACCCGACTGACGCCGCGCCAGATCGCGGCCGTCGCCGAGATGGACGAAGTGCGGATGATCCGGCTCGAAGCGCTCGACATGGTCACGTGCATGCAGCACAGCGCGCACGTCATCGAAAGCGTGGACGCCGCCTCCGACTTCGCCGCCAGCGGACGAGGGATCAAGGTGGCGATCCTCGACAGCGGCGTCGATGCGAATCACCCGGCGCTGCTCGGCAAGGTGGTCGACGAGATCAGCACCACACCCGAACCCGTCAACGTCCCTGGCAGCCACGGCACGCACGTGGCGGGCAGGTGGCGAGCAACGACGTCGTGCATCGCGGCATCGCGCCGCAAGCCGACCTCATCAACATCAAGGTGCTCACGGCGGCCGGTGGCGGGCAGCCGGGATGGGTCATCCAGGGCCTCGAACAGGCCGTGCGTCGCGGGGCGCTGGTGGCCAACCTCAGTCTCGGTTGGAGCGAGGTGTTCCACGGGTGGGTCTGCGACAACGCCGATTGCATCCTCTGTGAAGCCGCAGACAACGCCGTACGCCTCGGCGTGACGGTCGTCGTGGCAGCTGGGAACGAGGGCAACGCGGGCGCGCGGCCGCCGTTTGCCATTCGCCATCCGGGCGCGGCGCGGCACGTGATTACCGTGGGCGCCGTGGACAACACCAAGACGCTGGCCGCGTTCTCGAGCCTGGGGCCGGGCAGCGGACGGCTGGGGCCGTCGTCGGATATCCGCCTCACGAAGCCCGACCTGGCGGCGCCAGGGGTCGCCGTGATGTCGTCGGTGCTCGGAGGCGCCTTCGCGGCCTTCAGCGGCACCTCGATGGCCTCGCCGCACGTGGCGGGGCTGGCGGCCCTCGTCCTCGAGAAGAACCGCGCGCTGACGCCGCGCATGGTGAAGAAGCTGCTCGAGGACAGCTGCGAGCGTGTCGTGTTCGCCCCCAACCAGACCGGGTACGGCATCGTCAACGCGTACTCGGCGCTGCTGCGAGCCACGGGGGCGAACGTGGGGCTGTCGATGACCGCCACGACGTGAGACAACCGTTGTCCTGATGAAGGGCGTGGGCGGGCCGCACGACGCGGCTCGCCGGCGCTCCGGAGGTAAGGAGGCGAGATCATGGGTAGCGCACGCATCACCCCTGAACTCTCGGCTGAGATGTCCGCATTGCGAAAGGCGGGCCGCGCCGAGGCGCGGCTGGCCGTCGTCATTGCGGTGGAGCCCCCGGCCGAGTCGGCCGGCGCACGCGATGTCGAGGCGATGGCCGCGGCCATCAGGGCCGCGCAGGAACCGGTCGTCCGGCGGCTGGCGCAGCTTGGCGTGACGCGCCTGAGGCGGCAGGCGATCGCGAGTGCCGTCGAGGCCGAACTGACGCCGGCGCAGATCGAGGCCGTCGCCGACGAGCCCACCGTGCGGCGTCTGATGCTCGACCGCGTGGTGAAGGTCACGGCCGAGCATCAATGGCAGTGAGCCCGGAGGAGGAGACTGTATGCACATCTTGCTCGTGGCGGCCGTAGCCGCCGGGATGGTCGCTCTGCCGGCTGCCGCCCGCGCGCACGTCGATCAGCCGACAGCCGTCGTCCGACCGTCGCCCCAGCCGCCGGCGGGCTCGCCTCCTGCCATGCCGCCGCGCGACCGCAGCGGTCGTCCCCCTGCGAACGTCGTGGGCACGGCCGTCATCTCGGGTCGCGTCGTCGACGCCGAGACCGGCCTGCCGCTCCGCCGTGTGAGCGTGCAGGCGTTTCCCACGACGGGGTCGCCGGGCGCGGGCGCCCGCACCTACGTGGCCCGCACCGACGACACCGGCGCGTACACCATCGGCGAGCTCCCGGCCGGCGTGTACACCGTGATGGCGAGGCGTGGGGGGTACGTGATGCAGACCCTGGGACAATCCGGCCCCAGTAGTCTGCCGCGTCGACTCACCGTCGAGGACCGCGCCAAGATCCCGAACGTCGACTTCAGGCTGCAGCCCGGAGGCGTCATCGCCGGTCGCGTCATCGACGACGCGGGGGAGCCGGCGGAAGGGGTGATGCTGCAGGTGCTGCAGGCGCAGCGGGTGCGTGGCCAGGTGCGCTACCGTCCGGCCGGCGGGCGCGGAGGAATGAGCGACGACCTCGGCAACTTCCGGTTGTATGGCCTTGCCCCGGGCGAGTACATCGTCTCGGCCGAACCGTCCAATGGCCGCATGATGGGGCCAGCCGCACCGACCCGTGACGCCCAGGCCACCGACACCGTGCGAACCTACGCACCTGGAACACCGGCTCCTGCCGACGCCGAACGGGTGCGCGTGGTCGCCGGGCAGGTGACCTCCATCGACATTCAGCTCGTGGCCTCGCGCGTCGTGACGGTCTCTGGACGCGTCGTCGATTCCACCGGCAGGGCACTGGGTGCTGGCATGGTCATGCTGCGACCCGATGGCGCCGAGGTGATGGCGGGAGGCTTCGGCGGCCGCGGCATGCTCGCAGATGGCACCTTCACCATCAACAGCGTCGTGCCCGGCGCGTACATGTTGCAGGTGATGGCTGCGCCGCAGCGGCCGATGGGTGGCCCCGACGACTTCGCGCAGGTCGAAAGTGCCACGATGCCTCTGGTCGTCGGCAGCGAAGACCTCACGAACCTCACGGTCACCACGTCGCCCCCGTCCTCGGTCGTGGGCCGCCTTGTGGTAGAGGGCAACGCCCGCGCGATCCAACCGTCCGCCCTGCGAGTGTTCGCGCGTCCCATCGACCCCGAGCCCATGATGTTCGGTCCTCCGGGCACAGGCGGCGTCAAGGACGATCTCAGCATCTCGATCTCGGGCCTGCGGGGGCCACAACTGCTGCACGTCAACGGCCTGCCCCGCGGCTGGTGGGTGAAGGCCATCCGCGTCAACGGGCAGGACGCCCTGGACGGGTTCGACTTCGGCAGCGGCCGCGCCTGGCCCGGCCTCGAGATCGTCGTCAACGACCGCCCGTCGAGCATCGGCGGCGAGGTGATGGGCGCGGACGGACGTCCCGCCACCGAGTACGTCGTCCTGGCGTTTCCACAGGACTACGAACGGCGGGCCACCCTGCGCACGCCCGGCGTCAGCGGGCTGGGGACGCCCGACCAGAACGGCGGGTTCGTCGTCGAGAGCCTGCGTCCCGGCGAGTACTTCGTCATCGCCACGCCTTCGGATGCCGTGGACCCCGCCGTCCTCGACGACCCTGACCGCCTGCGGGAGCTGAGCCAGCGCGCCTCGCAGGTCACGTTGCGCGAAGGCGACCTCCAGTTCCTGCGACTCGCGCTCGAACACTGAGGGGCCTTACGCCTTACGCCTTACGCCTTACGCCTTACCCCGTGGACCGTGGACCGTGGACCGTGGACTGATATGATCCCGCCACTGCCAGCCATCCTCCCGTGACCGGTGCGTGCGGGGAGAGGATCGATCATGTCCACGGTGTCTCGCGGGGGTCTGGTGTGCTGCGTCCTGTGCGGCGTGCTTGGTGCCTGGCCGGTAAGGGCGCAGTTGCCGATCTTCACGCCGGGGGAGCGCACGACGCCGGTCTATGGCACCCGCAGCCGCGACCACGTGCCGCACTGGCTGGAGCTTCCGCGTAGCGCCCGCATCAGCACGGGTGACGACATCCGCATGTCGCCCCTGCACAACGCGGCCATCTCGTTCGAGAACCTGAAACTCGGCGTGCTCGTCGGCGCGTTGCGCAACGACGGCGGCTGCCTGTCGAGCCTCGATATCCGCCTCCAGTACGTGAACGCAGACTGGCAGCCTGTAGGGCCGCCCATCCCGAACGAGGCACGCATCAGCGAGGTCGGACCTGGCGGCATCATGCCGTACAGGTTCCAGCTGCGCACCATCGCCGACGCGAAAGTGCCGCCCGCGGGGCTGGTCGTGATCGTCGAGCAGGACCACAAGCCGATGACCAATCCGTACACCTGGAATCGCTGGGTGTCGACAGCGCCACGGACGGAGGCCGACAACGTGCCGTGTCCGGCGCCGGCCACTCGACTCGAGACGTCCGTGACCAAACGGCAGGCGCTTCGCGAGGGGTACCTGGTGGAAGGCACGCTGAGGTTGGTGGACGGTGGCCCCGTCCGGGCCGACGGGCTCGTCATCACGGCGCTGCTGCGCGACGAGGCCGACGGCGTGCTCGAGGTGCTCGTCGGGACGCCTCGGGCGGAGAGGCGCGATCCCTCGCCGGGCGTCCTCGAACCTGGCGAGACGGTGAGGTTCCGCCTCCATACGGTGATGCCGCTCGGGCGAGACGTGAAAGACGTCGACGTGATGGTGGAGGTGCTGCCCGATGCCGTCGTGGCCGACGCAGAGCCTGCGCCTCGTTGAGGCCGCGGACCAGCCTCAGGCCATCCCTGGTGATCGCCACGCCCACGGCCACCGCCGCCAGTCCCACGGCAAGGCTCAGTGCCCACGTAGAGGAAGGCCATGCCCACCGCACCGCGTTCGAGGGCCAACAGGGTCTCGAGTTCGAACGTCGAAAACGTGGTGAAGGCGCCGAGCAAACCCCACGCCGAGGAACAGCCGTGTCGCATACCTTCGGCGATGGACGTCGCCGGCCCGCGATTCTGCTACGCTTGGGCGCTGCCCTTCCGCGTCCGATGATGCGCCTGCCGCTGGTCCTGCTCGTCCTGCTCACCCCGACGATGGTCGGGTCGGCCGTCGCACAGAGTCTGACCAACTGCTCCACGGTGAGCCAGAACCTGTTCGTCCGCGACGTCATGGCCGACATCTACTTCTGGAACACGGAGATTCCCCAGGTCAACGCGGCGCAGTTCCCCTCGCCCGAGGCGTATCTGGAGCGTGTCCGCTACCGGCCACTCGACGAACGTTTCAGCTACATCGGGTCGCGTGCGGAGGAGGAAGCCTACTACTCCGACAGCGCCTTCATCGGCTTCGGGTTCTCGCACGCGTTCGACGGCGAAGGGCTCATCGTCAGCCAGGTCTTTCCAGAGAGTCCGGCGGCGGAGGCCGGTCTGCGACGCGGCGACAGCATCGTCGCGATCGGCGGCCGGACCATCGTCGACCTGCTGCAGGCGGGTGCGCTCGGGGACGCCCTTGGCCCGGCGGAGGTCGGCGTCGGCATCGACATTCGCGTGCGAGCGGGCATCGAGTTGCGCGACGCGCGGATGGTGAAGCGCGAGGTGACCATTCCGACGGTGTCGCACCTCAGTCTCTACGAGGTCGACGGGCGCCGGGTGGGGTATCTGTTCTTCAGGAACTTCGTCACGCCGTCCATCGCGGCGCTCGACGAGGCGTTCGCCGCGCTGCGCGGTGAGCAGGTCACCGAACTGGTGCTCGACCTGCGCTACAACGGGGGCGGGCTGGTGACGGTGGCACGCCACCTGGCCAGTCTCATCGGCGGCACCCGCACCGAGGGGCAGGTGATGGCCGAGTACTTCCACAACGCTAACAACGCGTTCCGCAACGAAGTGATCCGCTTCGAGGCGCGCGAGCACGCGTTGGGGCTGGATCGCCTGGTGGTGGTCACCTCACGCAGTTCGGCCTCGGCCAGCGAGATGATCGTCAACGCGTTGCGTCCCTTCATGCCGGTCGTCACCGTGGGCGACGCGACCTACGGCAAGCCCGTGGGGCAGTACGGCATCAACTTCTGCGAGAAGGTGCTCTATCCGGTGTCCTTCACGCTGCGGAACGCGCTCGGGCAGGGCGACTACTTCGGCGGCATCCCGGCCGATTGTCGGGCCGGCGACGACCTCATGCGTCAAATCGGCGATCCCGGCGAGGCGTCCCTGCACGAAGCGTTGCACGTGATACGCACAGGCGCGTGCTCGACGCCGCCCGACGCCCAGACGGACGCCCCGGCGCGCCGCCGCTTGGGCACCGTCGATACGCCACCCGCCACGGGCTTCAGGGCCCTGGTCAACGCCCACTGAGGGCGCGGGGGCCTGACCGCGCCTCAGCGCAGGAGGGCGTCCATCAGCCGCGCCTTGAACCCTTCGTCTGGCGTGTGGCAGTAGGTGACAGCACGCCCCCGCTCGCCGGCGTCCGCGGCGTAGCGCACGATGAGTGCCTCGCGCGCGGCGTTGAACTGGCCGTGCAGTCTTGGCTCGATCTCGTCGGCCGGCCACGGCTCGATCACGGCCCGCGCCTCCATGCAGGCGATCGAGTCGGGCGAAGCCACCAGGTCCACGGCCAACGTGTCGAACGGGCTGAAGCCGTCCATGGCGAAGACCTCCTGCCACAGGCGCAGCCAGGGCCCTGACGACTCGGCCAGGAAACGTGCCGCGACCGGACCTTCCCCCAGCGCCTCGAGATCCGAGGCGTCGACCACGACCTGCGACGACAACTCGAACGGCGCAAGCGTCAGGGGCACGCCGCTGTCGAGCACGACACGCAGCGCTGCCACGTCGAGTTCGACGTTCAGATCGCGATGGCCACGCGGATTGACCGCGCCGGTCGTGAAGCGCTGCCCCGGCCGCCTGCCCGCGACCGCCACGATGCGCGTGATGCGGCGGCCCAGCGCCGGCTTGCGCTCGAGCAGCGATGCGATGTTGGTGAGCGGACCCAGCGCGATGACCGTCAGCGGCTCGGCTCCAAGGGCTGCCGCCAGTGCCTCGGACGCCTCGGTCGGCGCCTGGCGCTCGTGGGGGCCTTCGGCGCCCCGCCACGCGCGAACATCCTCGGGGCCGAACCGGCCGACCAGGTCTTTCGCGATGGGCCACGTACGCACTAGCGGCACATTGCCGAACACGGCCGACACGCCTCGGACATCGAGACCTGGTGAATGCAGGGCCTGGATGATCGCGAAGGCATCGCTGACGTCGCGGTCGGGTTCTCCGATCGCCACGTCGGTGTCGATCCAGACGGGCGTGCGGCCGTCGGTCCGGTCAGGCGTCGACTGACAGGCGGCGCCCAGACACAGGCAGGCCGCCACCACGATGCACAGGCGGGCCCACCCGGAATGTCTGACGGCCCGGAGACCGCAACGGGAGGGAATGGTCGAGCCGGTACGCACGTCAGGGATCGTACCCCGTGCGGCTGACGTTGACTGATACCCCCTGGGGGTATAGCCTTTCCTCATGAGCACCCAAACCACCACCCTGTCGATCACCGGCATGTCCTGCGAGCACTGCGTGTCGGCCGTCCGCAAGAATCTCACCGCCCTCGGGCTCACCGTGCACGACGTCAGCGTCGGGCAGGCCGTCATCGAGGCCAACCCCGACGAGGTGTCCATGGCGCAGCTCGAAGCGGCCGTCGAGGACGCCGGCTTCAAGCTGAACCCGGTGGACACCTGGGACCACGAAGGGGACAACGCACCGAGGTCCTGAGGTGTCTGCTTCCGTCGACACGGCCGTCGCCGACGCCAGGGCGCCGCACGTTGCGCGCGTGACGCTGCCCGTCGAGGGGATGACGTGTGCCGCCTGCCAGGCACGCGTGCAGCGGACGCTGTCGAAGCTGCCAGGGGTGGACGAGGCCAGCGTCAACCTGATGATGCACAACGCCGTGGTCTCGTTCGACAGCGCGAGGCTGTCGGCCGAGGATCTCGTGGCTGCCATTCGCGACACTGGCTACGAGTCTCGATTGCCCGACCCTGCCGACGATCTGGTGGCGGTGCAGGAGGCGCGTGACGAGGCCGACCGCCGCGAGTACGTGTCGCTGCGGCTGAAGGCCACGGTGAGTCTCGCCATCGGCGCGGTGGCGATGGTGATCTCGATGCCGCTCATGGCCCCGTCCCCCGTGGCGCACGGCCAGGGCGGAACTGCGCTGCACGACGACGTGCACGGGCCTGTTGCCGATCCGCTGATGCAGTGGGTGATGACGTCGTTGTCGCCGGTGTTCGAGTCGTGGATGCCGTGGCTGTATCGGGTCGATCCGCAGGTGCTGTCGTGGGTCCTGCTCGGGGCGACGCTCGTCGTGATGACCTGGGCCGGCCGTAGCTTCTACACACGCGCCTGGGCAGCGGCCCGGCACCGCGCCGCCGACATGAACACGCTCGTCGCCGTCGGCACCGGCGCGGCCTTCCTGTATTCGCTCACCGCGACCCTCGCCCCGCAGATCTTCACCTCGCGCGGACTGATGCCTGATGTCTACTACGAGGCCGTCGTCTTCATCCTGGCCTTGGTGTTGACAGGTCGCCTCTTCGAGGCCGGTGCTCGACAGCGGACCTCGTCCGCCCTTCGGGCCCTCGTGTCCCTGCAACCGCGGACGGCCCGTCTGGAGCGCGCCGACGGCGTCGTGGACGTCGCGGTGGACGATGTGGTTCGAGGCGACATCGTGGTCGTGCGCCCTGGCGAGCGCATCCCGGTGGATGGCGTCGTGCTGGACGGCGTGACGAGCGTGGACGAGTCGATGCTGACCGGCGAGTCCATGCCCGTTGCGAAGGCGCCGGGGGGCACGGTGATTGGCGGCACGGTCAACGGCACCGGCGGCTTCCGCTACAGGGCGACGACGCTGGGCCGTGACGGCATGTTGTCGCAGATCGTGCGGCTGATGCGCGATGCGCAGGCCTCGCGTGCGCCCATGCAGCACCTGGCCGATCGCGTCAGCAGCGTCTTCGTGCCGGTCGTGATGGCCATCGCGGTGGTGACCTGCCTGGCGTGGTGGGTGTTCGGGGGCGAGGGCGCGCTCGTACGCGGGGTGGCGGCGGGCGTGTCGGTGCTCATCATCGCGTGCCCGTGTGCGATGGGACTGGCCGTGCCGACAGCGGTGATGGTTGCGACAGGGCGCGCTGCCCAGTTCGGCGCGCTCGTCAAGGGCGGCGAGGCGCTGCAGCGCGCGGGCGAAGTCACCACCGTGGTGCTCGACAAGACTGGCACGGTCACCGAAGGCCGTCCCGAGGTCGTGGCCGTGATCCCGGCGTCACACGAGGGGGCGGAGGCGGAATGGCTGTCACTGGCGGCGGCTGTCGAGCGGCGTTCCGAACATCCGCTCGCGGCGGCAGTCGTCCGGTATGCCGAAGGGCGGGCCCAGGCGACCGGCGGCGCCAGAGACGTGGGCGGTGTCATGGCGGTGGCCGGGCAGGGCATGCGGGCGGTTGTCGATGGCCGTCAGGTGCTGGTCGGCAACCTTCAGTTCCTGCGCAGCGAGGGCGTCGAGACTGGCGCATTCGAGGACGAAGCCGCATCGCTGGCCGCGGCGGCGCACTCGATCGTGGCGGTGGCCGTGGACGGACACGCGTCGGGGGTGCTTGGCATCATCGATCCGCCTCGTGCCTCGTCGGTGGACGCGATCGCACGCATGCGACGCCTGGGCCTGCGCGTGGTGATGGTCACTGGCGACAACGTGGACACGGCGCGAGCCGTCGCTGCGACGGCGGGCATCGACGAAGTCGTGGCCGGTGTGTTGCCTGACGGCAAGGTGGCGGACGTCGCGCGACGGCAGGAACAGGGCGCCGTCGTCGCGATGGTGGGTGATGGCGTGAACGACGGCCCGGCGCTCGCGCGCGCGGACGTCGGCATCGCCATGGGTTCGGGCACCGACCTGGCCATCGAGGCCAGCGACATCACGCTGCTGACGCCGGACCTGCTCGGCGTGGCGCGGGTGGTCGAGTTGTCGCGCCGCACGGTCGCGACCATGCGCCAGAACCTGTTCTGGGCGTTCGTCTACAACGTGATCGGCATTCCGGTCGCCGCCGGAGTGTTGTACCCGTCCTTCGGCGTGTTGCTGAGCCCCGTGGTGGCGAGCGCCGCCATGGCGTTCAGTTCGGTGAGCGTGGTCAGCAACAGCCTGCGGCTGCGTCGAGTATCGGTCCCATGACACACACGAAAGCCACCGCCGTCGACCCGGGTACCAAGACACGTACCGTGGCCCGGCTTCGTCGCATCGAAGGGCAGGTGCGGGGCCTGCAGCGCATGGTCGAAGAGGAGCGGTACTGCGCCGACGTGCTCACGCAGATTGCCTCGGTGCACGAGGCCCTGCGCGCCGTGGGCCGTGAGCTGATGCGCAACCACCTGAAGCACTGTGCCACCTCGGCGATCCTCGCGGGCGACGACCAGGCCGAGCAGATGTACGACGAACTCGTCGAGCTCATGTACCGACACGTGCGGTAGGCACAGCGGTCTTCAGGTCTACAGTCTACGGTCTACAGTCTACGGTCCACGTCTTCCGGTCCACTGTCTGACCGCGCGTCGACGGTCACGATAGAGTCCTCACTGCTTCGAACTGGGAGGGCGGCTGTCCCGCGAACTGGTGAACGGCTCAATGACGCATGAGACATGAGGCATGACGGCCTCCGTCCTGATCTCTCCCCTGTGCCACAATGCAGGCATGGCTTACCAATCACCGGAGGAGTGTGCATGCGACTGACGTCCACCTCGGTACAGCGGCTGCTCAATGCCAGTGAACGTGCGCTGGTCGACAGCGTGTCGGCTTCGGCCATTGCCGACCTGACGCCCGCCCGCTTGCGCAGCAAGATCGAGCGGACGCGCCGGTTGAAGGACAAGTACGCCACGCAGGCCCGCGCGCGAGGACGCGCGGCGCGCGGCAAGGCGACGTCGTCACGCGCCGCCACACGCACGGACCGCGAGACGATGGCGGCAAAGGTCGAGGTGTTCGACGCGGTCTTGGACCGGCTCACCAGGCAGCTCGAGAAGGCCGAGCGGCGGACCGCGCGCGCCACGACGAAGACCGCGAAGACCGCGAAGACGGTAAAGAGCGCGAAGAAGACCGCGAAGAAGACGGCAAAGAAGACGGCAAAGAGGACGGCAAAGACGACGGCAAAGAAGACGGCGCCGACGTCAGCGGCCGCGAAGCGAACCGTCACGAAGGCCACGAAGAAGACGACCAGGAAGGCGACGAAGAAGACGGCGCCACGCGCCGCGGCCTCGGACGACAAGCCGCCCATCACCAAGGGTGAGGCGCGCGAGCTGGTCGCGCGCGTGAAGCAGCGTGTGGCCGAGATGACGGGCGACCCTGCCGCCATCGTCGCGCAGGCCGACGAGTCGGGGCCCGTCCCTGCCGCGACCGAGGCCGCCAACACGTCGGTCGAAGCGCGCAGTCACGACGCCCGGGCCGCCACGGTGGAGCAGCACTTCGCCGCCACGCACCAGGCGAGGGCGCAGGGACACGCCGGGGCTCGGACCCAGCGTGTCCAGGGCAAGCGCGACAGCTGACGTAGAGGGTCAGGCGGAGGCGGTCAACGCCGCGAGGTCGAGCCTGGGCTGGCCGTCGCGGAAGGGATAGTCGAGGTATCCCCGGTCGTCTCCGCCGTAGAACGTCGTCCGGTCGGGCGAGTTGAGCGGTGCGCCCTCGGTCAGCCGCTCGACGAAGTCGGGTGTCGCCAGCACGGGCGCCCCGAAGGCGACCATGTCGGCCACGCCGCCTGCCACGACCTGTTCAGCCGTGTCCCCGGTGAACCCGGCGTTGGTGATGATCGTGCCACTGAACGCGCGGCGCGCCAGCGCCGTCAGGGGCCGAGTGACCTTGCTGCCGACCTGCTCGGGATCGATGACGTGCAGGTACGCGATGCCGTAGGGATCGAGCAACTCCGCGATGTAGGTCGTCAGCGCGTCAGGCTCGCTCTCGGACATGCTGTTGAAGGGTGAGGTCGGCGAGATGCGTACGCCAACGCGGTGCGCACCGATCTCGCCGCCCACCGCTTCCACCAACTCACGCAGCAGCCGCGTGCGGTTTTCGCGCGACCCGCCATACGCATCGGTGCGGCGGTTGGACCCGTCGCGCAGGAACTGGTCCACGAGATAGCCGTTGGCCGCGTGCAGTTCGACCCCATCGAACCCCGCCTCCCGCGCGCGTCGTGCCGCATTCGCGAAGTCGCCGACGATGCCCTGGATCTCGTGGAGCTCGAGGGCCCGTGGTTTCGGAAACGGCTTCGGGCCGTCATAGGTCATCAGCTCGCCTTCGGCCGCGATCGCCGACGGCGCGACGGGTGTCGACCCGTCAGGCTGCATCGAGGGATGCGAGATCCGTCCGGTGTGCCACAACTGCACGAAGATGTGCCCCCCTCGCGCGTGGACGGCATCGGTGACGCGGCGCCACGCAGCGACCTGTCCCTCGGTGTGCAGGCCGGGCGTGAGCGGATAGCCCACCGCGTTCGGCGAGACCTGTGTGGCTTCCGTGATGATGAGGCCGGCAGAGGCACGCTGTGCGTAATACGTGGCGGTGGAGTCGGTCGGCTCGAGGGTCGTCTTCGTGGCGCGGTTGCGGGTCATGGGCGCCATCACCACGCGATTGCGGACGACGAGATGGCCGAGCACGGTGGACGACAGCAGGTGTGGATAGGCCGAGGATCGGGTGGTCATGGCGTGCCTTTCTGATGAGCGATGTTCGTTTCAGGATGGTCCAGCGGTAGACGATGCATGTATGAACTAAAGGGTCAAAAAAAAGGCCTTCAGGAGTTTCCCTGATTGGCCAGGTCGAGCAGGTGGGTTCGCACCTCGTGCGGCAGACCCGATGTAAGCCGCGCTTCTTCGGCGGAGAGCAGATCGACCGCCTGTTGATACGCCAGGATGCCGGCAGCGGTGGGCTCGGCCAGCACCGCGCGACGATCCTGGGGATCGGCCACACGACGAATCAGGCCGTCGGCCTCGAGCCTGTCGGCCAGTTGGGTGATGTTCGAGCGGACGCAGCGGTTCCGTTCGGCGAGCACCGACAGGGCCAGCGGCGCACCGGCGTCCACGAGGTGTCGCAGCACCCCCACCTTCGCCATGGACAGCCGCAATGGCGCCAGCACGGACTCCAGACGGGCGTCGATGACCCGCGCCGCGTGCAGCACCGCCGATGTCACCGGCGATGGATCGGAGGTGCGGTGAACGTTCATCTATGAATGATACACCTGTGTTCATGCCCACGCAAGTGCCAGCCGCGGCGGGATTGCGCACCCGCGTCCAACGTCAACGGACGGCCCGCCCCTGCGAGCCACCGTTGACTGAGCGGTCAGCCCCTGCGGCGCAGCCGGCCCGCGGCGCACGCGGTCAGCCCGCAGCCAAGCAGGACGACGGTGAAGGGCTCGGGCACCGACGCGTCGGCATCGGTGATGTTGCCGAAGGCACCCGACACCGAGGTGGTCCGTGCCCCAGCCGGTCCGCTGTAGCCGAAGGTCACCGTGTGGCTCAGGTCGACGTCGAGCGTGCCCGGTTCGTAGAGGTAGGCGCTGCCCACCATGAGCAGCACCCAGTCGAAATCGCCGCCGGGCGTGATGGCCTGATCGATGCGCACGCCTGCCGACGGGTCGCCCAGGTAGGCCGTCGGAAACAGCTCGATCTGGTTGACCCCGTCTGGCGAATAGAACGCCCGCTGGTTCGGGTTGCCCACGTAGTACAGGTAGTGATCGAGCTTGCCCTCGTCGCCGAAGTAGTTCATCTCCGGCCGGACGCTGCCTGGTGAATAGAGGATGAGCGCGACGTACGCACTGACGTTTGCAAGGTGCGCAGGCGCGAAGATGTTACCGTCGATGTCGAGACGGAACGACGCCTCCTGCCCCTCCCACACGAAGGGTGCGTTGTTGTCGTCGAACGTCCGGAACCCGTCGCCGATCGCGGAATTGAACGCCGCAAACAGGGTGGACTCGGCATCGGCGTAGCTCACCGCCGCGCGGCCACCAAGCTGACCCGACGCGATGTCTGCCGAGGAACTCGCCGCGACCGAGCCCCACGCCCCGTCCGACGACTGGCTCGCCGTGGCATGAGCGGGCGGTGTCTGTCCGACCTGCGGGTGGCTGGCCTTCACCACGTGCTGGCCGGCGGCAGCGGGCGAGATGGTTCCCGTGAAGGCGGACGTGAACGGGATCGTGTCGGCCAGGGCCGGCGTCGCGACGACGGCGGTGGCCAACAGGGTCGCCAGGACGACTTTCGGCGTGTGTGTGACTGACGGCAGCGACTGCATGACTTCGTCCTCCATGGCCACCCGTGGGTGGCGTGCGTTTGCGGGGCCCATCGCGCATCGCGCGACACGGATGAGCCATCCCTCCCTTGGTAGAGCGGGGAACGGCGCCGGAAGGGGCCACGCGGCACGCCGTTCGGGCAAATCTGCGAGAGTGGAGGAGCGGCGCCGGGGACCTGGGACGCTGCGCTGGCGTCTTATGAGGGTTGGCACGGCGCCGACATCCCGCGCCGCGGCGCGCACGCCTCACCTCTTGTCACGCTCCCCATGCTGACCCGTCGTCTCGTCACCCTCTTTGGCGTGGTCGTCATCACGCTTGCCGGCTCGGCTCTAGCCCAGGACACCACGGGGGTTGGAGCCATCGTCGGGACGGTCACGGACGCGGGCGCCCAGCCGGTGCCGGACGCCGCCGTCTGCGTGCAGGGGACCGCGCAGTGTGCGGTGACGACGGCCGCGGGCACCTTTCGCCTTGCCGACGTGCGCGCGGGGCGCTACCGCCTCGAGATCGTCGCCGGCGCCCAGGCGCCGATCGTGACCGACGAGGTCGACGTCCGCGCGGGGCTCTCGAGTGAGATCGAGGTCGCGCTACCCGAGGTCGCCGGTCTGCAGCAGACGGTGACCGTGACGGCCTCCGCATTCGTGCCCGCCGAGGAGATCAAGAGCTCGGCGTTCCTCGTCCAGCCTGTCGAGATTCTCACCAGTGCGGGCGCCCTGCAGGATGTCTCGCGGTACGTCCAGTCCCTGCCGGGTGTGGCCATCGGCACCAACGACTTCCGCAACGACATCATCGTGCGGGGCGGCAGCCCGCTCGAGAACCTCTTCGTCGTCGACAACGTGGAGATTCCCAACATCAACACGTTTGCCAACTTCGCCTCTGCGGGCGGAACGGTCAGCATTCTGGACACGGCGCTCATCCAGGACGTGACCTTCCTCACGGGTGGCTATCCCGCCCCCTACACCAACCGCGTGTCGAGCGTGCTGCAGATTGCGCAGCGTGAAGGCAGCCGCGAGTCACTCAGGGGCCGAGCCACGGTCGGCTTTGCGGGCGCGGGCGGCATCGCCGAGGGGCCGCTCGGCCGCAGCGGCAAGGGGTCATGGATCGCCTCGGTCCGTCGCAGCTTTCTCGACCTGGTGACCGATGACATCGGCATCGGCGGTGTGCCCGTGCTCTACACGGTCAACGCCAAGGGCGTGTACGACCTGTCGCCGGACGACCGCGTCTGGGTCGTCAACTTCTCCGGCATCGACCGCATCAGGCTGGGCCTCGCGGAGGACAGCGATCTCGAGAACGAGTTGTCGAACTTCGACATCCGGTATCGCGGACGCCGCGCGGCGACCGGCGTCAACTGGCAGCGCGTGTTCGGACGACGGGGGGTGGGCCTGCTCGGGGTGACGCACTCCTACGCGTCGGTGGGGTCGACGGTGAAGGACCTCGTGCGCGACGGCGTACCTGGCGAGGGGCTGTCGCTCGACGACGTGATCGCAGGCGCGCCGACCGTCTTTGCCGAGGACTCCACCGAACACGAGACGACGGTGAAGTACGACCTCACGCTGAACCTGCCGAACGCGGGGAAGCTGCAGGCAGGCGGCAGCGTCAAGCGGTTCGGCATCAGCTACGACACGGCGGCGCCGTTTGGCAGCGACAGCCCGTTCTCCGCGACGCCCGGGCGGGACGCCTTCGACATCTCGCTGGGGTTTCCGGCCTGGCAATACGCCGGCTACGTGCAGGCGACGCAGCAGCTCGGCACGCGCGTGAACGTCACCGTGGGCGGACGTGTGGACGACTACGCGTACCTGTCGGCCACGCGCGTCAGCCCGCGGGCCGCGGTGAGCGCACAACTGACACCGCGCTGGTCGTGGCGTGCCAGTTACGGGCGCTATCACCAGCAGCCGTTCTTCCTGTTCCTCGCGGCCTTTCCCGAGAACCGCACCCTCGTGCCCTTCAGCGCCGACCACTACGTCACCGGCGTGTCGTTTGCGGGCGGTCCGTCGTGGCGAGCCACCGCGGAGGTCTACGACAAGCGCTATCGCGACTATCCGGTGGCGGCCGAGTATCCGGCCCTGTCGCTGGCCAACGTCGGCGACACCTTCAACGTGCGTGAGATCCTGTTCCCGCTGCGCAGTGCCGGCCGCGGCCGTGCGCGTGGCCTCGAGCTGTTTGCCGAGAAGAAAGCGGGCGACCGGTGGTTCGGGCAGGCCAACGTGGCCATCGCCCGCGCCGAACATGCCGGACTCGACGGCCTGTTCCGGCCGGGCTCGTTCGACTACCCGGTCGTGGTCAACGTCGTGGGCGGTTACCAGTGGCGGCCCGCGTGGCTCTTCACCACGCGCGTGGCCTATCTGTCAGGACGCCCGTACACCCCCTTCGACGAGTCGGTGTCGTCGGCCCAGCGACGCGGCGTCTTCGACCTCACGCAGGTGAATGCCAGTCGTGCCGATGCCTACGTGCGGCTCGACGTCCGCGCCGAACGCCGCACGACCATCGGCGGGCAACCCGTCACCTTCTTCCTGGGCGTGCAGAACGTGACCAACCGCCGCAACTTCGCCAACGTCAGCTGGAACCGTCGCACCAACAGCCCGGAGTTCAACGACCAGCAGGGGCTGTTCCCCATCGCGGGGCTGGACTGGGCGTTCTGATGCCTCGCGTCTTACGCCCTACGCCTCACGCCTTACGCCTTACGCCTGACGTCCCCAAAGCGCACGGCGCTCGAGCGACAAGCATGAGGCATGAGGCATCAGAGAGTCATCCCTGCGCCTTCATCGAGGGCGCCACGAGTCCCGGCATCGGGGCCGCGACGAACAGGCGGCGGGCCGCCGAGGCGATGAGGCCGGCCCAGCGTGCCGACCGGTTGGCGCGCGCGCTGTCGGTGGCCAGGCCCGTGTTGGCGTACATCTGCCGGTACAACTTCGAGATGAGCACGAAGGCCACGCGCGACTTCAACGTGCGGACGCACGCCGAGCGCTCCCAGATGAGCGGCAGGCTGTAGAACCGGTCCCAGGCCTTCTGCGTCCCCTCGCGGATCTCTGGGGTGGACATCGCCGGGTGCGGTGTGTACAGCTTCGGGCGCTTCGACGGTGGCAGCAGCCAGTAGCGCGTGAGCGGGACGCCGTCGATGGCGTCTCCCGTGAACTCCTTCTCCCATTTCTGGAAGTCGAGCGTGCCCGGGAACGGCGTGAGCATCACAAACTGCGCGAAGGTCACCCCCGCGGCCTGCGCCAGCGTGGTGGTGGCCTCGAAGGTGTCGGGCCGGTCTGTCGGCAGGCCGAAGATGAACGACCCCAGCACGTGGACGCCGTGGTCGCGGAACACTTGCAGGCGGCCGACCAGGTCGGTGCCGGCCGAGTTGAAGTCCTTGTAGACGGCCTTGAGCCCTTCGGGCGTCACCGACTCGACCCCGACGAGCGCGCCCTTGATGTTGGCGCGCCGCATCGCGTCGAGGAACTCGGGGTCTTCGGCCGCCTCCATGGTGATCTGCGTGAAGAACACCATGTCGGATGGCAGTTGCGCCAGCGCGTCCATCAGCTCGAAGCGCTGGCGTCGAATCTCACGCAGTTCCTCGAGGCGCGTCGGGTCGAGCCGGCGCTCGGCCATCTTCATGTCCGAGAACGTCACGGGGTAGAAGTTGTCGTCGGCCAGCAGCACGAAGCGGAAGCCGGCCCGGCGAAGGGCCACGATCTCGTCCACCACGTCGGACACGCCGCGCTGCCGCGGCTGCTGTCCGTCGGTGCGCCACACGGAACAGAAGGAGCAGTGCTTCGGGCAGCCGCGCACGGTCTGCACCGATCCCCACATGTACCGGCCTTCGGGCAGGAGGTCCCACCGCGCGGATCGGAACGACGTGCCCGGCACGCGCCCGCCATCGTAGAAGGGCAGTGGTGCGCCATCCGCGCAGGCCTGCAAGACCTGCGGCCACACGTGTTCGCCATCCCCCTTCACCACGCTGTGCGCGGCCCCGTGCTCCAGCGGCTCGTCGGGATAGAGTCCGGCGTGCGACCCGCCGTAGACCACCCAGGCGCCGCGCGCGCGCGCCACCTGTCCCACCTCGTAGCCGCGATAGGCATTGCCGGTATGGATCCCGATGCCGACGATGTCGCCGGGTGCGACGGTGTCGGGATCGAATGGGTCGAGTGTCTCGTCGACGATGACGGGCGTGCCCCAGTGCTCAGGTGTGGCGGCGGCCAGCACGAACAGCCAGCGGGGCGTGATCACGGCGGTGCCGAACGACAGGGTGCTGGGATTGACGAGATGGACGCGCATGCGAGAGGGCATTTCTCCGGAAGGGAAGGTCAGAACACGTCGGCAACCCCGCGAGCCACGCGGGTGAAGAATCGGCCAGTGGCGCGGCCGCTCTGGGCGACCCCGTCTCCCACCGCGGCCCCGGCATCGGCGACGGCCAGGCCGACGTCTCGGAACGGTGCGCCCGCATGACGGCCCCGGGGCGCCGAGGGCGATGACGCGGCCTCGGCAACCTGCGAGGGCGAAGGTGTCCGGGCAGGGGACTCTGGCACCGGAGCCGTAAGTGACAGGTGTCGTGATGGAGGCAGGCTGGTGGCGTCCAGGGCGGCCAGCTGTCGTGTCGGACGCGTCGGTGCCGGCGGCGTGTGCGGCTCGGCGGCAGCGTTCACTGACGCGATGTCCCGTGCAGGCGCCACGGTGCCGGGCAGGAGCGCGGCGTCGGGCTGGCGTGGGCGTGGTGTCGATGGCCGATCGGGCCGCCGCTGCGCGGCCGCAGGCACTGGCACGACGAGGGGGGCGGCAACGTATGAGTGTCGCTGCTGTTCGCCCGACGACGCTGGGAGCGACGCGACCGCACGCGCTTCGGGACGGCTGGGCCCCTGCGTTCGCGAGCGCTCGAGGTGTGCCGACTGCGGAGCGACGTCGGGGACGAGGCACGCGACCACGCCGACGGCAACAGGCACCGCCATGCGGACCGGCCATCGCGTCCGCAGGTCACGCCGGCGCCGGTTGTCGAGCAGCCGCGTGATGCGCCCCGCGAGCGCGGCATGTCCGCCGGTGACGTGCACGGCGAGCTGCTCGGGAAGGCGCGTGCCGGCGCCGAGCGCCAGCAGACAGTCGGCATAGCCCTCGCGGGTGGTGCCGAGACGCACGACCCAGTCGTCGCAGGCGGCTTCGCGCTCGACGCTCAGCTCGCGGGAGATCCACCAGACGGCGGGGTGCAACGCGCAGACCGCCGCGAGGGCATGCTGCACGAACTGGCCGATGTCGTCGCGACGCTCCACGTGGGCCTGCTCGTGCACCAGCACGGCGTCGAGCACGGGCGTCGGCAACAGCAGCGCGGCCGGAGGCAGCGCGATGACGGGGCGTGCGCGTCCCGCACGTGTCAGGCCCAGCACGCAGGGCGACGGTACGTCCGGCGACACCAGTACGTCGGCGCGATCACCGGTGGGACGCAGGGACGTCCAGATCGGCAGGTGTGCGAGCGCGGACGGAGGCAGCGGACGGCAGCGTGCGCGCCAGCGGCGCAGGGTCACGAGTCCGGCGCCGAGACGTCCCAGGCGTATCGTCGCGACGAGCGCCCAGATGATCAGCAGGAGCGACGTGGCGGAAGCCAGCCAGGCGTCGCCCAGGTGTGGCAGAGAGTCAGCAGGGAACGCAGGCAGGGTGGCACGCGGCAGGTCTGACCCCAGGACGACGAATGGCAGGTCTGACCCCAGGATCGCGGACCGCAGGTCTGACCCCAGGAGCACGGCCAGCAGCGTGCACCACCACACCAGGCTCCGGGTGCTCGCGCTCGGCGTCGCCCATACCCGCAGCACGCTGGCCACGATGGCGGTCACGGCGAGACCTTCCAACATCCAGCGCCACACCCACGATGTGTCGATGACCGGCCCCCTTCGGCTTGCGTGTGGCCGACGCTACCAACTGCGGCGGGCAGTGTCAACG
>JAEZDP010000427.1 GCA_023418055.1 Acidobacteriota bacterium
CGGTCCGCATCACCTCGACGCCGTACGGCGTCTGGGGTACGTCGATGTCGTGGCGATTGCCACGAGTGGCGAAGCCGCGGCCCGCAGGAAGGCCGACGAACTGCACGTGCCGAAGGCGTACGGGAGCCCCGAGGAACTCATCGCCGACCCCGACATCCAGGTCGTGCACAACGCGACGCCGAACTACCTGCATCACCCGGTCAACCTCGCGGCGATTCGGGCGGGCAAACACGTGGTGTCTGACAAGCCGCTGGCGATGACGACCGCCGAAGCGCGCGAGCTGCTCGAGGCGGCCGAGACGGCCGGCGTGGTGCACGCGGTGACGTTCAACTACCGCGGCAATCCGCTGGTGCAGCAGGCCCGGCAGATGATTGCCGAGGGCGAGATCGGGCGTCCGCACTTCGTGCACGGGCAGTACCTGCAGGACTGGCTGCTCTACGACACCGACTACAGCTGGCGGCTCGAAGCCGACAAGGGCGGCAAGTCGTCGGCGATTGGCGACATCGGGTCGCACTGGTGCGACCTGGCGCAGCATGTCTCGGGCCTGCGCATCACCGAGGTGCTCGCCGACCTCACGACGGTCGTGCCGCAGCGGAAGAAGCCCACCGGCAATCGCGAGGCCTTCGCCAAAGGCGGCGACGACGAGGCCTACGAACTCGTGGACATCACGGTCGAAGATCTCGCCTCAGTGCTCGTGCGGTTCGACAACGGCGCCAAGGGCAGCTTCTCGGTCGGGCAGGTGTGCGCCGGCCACAAGAACGACGTCATCGTCGAGGTGAACGGCGCGTCGGCGTCGCTGCGGTGGCACCAGGAGCAGCAGAACGAGCTGTGGATCGGCCGTCGCGGGGCACCGAGCGGGCTGCTGCAGAAGGACCCGTCGCTGCTGGCCTCGGAAGCGCTGCCGTACGCCCATCTGCCGGGCGGTCACCAGGAAGCCTGGGCCGACGCTTTCTGCAACCTGATGCGCGACATCTACGGGTTCATCGCGGCCGGCAAGTCGATGAAGGACACGCGGCCTCCGGCGTTTGCGACGTTCCGCGACGGGCTGCGGGCCAACATCATCATCGACGCCATCCTCGAGAGCCACGCGCGCGGCCAGGTCTGGGTCAAGGTAGACGACGTGTAACGCCGAATGCCTGATGACATGAGGCATGACGCATGACGCATGAGAAGGAGCCATCTCAATGAAGCTTGGAGTGTTCACGGCCCTGTTTGCGGGTCTCACCCTGGATCAGGTCATCGAGAAGGTGACCGCGGCCGGCCTCGACGCGGTGGAACTGGGGACGGGCGCGTTTCCCGGCGCCTCGCACATTGACGTGGACGCGCTGCTGGCGAGCAAGGCCAAGGCGCGTGACTACCGCCAGAAGCTGAGTGACGCGGGCCTGATGATCTCGGCGTTGTCGTGCCACGGCAACCCGCTGCACCCCGACAAGGCCTCGGCCAAGGAGCACGACGAGATCTACCGCAAGACCGTGCGCCTCGCCGAAGCGCTGGAAGTGCCCGTGGTCATCACCTTCTCGGGCTGTCCTGGCGACAGCGAGGGGTCGAAGTATCCCAACTGGATCACCTCGCCCTGGCCGCCCGACCACCTCAAGGTGCTCGAATGGCAGTGGGAGAAGAAGGTCATCCCCTACTGGACCAAGGCGGCCGCCTTTGCCGAGGACCGCGGCATCAAGGTCGCGCTCGAGGCGCACCCGAACTTCGTCGTCTACAACGTCGAGACCGCGCTGAAACTGCGCGAGGCGGTGGGCGAGACCATCGGCGTGAACTTCGACCCCAGCCACTTCTTCTGGCAGGGCGTGGACGTGCCGGCCGCCATCCGGGCGCTTGGGCCGGCCATCTACCACTTCCACGCGAAAGACGTGGCCGTCGACCCGGTGAACGTGCGCGTCAACGGCATCATCGATCCGAAGTCGTACGTGCACATGGCGGAGCGGGCGTGGCTGTTCCGAACTGTGGGCTGGGGCCACGGCGCCTCGGACTGGGCCGCCATCATGAGCGCGCTGCGGCTCATCGGCTACGACTACGTCGTCAGTATCGAGCACGAGGACGCGCTCGCGTCGGTGGATGAAGGGCTCCTGAACGCCGTCCGCTTCCTCCAGCCGCTGATCCTTCGCGAGCAGCCTGCCGAGGCCTGGTGGGTGTGACGCACTGACGCCAGCCGCCCCGCAGGGGCTCGAACGGTAGCGAAAAGGGCGCAGGCGCCGCACGGCGCTGCGCCCTTCTTGCATTCGGGGGCGTTCCAGCGCTCAGCTGGATTGGATCGGCGCATCCGCCCAAATGGATCATGGCTCAGAGGTTTCACCAATTGCTGGCGGTGCGTCGGGCGACGACTCCGTGGTCAGCCTCGCGCGGCCAGGTGCTCGAGGCGGATGAATCGCAGGTTGTACTGGCAATGAGGTTCGTTGACACACCGTCGTCACGGTGGTACTGTGCGGACTTCACCCGCAGGTGAGTGAGATCAATCGGACTTGGTATGACCACACCGAAGAGTTCCTCATCCAAGAAACCGTTCGAGGGCGTGGCGGCTGAGCTGGTGGTGCGCCACGTGCGCGAGTTGATAGAGCAGGGCGACCTCGGGCCGGGCGATCGCCTGCCGCCCGAGCGCGAACTCGCGGTCAGGGTGGGGGTCAGTCGGCCGAGTGTGCGGGCCGGTCTGCGTGCGCTGTCCGCGATGGGTGTGGTGCAGTCGAGGCACGGCGCCGGCACCTTCATCCGCGGCGGCCCGCCGATGCTCGGCAGCGAACCGCTGAGCTTTCTCGCCGCCTTGCATGGCTTCTCACGAGACGAGATGTTTGAAGCCCGGCGTGTGCTCGAGGTCGGCGTGGCCGGTCTCGCGGCCGAACGGGCCACGGGCGACCAGTTGGCGACCATCTCCGAGGAGATCACCGGGATGTACGCGTCGATGGACGACCCGCAGGCCTTTCTCGTCCACGACATCCGGTTTCATCGCGCGGTGGCCACCGCCTCGGGCAATCCCATCCTCGCCTCGCTGGTGGAGATGGTGTCGGGCATCTTCTACGAGCAACGCCGCCGCACCGCCAGCCACGGCCGCGATCTGAAAGAGGCGGCCGATCTGCATCGCGGGTTGTACAACGCGCTCCGGCAGCGCGATCCCGACCGCGCGCGTCGCGCGATGGACGAGCACCTGACGCTCGCCCGCCAGCGCCAGGCCGCCGAAGGCGCGCCTGCGACCGACACGGCCGTCGCAGACGATGTGCCGGCCGTGGTGGCCGCGGCCGGCTGACGCGCGACTCACGCCACATCTCCTCACGGGGCCGCGTCGGCCCCTTCATACCCGGACGGAAAGACAGGCATGTTCAAGGGGTTCGATCTGAGTGGCCGCGTGGCCGTCGTCATCGGAGGCACATCCGGCATCGGCCGGGCCATGGCGCTGGGCCTGGCGGAAGCGGGAGCCGACGTGGTGGCGTCGGGCCGGCGCGCAGCGCTGGTGGACGAGACGGCGGCGGCCATCGAGGCACTGGGGCGGCGCACGGCGCGTCTCACGGTGGACGTCTCGAGCCGCGGGCTCGTGGGCGAGTTCCACCAGCAGGTGACCGAGGCCCTCGGGTCGCCCGACATCCTCATCAACTGCGCCGGCCGCACCAAGCGGGTGCCCTCACTCGAGATGGACGAGGCCGACTGGGCGGCCATTCTCGAGACCAACCTCACCGGCACCCTGCGGGCGTGCCAGGTGTTTGCCCCGCCAATGATGGAGCGGGGCTGGGGGCGCATCATCAACATCGCTTCGTTGTCGTCGTTTGTCGCCCTGTACGAGGTGGCGGCCTATGGCGCGAGCAAGGCGGCCGTGGCATCGCTGACGCGCAGCCTCGCCATCGAGTGGGCGCCGCACGGCGTCACGGTCAATGCCGTGGCGCCGGGCGTCTTCCGCACCGCCCTCAACACCGACCTGCTCGACGGCACCGCCCGCGGCCGTGAGTTCCTCACGCGGACGCCGATGAAGCGCTTCGGCGACATCAGCGAGCTGGCGGGCGCCGCGGTCTTCCTGGCGTCGGATGCGGCCAGCTTCGTGACGGGCGAAGTGCTGGTGGTGGACGGCGGCTTCCTCGCCAGCGGCGTCAACCAATAGCGCTGACGAGCGAAGGCGCGTCGGCTTCGGCGGTATGATGGGCGCCGGTACGCGGCCAGCCCCCGGCGGGCGTCGCGTCCGGGCCCGACAGGCCTCGCGTAAGGGGTGAGTTTCACGATCATGGCGTCTCGACTCGAAGTGGTACGCGACATCGAACAGTGCGGCGTCGTCGCTGTCATCCGGCTGCGCGACGGCGCGAAGCTGCGCGGCGTGGTGGACGCGCTCATCGAGGGTGGGGTGCGAGCCATGGAGGTCACCATGACCGTGCCCGGCGCCGTCGGCCTCATCGAACAACTGGCTCGCGACCTCCCGAAGGGCTTCGTCCTCGGGGCGGGCACCGTCCTGGATCCCGAGACCGCGCGGCAGGTCATCCTGGCGGGTGCGCGGTTCCTGGTATCGCCCGTGCTCAGTCTGCCCACGATCGAGATGGCGCATCGGTACGACGTGGCCATCATGCCCGGGTGCTTCACGCCCACCGAGATTCTTGCGGGGTGGCAGGCGGGGGCCGACGTCATCAAGGTCTTCCCGGCCACGACGCTCGGGCCCGGGTATCTCAAGGACGTCAAGGCGCCGCTGCCGCAGGTGAAGCTGATGCCCACCGGCGGCGTGTCGTTGACCAACGCCGGCGAGTGGATTCGCGCCGGCGCCTGTGCCGTCGGCGTCGGCAGCGCCCTGCTCGACACGCAGGCCATTGCCGATGGCCGGTTCGAGGTGATCGCCGAGAACGCCAGGACGCTGGTCGCCGGAGTGACGGCCGCGCGGAGCACCAACGTCTGACGCCCAACGCCCAACGCCTTACGCCTTACGCCAGCCGCCTGAGGCCTGTGAAGCCCGATGCCTATGAAGACCGTCTGTTTCGGCGAGATCATGTTGCGCTTGAGCCCTCCGGGGTTCGAGCGTCTGTTGCAGAGCCCGCAGCTCGTGGCCACGTTCGGCGGCGGGGAGGCCAACGTTGCCGTCAGCCTCGCGCAGTACGGGTGCGAGAGCCACTACGTCACGCGACTGCCCGCGCATGCCATCGGCGAGGCGGCCATCCGGGTGCTGCGGGCCGAAGGTGTCCGGACCGAGCACATCCTGCGCGGTGGTGACCGGGTCGGCATCTACTATGCGGAAGCAGGCGCCAGCCAGCGCGCCTCGCAGGTCATCTACGACCGGGCAGCCTCGTCCATTGCGCAGATGAAGCCCGGCAGCGTCGACTGGGCCACGATCTTCGACGCGGCGGCCTGGTTCCATTGCACCGGCATCACTCCGGCGCTCGGGGCCGATGCGGCCGCGGCGACCCGTGAGGCTCTCGTGGCCGCCAAGGCGGCGGGCGCCAGGGTCAGCATGGACCTGAACTTCCGCAAGAAGCTCTGGACCGAGGCGCAGGCCCAGGCCGTGATGCGCCCCCTCATGGAGTGGGTGGACGTGGTCATCGCCAACGAAGAAGACATCCAGTCGGTGCTCGGCTTCGACGTGCACGGCACGGATGTCTCGACCGGCCAGCTGAATCTCGACGCCTACCGGGCGACCGCGGCCGAAGTGGCCGACACGTTCGACGTCGCACACGTCGCCATCACCTTACGCGAAAGTCACTCGGCCAGCGACAACGGCTGGAGCGCCGTGCTCTACGAGAAGGCTTCGGGCGCGTTCCACCAGAGCCAGCACTACGAGGTGCGCCTCATCGACCGCATCGGCGGCGGCGACAGCTTCGCCGGCGGGCTCATCTACGGCTTCGTCTCAGGGCGGTCGCCGGAGCAGGCGCTGCGGTTTGCGGTGGCGGCCAGCGCCCTCAAGCAGACCATCCCCGGCGACTTCAACCGCATGACGGTGGACGAAGTGGACCGGCTCGTGAAGGGCGACGCGAGCGGGCGGGTGCAGCGGTAGGTTGATGCCTCATGCCTCATGCCTGATGCGTAAGGCGTAAGGCGTAAGGCGTACGGCGTTGAGCGTGAGTCCCCACCGATGAAGATCACCGACGCGAGCGTCATCGTCACGTGCCCTGGGCGGAACTTCGTCACGCTCAAGCTCACGACCGAGGACGGGCTGACCGGGCTGGGCGACGCCACGTTGAACGGGCGCGAACTGGCCGTGGCCAGTTACCTGCGCGATCACGTCGTGCCGGAGCTGGTCGGGCGCGATGCGCGGCGCATCGAAGACACGTGGCAGTTCCTCTACAAGGGGGCGTACTGGCGCCGCGGGCCGGTCAGCATGAGCGCAATTGCGGCGGTGGATACCGCGCTCTGGGACATCAAGGCCAAGGCGGCCAACATGCCGCTCTATCAGCTGCTGGGCGGCGCGTCGCGCGAGGCGGTGCTCGTCTACGGCCACGCCAACGGCGCCGACATGGAAGGCGCCGTGCGCGCCGTGGCACGGCACCTCGATCTCGGCTACAAGGCCATCCGCGTGCAGAGCGGGGTGCCTGGCCTGAGCAGCACCTACGGGGTGCCACGCGGGTCGCAGCCCTACGAACCGGCGGAGAAGGGTACTGCGGCCGAACACCGCTGGAGCACTGAGGCCTACATCACGTTCGTGCCGCGTCTGTTCGAGCGCATCCGTGCCGAGTTCGGCGACGAGGTGCACCTGCTCCATGACGTGCATCACCGGCTGACCCCCATCGAAGCTGCGCGCGTCGGCCGGTCGCTCGAGCCGTACCGGCTGTTCTGGATGGAGGACCCGACCCCCGCCGAACTGCAGGAAGGGTTCCGCCTGATTCGCCAGCACACGGTGACCCCTCTTGCGGTCGGCGAGGTGTTCAACAGCATCTTCGACTGCCAGCAGCTCATTCAGGAACAGCTCATCGACTACATCCGCACGACCGTGGTGCATGCGGGTGGCCTGACGCACCTGCGCCGCATCGCGGCCCTCGCCGAGCTGTACCACGTACGCACCGGCTGCCACGGCGCCACCGACCTGAGCCCGGTTTGCATGGCCGCCGCGCTGCACTTCGGGCTCAGCGTCCACAACTTCGGCATTCAGGAGCACATGCCGCACACCGACGAGACCGATCAGGTGTTTCCGCACGAGTACGCGTTCCAGGACGGCTACATGCATCCCGGAGAGGCGCCCGGCCTCGGCGTGGACCTCGACGAGGAACTGGCTGCGTCATTCCCGTACGATCCGGCGCACCTCCCGGTGAACAGGAAGCTGGACGGCACGATGCACAGCTGGTAGGGCAGGAACGAAGGAACGAAGGAACGAAGGAATCAAGGAACGAAGGAATCAAGGAACACCGCCGTGCAGGTAGGCCGCGGCTCGCCGAGCCGCGGAGGAGGGACACATGTCCGACATGACACGCCGTCAACTCGGTTCGGCGGCCATCGCCACGGCAGGCGCGTTGGCGCTCGGCTCCACCGCCCGGGCAGCCGCGCCGCTGAAGGGACGACTCAAGCAGTCGGTGTGCCGCTGGTGTTACGGCAAGATTCCCTTACCCGAGTTCTTCACGGCCGTGGCCGAGATGGGCCTCCCCGCCGTCGACCTGCTCGGCGTGGACGACTGGACCATCGCGAAGCGCGACTTCGGCCTCACGTGTTCGATGGGACAGGCACCGGGCGGCTCCATTCCCGACGGCCTCAACGATCCGAAGCACCATCCCGCCATTCTCGAGGGGATGAAGACCACGTTGCCGAGGGCCGCGCGCGACGGCGTGCCCAACGTCATCGCCTTCTTCGGCAACCGCCGCGGCATGACCCTCGAGCAGGGGCTTGCCAACAGCGTGCCCTGCCTCCAGCAGATCGCGAAGATGGCCGAGGCTGAGGGCGTGACCGTGTGCGTCGAACTGCTCAACAGCAAGGTCGACCACAAGGACTACATCGGCGACCACACCGCCTACGGTGTCGAGTTGCTCAAGCGGGTCGGCTCGCCGCGTGTCAAGCTGCTGTACGACGTCTACCACATGCAGATCATGGAGGGCGACGTCATCCGAACCATCCGCGACAACTGGGACTACATCGGCCACTTCCACACCGGCGGGGTCCCCGGGCGTCACGAGCTCGACGACACCCAGGAACTGCAGTGGGCGAGCATCGCACGCGCCATCGCCGACAAGGGCTACACCGGATACTTCGCACACGAGTTCATCCCGACGCGCGACCCGTTCACGTCACTGCGCGAGGCCGTGGCGTTGTGTGATGTGTAGATCGCGGATCGGGGATCGCGGATCGCGGATCGGGGATCGCGGGGATCGGGGATCGGGGATCGGGAATTCACCATGCACATCGTTCGTCAGGGCACCGTGATGGCGCTCGTGATGGCACCGCACCTTGCCATGTCCCAGCCTGCACCAGTGGCGCCCGTTGCCCCCGAGCGACCGCACGTCGTCGCCTCGCCGCACGGCGACCGTTCCGACCCCTACTACTGGCTGCGCGACGACACGCGTACGTCGCCCGACGTGCTGGCGTATCTGGAGGCCGAGAACACCTACCTGTCGCAGGTGATGGCGCCGGTGGACGACCTGCGTCGCGAGCTGCTTGCGGAACTCACCGCGCGGCTGGCGCCAGACGATGCGGAGCCGCCGTATCCGATGCGTGGCTACGCGTACGCCTCGCG
>JAEZDP010000463.1 GCA_023418055.1 Acidobacteriota bacterium
CTTCTATCCGGTGTCGAGGCAGGACCTCGAACAGGCGAAGCGTCTCAAGAACCCGACACGGCTCCACGAGCTCGAGGCGCTGCGCGCCGAGCGCTTCGCGTTGATGGCGAGGCTGGCCAAGCTGCCCAGCGACTCGGTCTTCTTCACCCAGATCACCATGGAGGCCGCCGAAGACCCGGAGTTCCTCGACGCGATGTGCGCCGCCAACATCAAGGGCGCGCTGGTGGGCGTCGAGTCGGTCACCGCCGAGGGACTGAAGGCGGTGTACAAGGACTTCAACCTCGCTGGCGACGCCCTGGCCGCGCGGTTGCAGGTCTTTCGTGCGCACGGCGTACACGTCCTCGGCTCGTTCATTTTCGGCCTGCCCACCGACCGCGTCGAGACCTTCGACGCCACCGCAGAGGTCGCCACAGCGGCCGGAATCACGTTTGCGCAGTTCGTGATGCTGACGCCGTTCCCCGGCACCGTCGACTTCGACAAGTGGGAGCGCAGCTTCGGCGATGCGCCCCCCGAGGTCGAGGGCGTCCCGATCACCAGGCACTGGCTGATCCCGTCCGACCGCCGTCCGAAGTTCTACATGGCTCATCCGTCGATGAACGCGGAAGAGATCCGGGCGCACACCCAGCGAGTCTGGAATCGCTTCTACAGCTTCTCGAACGTCTGGGCGCGCAGCCGGTGCGTGTCGTCCATGAAGAGCCGACTGGCCTTCGTGCTGGCGTCCAAGCTGTACCGCCAGATGTACGCCAACACGGGAATCTCGAGCGATAGCGCGCGCCGTCAGACCTCCGTGCGGTGGGCCCGCTGGATGAGCCGTCCGGCGCGGCGCCTGTTCTCGGGCGTGCCGATGCCCGACCTGCAAGTCCCGTCCTGAACGGTCAGCTGCCTCGCGCAGTCAGTGCTTCCACGGGAGAAGATCGAGAGTGGGCTCTGCCGTGCGGCGCGCCGTCATTCCGACCGTGCACCAGATGACGGCGCTCACAACGTCAGAACGGTCTTGCCCCGACACACCCCAGCCTCGACGAGTTCGTGCGCCGTGACGATCTGCTCGAGGGGTAGCGCTGTGCAATCGACAGGCCGTCCCATCCTTCGGCGCGGGCCTCGTTGATTGCCTGCGCGGCGTCCACTTTCGCGTCGCCCCGTACATCGTCGCTCCCAACCAGGCGAGTCTGCGCGTTCTTGAAGAGGAGCGGCCAGAACGGAACGGACGGCCTCGCGACATCCGTGGCGAACGCGGCGATGGAGCCTCCTTGCGCCAGCACCTCGGTGTCGAACGCGATGTTGGCGCCGAACGCCACTTCGACGATGTGCTGGACGCCCTGGGGCGCCAGCCTCCGTCTCGCTTCGCTCTGGCCGCCACCAAGCACCACGACGTGCTGTGCGCCCGCGCGTCGCGCGACGGCAACGTCATCAGGGTGGCGGACGATGCCTATGACCTGCGCGTCGGCCGCGGCCGCGAGACGGACGGCGCACAGGCCCACGGCGCCAACCGCGCCCTGTACGACCACCCAGCGGCCGGCGACTGGCCCTGCCACGAGCACCGCACGGTGCGCGGTGATGCCGGGAATGCCGAGACAGGCGGCGTGCTCGAAGGACACGCCGTCTGGCAGTGGGAACGACTGCGCGCCGAAGCACCACACGCGCTCCCCGATGCGTGCGGCAGCGATCCCTTCGCCGACCTGATGCGCGCCCGCCCCTCACGGATCAAGCCGTGCCGATGGGCGATACTGAAGCCGACCAGATCCAGCGTCTCACCGCGATGACGGGCGGCCATGCAGCCCAATTGGAGCCACCATGACCAGGAGTCGGACGTTCGTCGCGAGTGCACTCGCTACCGATGCACCGCATGGCGTGATGGCGTGCGCGGTCGCGGCCATGGTGGTCCTCTCGAGCCTGGCTTCGGCGCAGCCGCAACGCCGACAGTTTCCTCTGGTCGACGCGACCGGGCTTCGCCTTCACAACGTGAGGGTCGTACCGGCCACGCTCGCAGGCAAGCAGGTCCGCATGACCGTGGCCGAGACGACGCGGCAGCGCATCCAGGCGATGACGCCGGAGGAGCGTCAGCGCGTGATGGCGACCGGCAGCGTCGATGAGCAGCTCGCGATCCTCGAGGGCGTCCAGTTCGGCAATGGCCACATCGAGGCGGAGGTCGCCGGTGCCCCCGCTGCCGGAGCGGGCGAGGGCGCGCGCGGGTTCGTGGGGATTGCCTTCCGAGTTCAGGGTGATCTGCGCACCTATGACGCGTTCTACCTGCGACCCACCAACGGGCGGGCCGACGATCAGGTCCGTCGCAATCACTCAGCCCAGTACATCTCGCATCCTGACTGGCCGTGGTTCCGCCTGCGCAAGGAGACGCCAGAGAAGTACGAGGCCTACGTCGACCTGGAACCGGCCACGTGGACGAAGATCAGAATCGAGGTCGGCGGCACGCAGGCGCGCCTCTTCGTACACGACCAGCCGCAACCGACCCTGATTGTGAACGACCTGAAGACAGGCGAGACAGCCACGGGAGGCGTGGCGCTCTGGATCGACGTCGGTACGGAGGCACACTTCCGCAACCTCACCATCACCCGTGGCGACACAGGCAATCAGGACTGACGGTGCATCGCAGGAGCACGGTCCCGTACCACAGACTTTGCTAAACTCTGTTATTGAGGGGGAACGCGATGAATGTGTCACTGACGCCTGAGCCGGAGCGATTCGTGGGCGAAAAGGTCGAAAGCGGCCTCTACAACAACGCCAGCGAGGTCGTGCGTGAAGGCCTCCGTCTGTTGAAGGAGCATGACGAGGTGCGGCTCCGCTGGCGGGAGCAGATTGAA
>JAEZDP010000008.1 GCA_023418055.1 Acidobacteriota bacterium
GCGGCCGCCACCACGAACGTGCGGTTCAGGCCGATCGCGCCGATCAAGTAGAATCCCGCCAGGATGGCGCCCGTGATGGCCCCGCCGGCGTTGATGGCGTAGAGCAGGCCCACGCGCGGTCCCAGCACGCCTCGCGTGACGATGGTCGAGCGCACGACGAGCGGCAGCGTGGCACCCATGAGGATGGTGGGTAGGAGCAACACGAGGAACGAGCAGGCGAACCGCGCGAGGGTGAGCGCCGCGAGGTGTCCCGGCACCATGTCGTGCACGCTGGCATAGAGTTGCTGCGCCAGCGTCAGCCCCCAGGGCGTCAGCAGCGCGCTGAGCGCAATGCCGATCTCGATGGCGCCGAACCAGCGAAGCGGGGCGCGCACGCGGTCGGCCAGCCAGCCGGCGATGAGGCTGCCGAGCGCGAGACCGGCCATGAAGCTGGCCAGCACGGTGCTGGCGGCGTAGGCCGTCACGCCGAACACCAGCGACAGCATCCGCAACCACAACACCTGGTACATCAGGCCACTGAGGCCCGAGCCGAAGAAGAGCAGGGCGAGCAGGGTCAGCGACGGGCCGCCCGCGCGATGGCGAGACAACATGGGCATGCAGGGCCGCGATTCTACTGCACCCGGCACCGCCGCCGAATTCCTCGCCGGCCTGGTCGATCGGGTGACGTACCACGACAGCGACTCGGGGTTCTGCGTGCTGCGCGTCGAGGCGCGTGGCCGTCGCGATCCGGTGACCGTCGTCGGGCACGCCGCGCAGGTGACCGCCGGCGAACACCTCCAGGCGACCGGCGCCTGGGTGAATGACCGCACGCACGGCCTGCAGTTCAAGGCCGACTGGATGCGGCTTTCCGCGCCAGACTCACTCGAAGGCATCGAGCGCTACCTCGCGTCGGGCCTGATCAAGGGCATCGGCCGGCACTACGCACGGCTGCTCGTGCAGCAGTTCGGCACGCAGGTCTTCGACGTCATCGACAACGAGCCGGATCGGCTGCGGGACGTGCCAGGCATCGGCCCCACGCGCGCACGCCGCATGGTCGAGAACTGGCAGGCGCAGCGCGCCATCCGCGACATCATGGTGTTCCTGCACGGTCACGGCGTGAGCACGGCGCGCGCCGTGCGCATCTACCGGACCTACGGCGCCGACGCCGTGAAGGTGCTCTCGACCAACCCCTACCGCCTGTCACGCGACATCCGCGGTATCGGCTTCCTGACCGCCGACCGCATCGCCCGCCAACTCGGCATCGAGCACGACGCGATGATCCGGGTGCGCGCCGGACTGGCCCACTGTCTCGCGCAGGCGCTCGACGACGGGCACTGCGGGCTGCCGCTCGACCAACTGCGCCAGACGGCCGCGACCACGCTCTCGGTGGCGCTCGAGCGCGTCGACGACGGCCTCGCCGAGGAACTGGCCGAGCGTACGCTCGTGCGCGCCGACGTGGACGGCACGCCGCTCGTCCTCCTCGCGGGACTGCACGCCGCCGAAGACGTCGTGGCAGCGCGGCTGCGGGCGCTCGCGTCCGGACGTCCGCCGTGGGACGGCCTCGATGCGGCTCGCGCGATTCCGTGGGTGGAGGCGCGGCTCGCCATCGAGTTGTCACCCAGCCAGCGGCAGGCGGTGCTCACGGCCCTCGCGCACAAGGTGGTCGTGTTGACGGGTGGACCCGGCGTCGGCAAGACCACCGTGCTCCGTGCCATCCTCACGATCCTCGCGGCCAAGGGCGTGCGGCCGCTGCTCGGCGCGCCCACCGGCCGGGCCGCCAAGCGCATGACCGAGGCCACCGGGCTCGAGGCCAGGACGCTGCATCGTCTGCTCGAGATCAATCCGAAGAACGGGCAGTTCCGTCGCACCGAGCGGCACCCGCTCGAGGGCGACCTGCTCGTCATCGACGAGACGTCGATGGTGGACGTGCTGATGATGGCGCACGTGCTGAAGGCCGTGCCGCCAGGGATGGCCGTGCTGCTGGTCGGGGACGCCGACCAGTTGCCGTCCGTGGGCCCGGGCCAGGTGCTCGGCGACATCATCCGGGCGGGGGCCGGCGTCGTCCCGCGCCTCGTCGAGATCCACCGGCAGGCGGCCACCAGCCGCATCATCACGACGGCGCATGCCGTCAATGCCGGCATCGTGCCCGCCTTCGACGCCGATGCCGACAGCGACTGCTTCTTCGTGGAGGCGGCCGACCCGGAGCAGGCACGCCAACGCCTCCTTCAGGTCGTCGCGACTCGCATCCCTCGGCGCTTCGGTCTCGACCCGGTCCGTGACGTGCAGGTGCTCTGCCCCATGAACCGCGGCGGGCTCGGCGCCCGCGCCCTCAATGCCGACCTGCAGGCGCTGCTCAATCCGTCGCCGAGCGCCACCCTGGAGCGCTTCGGCACACGCTTCGCCGTGGGTGACAAGGTGATGCAGACCGAGAACGACTACGACCGCGAGGTGTACAACGGCGACCTTGGTGTGATTACCGCCATCGACGCCGAGGAGCAGACCGTGACCGTCGAGATCGACCAGCGGCCCGTGGTCTAAGAGTCCGCCGACCTCGACCAGCTCGTGCTGGCCTACGCCACGACCATCCACAAGGCGCAGGGCTCCGAGTATCCGGCGGTGGTGGTCCCCGTGACGACGCAGCACTACCCGATGCTGCAGCGAAACCTGATCTACACCGCCATCACGCGCGGACGGCGCCTCGTCGTGCTCGTGGGGCAGCGGCGTGCGCTGGCCATCGCGGTGCGCGGCCGCGCCC
>JAEZDP010000019.1 GCA_023418055.1 Acidobacteriota bacterium
ACCCCGCGCTGCTCGACCACCTGCGCGCCCAGCCTTTCGCCGGGCAGGTGGTGAAGGTGGCATTCAAGCCGGTGATCCGTGCGCCGATTAGCTCATCAATAGGCGCGCCGCCAACACAGGACGTCGCCGTCCGCACACCCGGCAGCCGGGTCATTCCGCTCGCGCTGGCCACAGCGGACGACCGTATGCCGCACGCCCTGGCAGGCACGTGCATGACCGCCGCCGGCAACGGCTCGGCCGGCACGCCGTGCGACTCGTGCCACGTCGTGGACGACCGCCTGTCGTGGCTCCGGGCCGAGACACGCGCCCGCGGGTTCTCGACTCCCGACGGCGTGCACATGGGGCCCTGCGAACTGCACAGGCGCCACGCGTACACCATCGGGCCCGAGGGGTCGCTCTATCCGTGTCCCGGCTTCACGGGCGACGCGCGATTGAGCGTCGGGCACATCGAGGCGGAACTGGACGGCACTCGCCACGCGGTCCGCGACAGGTTCGAGCATCACGAACCGTGGCGCGCGTGCGGCGATTGCGCACTCGTACCCGTCTGCGGTGGCGGCTGTTCGGTGGCCTCGCACACCGAGCAGGGCGACCTCGGCAAACCGAGCTGCCACAAGCCGAGCATGCTCGAGGCCGTCTCAGAACTGGCCGCGGCCTGCGCGGCCTCCGGCGCGTGAGCACTCGTCACCCCGGCCTGCCGGCTGTCCGGCCGGCCACATCAGAGAGGACATGCCATGAAGATTCGCATCATCAAGCAGGGCAACACGAAGGACCGGCCCTTCTGTCCGTTCGTCATCGACTATCCGCCGGACAGCACCGACAAGTAGCGCTCGGTTCGTGATACATGTCTGCGACGTGACGGTCACGGCTCGCGTGGCCGACGCGTCGCTCCGTGTTTCCGAGTCGCCGCCATCTCCGTGCCCGTGACGGCACATCCCGCGGACGGCCACGCGCCTCGCTGTGGTGGGCGGGAGTCTGTCTCGCGGCGCTGGTCTCCTGCGGAGAGTCGCCGTCCAGGCCCGTCGCGCCGCCCGGCCGCATCCCGCTGACCATCGGCCTGTCGAGCGCGCACACCGACGTCGGCCCGCTGGTCCGCATCCTCACCAACCAGGTGCTGGTCGGCACCGGTCCGGACGGCCGCCCTACGCCAGGCCTCCTGCAGTCGTGGACGCCCGCCGCCGACGGCATGTCGTGGGTGTTCACGCTCGTGCCCGACGTGCGGCGCCACGACGGGCGCGTCGTGACCGCCGACGATGTCGCCGGTGTGATCCGCGAGCAGATCGACCGCGACCCGCTTCCCGGCCTGCTCGACGTCGACCGTCTCGAAGTCGTCAACCCCGGCACGTTGCGAGTGCACCTGCGCCAGCCATCCAGCCTGCTGCTCGAGGCGCTGACGCTGACGCGGGCCGTGCCGGCCGGACCCTTCCTCCCCGGCGACGTTTCCCTCGGCAGCACGTCGGCGCCGACGCTGCCGGCCAGCAGCAACTCGGCCACGGCCCCCACGGCAATCGATCGCGTGATGTTCCGGCGGTACGAGAGCCCTCGCGCGGCGTGGTCGGCGTTGATGCGCGACGAGATCGATTTGCTGCACGAGGTGTCGGGAGAGGCACGTCCGTTTCTCGAGCAGGCTGACGGCATCGAGGTGCGCCCTTTCCTGCGCCCGTTCGTCGTGACGCTCGGGCTGAACGTGCGCCATCCCGCGCTGCGGCAGCGCGACGTCAGGCTCGCGTTGAACCATGCCGTCGACCGAGCCGACCTGCTCACGCGCGATTTCGGTGGGCGCGGCCTCGCCGCGGCCACGCAGGTGTGGCCCCGGCATTGGGCCGCTGATGCCTCGATGCAGCCGCACATCTTCGACCGCGAGTTGGCGCGGAGGCTGCTCGACGGTGCAGGCTTCCGGCCCGTCAATCGTGCAGACGGCCGGCCGTCCCGCCTGCGCCTCACGTGCCTCATCATGGACGACGTCCCCCGCCTCGAGCGCGTGGCGCTTCGGGTGCGACGGGCCTATGCCGACGTCGGCATCGATCTCGTCATCGAGGCCGTGCCAAGCCTCGAGTTCGCCACCCGCCTGGGCGCCGGCGACTACGAGACGTTCCTCGTGACGGTGATGTCGGGCCATGGCCTGAACGCGGTGTTTGCCATGTGGGGTCGCCACGACCTTGCCCGTGACTTCGACCACGGCTACACCGCCGCGCAAGAGGCCGCCGAGGCCGTGCGGCGCGCCCACAGCGACGAGGCCCTGCGCGACGCCCTGCCGGCCTTGCAGCGCGTGCTGTTCGACGACCCGCCCGCCGTCTTCCTGGTGTGGGAGGAGATGGCGCGGGCCGTCGGCCGTCGTTTCGTCGTGCCGCCCACGCCCGGCCGCGACATCCTCGGCACGCTGCCGCAGTGGAGTCCGCGGACCGGCGGGAACGAACCGTGATTCCCATCACCCGCCGGATGACGCTGCTCGTGACGACGGCGGCGCTCGTGCCCCTGCTGATCTTCGGCATCGTCGCCTGGCGCACCGTCGAGTCGTCGACGCGCGATTCCGTGATCGCCAACCACCAGGCGCTCGTGGCGCGCGGTGCCGAGTCGGTGACGCTCTTCATCGAGAGCAGCTTCAACCTGCTGCGCGCAGCGGGCGCCGACCTGCAGGGCACCGGGCTGCAGACGTGGCAGCAGAACCGCGTGCTCAGCAACTACATGCTCGACCTGCCCGAGTTCCGTGAGCTGGCGCTGTTTGACGGCGACGGCCGTCTCATCGCCTCGAGCCGCCTCGGCGCGTCGACGCTGCGCCCGCTGATGGGCACGCCGCCCGGTACGCTCGCCATCCTCCCCGTGGAGGTGGACGAGGACCTGCTGCCCCGCACGCAGGTCACCCTGCGTCTGCGGGACGAGCGCTCGGCCTATCTCGTCGCGGAACTCCGCCTCGAAACGATCTGGCGCATCGTGGACGACATCAAGGTGGGAGCCAACGGCTATGCGGCGCTCGCGGACGAGCGCGGGCGGCTGATTGCCGACGGCAGCCGCGGCGGCAAGGCGCGCGTGGCACGCGGCGATGGCCTGGTCAGTCACCCGCTGCTGTCCGACGAGCCTCCAACCCACGCGATCTACGAGGCGCCGCGCGGCGACGCCCGTCTCGCCGTGGCCGCACCCGTGGCGCCCGTCAACTGGCGCCTGCTCCTCGAGCAGCCCACCGACGAGGCCTTCGCGGCGTCGCGTCGGCTCTCGGCCACGCTGCTGCTCTTCGTGGGGCTGGCGCTGCTGGCCAACATCGCCATCGGCATCTCGGCTGGCCGGTCGCTGCTGCGCCCCATTCACGACCTGCTGCGCGGCATCGACGCGATTGGCCGGGGACGACTGGACGAGCGGGTGCGCATCGAACGCGACGACGAGTTCCGTCAGCTGGGCGACGCGTTCAACGGCATGGCCGACAGACTCGGCACGCTGCAGCAGGCGGCGATCCGCCAGGAGCGACAGGCGATGTTCGGACGCATCGCAGCGGGGCTGGTGCACGACCTCTCGCACCCCATCCAGAACATCAACAACAACTGCAAGCTGATTCTGCAGATGTACGACGACGCCGAGTACCGCGCCAGCTTCGGACGCCTCGTCAAGCGCGAGTTCGGCACGATCCAGCGGACCTTCGAAGACCTGCGCAACCTCGCCCGCCCCATTCCGCTCGAGCGCTTTCCGGTGGATGCGCACAAGCTCGCACACGACGTGGTCGAACGGATGGCGACCCAGGCCCAGGTGGCAGGCATCGCGCTCGAGGCCGTGACGCACGACGAGCGTCCGCGTCAGCTCGAGGGCGACCTGTTCGCGCTCTTACGGGTGATGAGAAACCTCGTGCTGAACGCGCTGCAGGCGACCGCACCTGGAGGGCGCGTGTCGGTGGAGGTGGACGGCGACGCGCACACCGTGCGCCTGCACGTGCGCGACACGGGGTGCGGCATCCCCGGCGACCGCCTCCGCGCCATCTTCGAGGACTTCGTCACCACGAAACGTCGCGGCCTCGGGCTGGGCCTGGCGATCTCGAAGAAGACCGTCGAAGAGATGGGCGGGCGTCTGTGGGTGGAAAGCGAGGTCGGCGTCGGCACGCACTTCGTCGTCGAGCTGCCGGCGTCGACGCCTGACGAAAGCGTCACGGCCCACTGACACATCGACCCCGCCGGGGATGAGCCCCTGGCAGGGTCGACCGGGCGGCAGGCTGGGTTCGCATGGAACCCGCGCGCCCTCGGCGGCCGTCGTGCGGCCTCCGCACGGAGGGGCTACTTGCGCGGCATCACGGCGTCCTTCATGGCCTTGACCACGGTCGCCTTCACGCGCGTCTTTGCAGGAATCTTGATCTCCTGTCCGGTCGCAGGGTTGCGCCCGGTGCGAGCCTTGCTCTTCCGGACGGTCAGCTTGACCACGCCCGGCAGCGTGAACTCGCCGGAGCGCTTGATTTCCTTCTCCGCAAGTGCCGCGAGTTCGTCGAACCACTCGCGCACTTCAGTGCGCTTGACTTCGAACTTGTCGGCGAAGTGCGCAAAGAGTGCAGACTTGGTCAGTTTCGTAGCCGTGGCCATCCGCTTCTCCCCCAAAGAATTGTGACGCGCGTTCTGTCAGAGAATGCCGATATCCGCCGTGCGCGTCCGGCGTTCACGGGCTGGGCAAGTGGTCGGTATGCTAGCGAGTCGCCCAAAGCGTGTCAATCACGCAAAATCGGGGCCTCGCGCGATCCGGCTGCTACACTCGAGGTCATGAGTGGCACCACCGTCGAGACCTTCCCCAATCCTCAAGCGAGCCGCGACTACGAGATCGAGATCCGGTGTCCCGAGTTCACGTCGATGTGCCCCAAGACGGGGCTGCCCGACTTCGGCGAGATTACCATCATCTACACGCCGGACGCGCAGTGCCTCGAGCTGAAGTCGCTGAAGTACTACCTGCTCGACTTCCGCAACAAGGGCATCTTCTACGAGGCGGTGACCAACGCCATCCTCGACGACCTGGTGGCCTCGTGCGCCCCTCGACGCATGAAGGTCATCGGAGCCTTCACGCCCCGCGGCGGCATCCGGTCGACCATCACGGTCACGCACGAAGCCGAGCGGTGACGCAGGACGATCCTCCTCACGCGGTGCCTATCGACGGCGAACTCGATCTGCACGCGTTCGCCCCGCGCGACGTCACCGACGTGGTGGACGCCTATCTCGAAGCTGCAGCCGAACAGGGCCTGACCGAGGTGCGCCTGGTGCATGGCCGTGGCCGCGGCGTGCAGCGCGCACAGGTGCAGCGGCTGCTGTCCACGCACCCGCTCGTGGGCGCCTTCGACGATGACCCGCGCAGTCACCTCGGCGCGACGAGGGTGCGTCTCGTCCGACGCCCGCCCTCGCAGTAACGCGGTCCACCGAGACGTCCCCTGGCACTGCGTTTGCCACTCCTCCACCACCAGTTGCGCGCTCGCGCGTGAATTGCGCCCACATCCGGCAATATCCGCCGGTGGCATGGCACTTTCCGCACGGTGCGCCGGAGGTGACGAGTGCAGATCCTGCAGACGTCCCGGCCCGATGCGCCGGTGCTGGTCGAATGCCGAAAGCGTCACTGGTGGCTGCGGGGTGTGGACGACTCGCGTGTCGCCCATCCTGCTGATGCGGACACGTTCATCGCCGCCCTGCTCGACCTCCAGCCTGCCGACCCGCGTGCCGGGTCATGCACGGGCATGCGCGTGTTCACGCCTCCGGACGTCGTGCACTCGGTCACACGCGGACCGCGCCGTCTCTCGCCGCGCGCCTGGGCGCACGGCCTCGGCCGCCTCGCGGCGCGACCGCCGGGCGACGACCTGTTGGCGCCGTGGCCCACGCCTGCCCTCGCGCGCCACGCCATTCAGCTGGTCCCCACCATGGCCCTGCTCTCTGGCCGCGTCCGCCGTGTGCTGCTTGCCGACGATGTGGGGATGGGCAAGACGGTGCAGGCGGCACTCGCCGTACGCGAGGTGCAGGCGAGGATGGCGGCCGCACGAGTGCTCGTCATCGTCCCCGCCGGCCTGCTGACGCAATGGGACGAAGAACTCGAGAGCCGCGTCGGCATACGGGCGACCAGGCTCGACAGCCGCCTGCTCGGCGACCGCACGCATGAACGCCCGGGCGCAGCACCGGCCCTCCCCGGCGAGACGTGCCTGATGTCCATCGACACGCTGCGCCTGCCCGAAGTGACGGCCCTCATCGTGCGCTGCGCGTGGCACCTGCTGGTCGTCGACGAAGCACACCAGCTCGCCGGTGGTCAGGTGCGGCGCAGCGCGGTCAACCGCATCGCCGCCTGCGCAAGCCGTTTGCTGCTGCTCACGGCCACGCCGTTCAGCGGAACGGACGCGCAGGATCGCCAGTTGCTCGACACGGGCCGGCGCACCGGGCAGGACGACCGCATCCTCGTCATCGCACGAGGAGCGGAGGCGGTGGCAAGGCCACCCTTGCGGCAGCGTGTCGCGTGGACGCGAGCCACGACCGCGGAACGCGCGGTGCACCATCATCTGGACGCGTACGTCGCGCGCGCGGCTGCCGACGACCGTGGTGACGGCGGTCAACTGGCGGCCCTGCTGCTCAGGCGCCGAGCCTGTTCGTCCACCCACGCGCTCGTGGTGTCTCTCGTCCGGCGCCTCGACGTGCTCGGCCTTGCGCCCACCTCGGGCGACTGCCAGCCAAGCCTTCCGCTCGACGACGAACTCGAGGCAGACGACACGTGGATCAGGCAGCCGGCGTGGCACGACGTGGCGGCCGAACGCCTGACGCTGCACGCGGTGCTGGCCGCCGCCCGGGCCTGCGACGACGAAGGCAGCAAGGTGCGATGGCTGGGGCGCTATCTCCGACGGTGCCGCGAGCCGGTGCTCGTGTTCACCGAATATGCCGACACCTTGCGGGCCGTGCGCCGAGCTCTCGGCCGTCACCGGCGCACCACGTGCCTCTTCGGCGCGCAGACCGACGAACAGCGACGGCAGTCGATGGACGCCTTCAGGCACGGCGACGCCGATCTGCTGCTGGCCACCGATGCCGCCGCCGAGGGCCTCAACCTGCACGAGCGGTGCCGTCTGGTGGTCCATCTCGACGTGCCGTGGTCGCCGCGGCGGCTCGCACAGCGCAACGGCAGGCTCGACCGGCTCGGCCAGCGACGTCCGGTGCGCTCGACGCTGCTGGCGGCGCGCCAGACCGCGGATCTTCACGTGCTCCAGACCCTGCAGGCACGTCGGGCCCGCCTGGCCGACACGGGCTCCCATCGTCATGCCGACCTGGCCGTGACGGCGAGTGCCCGTCGCGAGCAGCTGGCCCTTGCCATGGCCCGCGCGTGCGAACACGCAGGCACGGGCCGGTCCCTGAAGGCGCGCGCCCATACCTGGACGACCGTCAGCCGGGCAAGAGGGCGACGCGTCGCGCGCAGACTCGGCCTGCCTG